>NZ_JACOFQ010000002.1:35498-367045 GCF_019455395.1 Bradyrhizobium sp. BR 10261
GCAACCGGAGAGCCGTTGTACTTTAACTCTGGTCCCGTTCCCCCCGAGACCGGGTTGAAATAATAGTTGGCCCCATACTGAACGAGGCTCGTCGCACCGAACGACTCGATCACCGTACCCGGAATATTCAAGCCGATGACATGGTCGCCGTTGAGGTCCTGCTGAAAGCTCGTCTCGAACGACTCTAGCCCGGCGGAGCTGCCTGAAACTCCACCGAGGGCATTGTTGAGATAATTGCCATTCGCGTCCGTGTTCCAAACGGCATACGTATCTGCGCCAACCACCTTCCAGGCTACCTCATAGCCGGACCCAGTCGCCTCGACTCCGATCGGCACCGCAGCGCCGAATTGGCCAGCAGCAACCGGAGAGCCGTTGTACTTTAACTCTGGTCCCGTTCCCCCCGAGACCGGGTCGAAATAGTAGTTGCTCCCGGACTGAACCAGGCTCGTCGCACCCGCCGACTCGATCGTGATCGACACCAATGTCGAGCTCGCAACGACGCCATCGCTGAATTGGAAATACTCGACGTTCGTGACCGTATCGGTGCCGTCAGGTGAACCGGCACGGTGATCGGCAATGGTGAAGGTCTGCGACGCCGAATTATAGGAAACGTTGTAGTCCGCCTCCCTCCCCGAATACACCGCCGTATCCGTGCCGGGACCGCCATCGATGGTGTCGTTGCCGCCGCCGCCGGTGATCGTGTCGCTGCCGCCGCCGCCTTTCAGAACGTTGGCTATGGCGTTGCCGATGATGGTGTCGTTGCCCGAACCAGCGGTCGCATTGTCGATCAGCGAGCGCGTGTCGCCATTATAGAGATAGGCGTTGTAGACGTTGCCGGCCGCGTAATGGCCGTTGCCGAGATAGGCAAGCTGCGTGGTGGAGAACACCGACGAGGCGCCGGGATTGAGATTGATAGTGAGGTTCGTGGTGTAGTTCGACAGGTCGTATGTATCGACGCCGCCGCCATCCCAGACGGTCTCGTAGATGCGATCGGCGGAGCCGCCGACGCCACCGCCAGGCGCCAGCTGGCCGACGCCGTTGATGAACTCCTGCCCTGTGGTTGGGCTCCAAGTATAGACGGTGTTGCCGCCCTGAGTCGTATAATTCGCGCCATACAGCGTCTGCAGCGCGAGGATATCGTTGGCCATATAGGTCTCTGGATATCCAAACTGCTCATTGGTGTAGCCCGCCGTCGTCGACGCGCCGACATAGCTGCGATAGCTCATGACGGTGTATTCGCTATCGTCATGCGCGCTCGGTACCGCGACATTGGCGACGCCGCCGGTCTCCTGGCTGTGCTTGAGGCCGAAGGCATGGCCGAGCTCGTGCAGAGCGGTCGTGAAATAGTAATTGCCGAGCTGCGCCTGCGTGTAATCGTACTGCGTGCCGAACCAGACGTCGCCACCGGCAGCATAATTGCCAGGATAATAGGCGTAAGACGTCGGATTGGCTGCCGGCGACTGCGCGACCATGATGTCGGCGGAGCCGGTGCCGTTATAGGTGATGCTGGCGTTGGTGTAGCTCTTGATCAGCGCAATCGCGTAATTGATCGCCGCCTGCATCTGGGTCGGCGCAGCGGAAAAGCCCGCCGTCGTCGGTTCGCCATCGCCGCCGGAATAAGGATTGGCGTAGGTGGCGGACGAGATGGGAAAGCTATAGCTGATCGTACCGGACCACTTGGTGCCCGCCAGCAGGCCATCGATGTCGGCATTGTTGGTGGCACTAACGTTGACAGCGGTCGCCAAGGGAATCTCCGATGCAGCAAGCCCCGCTCGATCCGGGGCATAGACGCGAGAATCTAGCTTGAGAAATATACGTTTGGTTTAATTGGGGCAAAGTGACTCGGCCTCTTCCGTAAGACCGTATTAAGCATCAAGTCCCGTAGTCGTACGAGTCGGATAGCCATCCTGGTTCCAGTGCCCGTTGCGGTTTGGCAAAGGAAGTCATGAAACTCCACCTGATCTGCTTGGGCTTGGCCGGCGCCCTGATGACGCTTCCAGGACCGGACAGCCTGCCCCCCGGAGGATTACCTCTCATGGTCGGAAAAGCCAACGCGAGCAACGGCGGCAAGGCGGGGCGCGCACCCTCGGTTCCCCCGGCCCGCGCCCCCTCGGTGGCGGTTGCCGAGGAATACGAGCTCGCTCGGCAGAAGGGAACAGCGGAGGCGTTCCAGCTGTTCATCGCGCGCCATGGCGACGATCCGCTGGCCGAGAAGGCACGCGCGGAGCTGAAGCGACTATCAGGCAAGTAATTCCGAGGTCGGTACAGACGACGAGCGCCTGCATGCCAGCCATGAGGGCGAAGTGTGGGGCGTGGAGATGTACCAGGCCCTGCGGGCCTCGCGCGTCACGCTGAACTTCGCATATCGATCCGGCTCGCCGTGAGGCCGGTCATGCGCGCCTGTCGCACGCCTGTCCATGCGAAGGCGGGACAGGCCAGGACCTTCGCGGCCCATACCTTCCCGCGGATCGAACACATGCTGGGCTTCATCGGTTAAATCCGGCCCGCGCATGCAGGGCCCCTCTTCGGAGCGCCCTTGACGGTCCCGACCAAAATGGCCAAAGTGCCTCGCTGGACACCTATGTCACTCTAATTGCATCACTTTTACTCGAGGCTCAGGATGGAACACGTCGAACATGTTCGATTCGGCGAACAACTCTACGCGATCATCGTGCGCGCCTCGTTCCGCGAGCCGGGTATTCATTTCTTCTCGACACCGGAATTGTCGCAGCAACTTGCGTATATGAGCCATCCGAAGGGTAAGAGCATCGAGCCGCATCGCCACAACAAGGTGACGCGAGAGGTGCACTACACCCAGGAGGTGCTGCTGATCCAGAAGGGCAAGCTCCAGGTCGACTTCTACACGGTGGACGAGAAATATCTGGAAAGCCGCGTGCTGAGTGCCGGCGACACCATCCTCTTGTGCAGCGGCGCTCATGGCTTCCATGTTCTCGAGCCGATCGAGATGTTCGAGATCAAGCAAGGCCCCTATTCCGGCGAAAACGACAAGACACGGTTTGCGGAAGTCGCGTCGTCGGAGATCCGGATCAAGGGTCCAAATCTGTGACCGCGCCGTTCATTCCCGTCGGCACGCCGCTGCTCGACGGCAACGAAGCCCAATATCGCGCCGAATGCATCCGGACCGGGTGGATCTCGCCGGAAGGGCCATTCATCGAGCGCTCCGCGCAGGCGCTCAAGGAGATCCTGGCGTGATTGTCTTCGCTGACTACGCGCCCTGGTATGACCTGCTCTATCGGGACAAGGACTACGCGGGCGAGACGTCTTTCGTCGAAGCACGCCTGCACGACCATGGAACATCTTCGGGCAAACTGCTCGATATCGGCTGCGGCACCGGTTTGCATGCCCTGGCTTTCGCCCAACGGGGCTGGAACGTTACTGGCATCGATCTCAGCGATGAGATGATCGCAAGCGCCAAGGCGCGCGCCGCGCAGGCTGGGCTTCCGATTCAGTTCCGGCAGGGCGACGTCCGCGAGGCCGGTCCGGAACGCGACTACGATGCGGTCGTGTCGCTGTTCCACGTCGCGAGCTACCAAACCAGCCGCGATGCGCTGGCGGCGATGTTTCGCACCGCGCACGCCGCGCTGAAGCCGGGCGGCCTATTCTTGTTCGATTATTGGTATGGTGGCGCCGTGTTGGCGCAGGGCGTCGAGACGCGGGTCAAGGTGATCGAGCAGAAGCCGTTACGCCTGACCCGCATCGCGCAATCCGTCCATGACGAGCAGGCCGCGACCGTCACCGTGAACTACACCTTGTTCTGCGAGGACAGCGATCGCGCAAGCATCCGTCGGGTCGATGAAGCGCATCATATGCGCTACTGGTTTCCGTTCGAGATCGATGCCGCGCTCGCGGCGAGCGGCTTTGAGCCCGGCACTCATGCCGCATGGCTGACGCTGGACGCGCCGAGTTCGAAGAGCTGGGCCGCCTATACCGTCGCCAGGAAGCCCGTCTCGCCGTAAGACCGCTGCGCGGCGACGGCAGCGGCAACGCCGAGCAATGCGCTCAGCACGGCGACCCCGGTCGATCTCAGCCATCCCGACATCGATAGTCCCTTGCAGCCACCACGGGCCCCGCCAACCTCTGAAGCAGCAACCTGGTTGATGGGCGCCGCCATCAACCCGCTCCGCGCCTGCCCGCTGCGCTGCGATGCAACAGATTGTTGCCCAATGGCCACGGTTGCTGAAATTACAGGAGAAATAGGCGGGAACGTTAGGCAAATGGATGCCGGTTCATTGCAGCCCGTCGCAACGCCGTGGGATCTTGGCGCCGGGGCTCGGTCGCTCCCGATTTGCTTTGGCGATTTGTGAAGAGCCGATGGCTGACCCGATCATTGCGCCTGGAAGGATGGATGGCCGGCTGCGTGCAGTGATCAAGCATTCACTGGCGACCCTGCTGGCGACCGCGGCCCTCGGCGTCGTCACCGCGCATGCGGTCGACGGCACCTGGACCGGCGCCACCACCGACTGGACCGCTCCGACGAACTGGTCGAGCCCCACAGTGCCGGACGGAACCGCAACCTTCGGCAACACCGGAAGCGCCGCCGTCGATAACAACACCGGCACCGTCACCATCGGCACCATCCTGTTCAACGGCACCGCTCAGGCCTATTCGGTCACCGTCGGTAAGCCGTTCACCGTCAACGGGACAGGCATCATCAACAATTCCGGCAATACGCAGAATTTCGCAGTCACCTCCGGCAACACTCTGGCATTTCAGCAAAGCAGCACCGCGAGCGGCGGCACCGGCGCGGTGACGATCACCACCAACGGTGGCGGCATCACGAGCTTCACCGGCACGAGCAGCGGCGGCAACGCGCGCTTCGTCACCACTATCGGCGGCACGGTCATCATCTCCGGCCTGACCAATGGCGGCACGACAACGGGCTCGATCGAAGGCGCGGGCAACTACGTGCTCGGCGCCAACACGCTGACCACCGGCAGCCTCAACACCTCGACCCTGGTCGACGGCTCGATCTCCGGCACCGGCGGCAGCCTGACCAAGGTCGGCACCGGCACGCTGACCCTGGCCGGCGGCAACAGCTACACCGGCGCGACGACGGTCTCGGCCGGAACGCTGGCGCTGTCGGGCATCGGCGACATCTCGTCATCAAGCATCGTGACGGTGAATGCGATCTTCGATATTTCCGGGATGAATCCGGGAATTCCCGCCGTGATCACCACGCTCGCCGGCAGTTCGAGCGGCGTGGTCAACTTGGGCAACACGAACCTGATCATCACGAGCGGCGCGACCGAGTTCGCCGGCGTGATCCAGGGCGCGGGCGGGCTCGAGGTCATCGGCGGAACGCAGACGCTGTCTGGCGTGAACACCTACATCAACGCGACGCAGATCGACGCGGGCGCGACGCTGGCCCTGAAAGGCAGCGGATCGATTGCAAGCTCGGCCAGCGTCACGTTTACGCCCGGTGCGGGCGCAACGTTCGACATCTCGCAAACGACCTCCGGCGCGTCGGTGAATGCTCTGGTTTCCGCCACCGGCGGCAGCTTCGTTTCGCTGGGATCGAAGACGCTGACGATCACGAGTGGCAGCCTGTACGGTGGCGTGATTCAGGACGGCGGCATCGCTGGCGGCAGCGGCGGCAACCTCGTCATCGCGAGCGGCGCGACGCAGCAGCTCTACGGCGTCAACACCTATACCGGCACCACGACCATCGCGGCCGGTGGCGAGCTGGATCTCGCCAATGGCGGCAGCGACGGCAGCATCGCGACCTCGCGCAACGTCATCGTCAACGGCGTCTTCGACATCTCGGCGCTGGCCGCCGGCACCTCGATCAAATCGCTGTCGGGCACCGATGCCACCGCACGCGTCAATCTCGGCGCCCACACGCTGACGATCACGAACGGCAACGGCAGCTTCGCCGGCATCATCGCCGACGGCGGCGGCCTCACCCTGGCCGGCGGTGCGGAAACCCTGACCGGCGCCAATACCTATACCGGCGCGACCACTGTGAACGGCGGCAGGCTGGAGGTCGACGGCTCGATCGCCAGCGCGACCACCGTCAATGCCGGTGGCACGCTCGCCGGCGGTCGCACGCCCCTCCCAGGCTCCGGCGCGGTCGGCAATGTCACCGTCAATGGCGGCACGCTCGCACCAGGCAGCACCGCCAATCCGTTCGCGCCGCTGACGGTCAATGGCAGCCTGAGCTTCACCGCCGCCTCGACCTATCTGGTGCAGGTCTCCTCCAGCACTGCCAGCCTCGCGAGCGTCACCGGCGCGGCCACGCTCGGCAGCGCGAGGGTGAGTGCGATCTTCGGCTCCGGCAGCATCAAGAAGCAGTACACGATCCTCACCGCAGCCGGCGGCCTCGGCGGCACCACCTTCGATCCGGCCGTCGCCTCCAACATATCGACGATCAACGCGACGCTGAGCTACAACGCCAATAACGTCTTCCTCAACATCGGCGTCGACTTCACGCCTGTAAGCGGCGGCCTCAACACCAATCAGCAGAACGTCGCGAGCGCGCTGACGAACTTCTTCAACACGACCGGCAGCATCCCCACAGCCTTCGCCGCGCTGACGCCTTCAGGGCTGACCACCGCCTCGGGCGAGCTCGGCACCGGCATCATCCAGTCCGCGATCAATGCCGACGGCCAGTTCCTCAACCTGATGCTCGATCCGACCATCGCGGGCCGCTCGAGCGGCTTCACCAAGGCGGGCAGCGTCGCGCAATTCGCCGAGAGCGATGACGTTGAAGCTTATGCCTCGATGCGCCCGGCCACCGCGCGCGAGCGCGAGGCCTTTGCGATGGCGACCAAGGCGCCGCTGCTGTCGTCGCAGCCGGTCAATCGCTGGAGCGTCTGGACAGCCGGCTATGGCGGCTCGGCCCAGGTCGGCGGCAACGCCGTCGTCGGCTCGCAGGATCTGACGGCGCGGGTCTGGGGCGGCGCGGCCGGTGCCGACTACAGGGTTTCGATGGATACGCTGGTCGGCTTCGCGCTCGGCGGCGGCGGGCTGAATTACTCGCTTGCCAATGCGATGGGCACGGGCTCGGCCGACCTGTTCCAGGCCGGTGTCTACGGCCGGCACAATTTCGGCTCCGCCTATCTTTCCGCCGCGCTCGCCTATGGCTGGCACGATGTCACCACCAACCGCACCGCGGTCGGCGCCGACCAGCTCCAGGGCCGCTTCAAGGCCGACTCCTTCTCCGCGCGCTTCGAGGGCGGTTATCGCTTCACAACGCCGCTGGTCGGCATCACGCCCTACGCGGCCGCCCAGGTCACGAACCTCAACCTGCCCAGCTATTCCGAAGTCAGCCTCAATGGCCGTGGCCTGTTTGCGCTGAACTACGCCTCGCAATCGCTGACCGATACCCGCTCCGAGCTCGGCCTGCGCACCGACAAATCCTATGCGATGCAGAACGGTGTGCTGACCTTGCGCGGCCGCGCCGCCTGGGCGCATGACTACAATCCGAGCCGCGCCGTCACCGCGCTGTTCCAGACGCTGCCCGGCACCAGCTTCGTCGTCAACGGCGCCAGGGTCGACCCCGATTCCGCGCTGGTGAGCGCCAGCGCCGAGATGAAATGGCTGAACGGCTTCTCGATCGCCGGCACCTTCGACGGCGAGTTCTCCGGCAACGTCACCAGCTATTCCGGCAAGGGCGTGTTCAAGTACAGCTGGTGAGTTACCTTCCGACTTCCTGGGCGGCTGGCCCGGCTAAAGCCCGGGGCACGCACGCTGAATTGGCGTGACCGCGCAGGCGCGCGGCTCCCCGACGCCTACTGTGCATGGGGTTGTTTTCGACTTTTTGCCGGGCCCCCGGCCAATGTGACGGAATCCAGAGCGCGGGCTTCGATGAGGAGCGCGCACAGAGGCTCGTTCCACGAGATGTTCTCAAACTCGGCGCATGGCTGGCTGCGCCGGCCGACGCTTGCCGCATGATCTTTCGGCATTATGGTGGGCGCGCAGTTTGTTCCCGGAGCCACCCCATATGCCCTTTCCTCACGCTTCCGAAGCCCTGGCGCGCTTCACTGTGCTCGACCTGACCCGCGTCCGCTCCGGGCCGACCTGCGTGCGTCAGCTCGCGGATTGGGGCGCCACAGTGATCAAGATCGACGCGCTGACGGAAGATGCCGGCGGCGAGCAGCCGGGGGGACCGCGGCGCGGCGCCGACTTCCAGAATTTGCACCGCAACAAGCGCGCCATGACGCTGAACCTGAAGGACGAGCGCGGGCTTACCGTGTTCAAGCGCCTCGCAGCCAAGGCCGACGTCGTGGTTGAGAATTTCCGGCCAGACGTGAAGAAGAAGCTCGGCATCGACTATGAGAGCCTCGCCGCCATCAACCCGCGCATCGTCTATGGCAGCATCTCCGGCTTCGGCCAGGATGGCCCCTATCACAAGCGGCCCGGCTTTGATCAGATCGCGCAGGGCATGGGCGGGCTGATGTCGATCACGGGCGCGCCGGGAGAAGGCCCGATGCGGGTCGGCATTCCCGTCGCCGATCTCACCGCGGGCCTGTTCTGCGCCATGGGCATCCTCACCGCGCTGCTCGAGCGCGAGGTCTCCGGCAAGGGCCAATGGGTGCAGACCTCACTGCTGCAGGCCCAGATCTTCATGCTCGACTTCCAGGCGGCACGCTGGCTCATGGAAAAGGAAGTGGCAAAACAGGCCGGCAACAATCATCCGACCAGCATCCCGACCGGCGTGTTCAAGACCTCGGACGGTTACATCAACATCGCGACGACAGGCGGACGGATCTGGGAGCGCTGCGCGCAAGCGATCGGCGCGCCCGAGCTCTACAGCCACCCCGACTATGCGACCGCCCCGGCACGGTCCGCGAACCGCGACGCGCTCAACGCCGAGATTGAGAAGCGCACCGTGACCAAGTCGACCGAGACCTGGGTGCGCGAGCTCAACGACGCCGGCGTACCCTGCGGGCCGATCTACGCTATCGACCAGATGTTCGAGGACGCACAGGTCAAGCATCTCGGCATTGCGCAGGATGTGCCCAACGACGAGGGCCGCCACATCCGTCTGGTCGGCCAGCCCGTCACGCTGTCGCGTACGCCAAGCAAGATGGTGGCTCGCCCGCCGGAGTACGGCGAGCAGACCGATGAGGTGCTGAAGGAATTCGACTTCAGCGCCGAGGAGATCGCCGCGCTCAGGGCCGCCAACGTCGTGTGAGCGAAGGCTGGCCGCACGGGCACCCACCATAAAAAAGCCCCGGAAAACCGGGGCTTTTCCAATCCGCCGATCAGTACTTGGCGACGACCGGGCCGGCCGTGAACTGGTAGTTGAACCCAGCGCGCAGAATATGGTCGCGGAAGCGAACGTCGATGTCGTTCCCTGTTCCACTGAAGTAGGTCTTGGTGCCGAGATCGACATAGAGATATTCGAGCTTCGCTGACCAGTTGGGAGCGAACTTCTTCTCGAGGCCAGCGCCGAGCGTCCAGCCGACCCGGGTGTTGCTTTCCGACACCGTCGTGCCGGTGGCCGATATCGGTGCACCAATCGGCGTATTGCCATCAAAGAGCTGCAGCGTCAGAGTCGGCGTGTTGAAGAACTTGACTTCGCCGACCGCCAGACCGCCTGTCGCATAGAGCAGCAAGCTCGGGTCGACCAGGAAACCGCCGCGTCCACGGAAGGTTGCGAACCAGGGGAAATCGGTGCCGGTGGCCGAGGATGCCGTGAGACCGAACCTGCCGATTCGGACGGTCCCAAGCACGTCGTTCGACCGGCCGCGTTCGCCGGTGCCTTGAATATCGGCCTCGACGCCGACAACCCATTTCCGGTCCACCTGCCAGTTGTAACCGACCTGGAGGCCACCGAGGCCGCCATCCACGTTCTGCTTGACCGTGGCTATGGATCCTGCAGGAAAAGGCGAACCGATCGACGCGGAGGCGTTCGTTCTGCCCCAGCTATAGCCGCCGTTCAATCCAGCGTAGAACCCCGTCCAATTGTATCCTGGATCGACGATCGGAGGCGCCTTCACATATGGCTTCGCTGCCAGGTCGGCCGCCATGGCGTGCGTCGTAAGCAACGAGGCCGCCACCAATCCCATCACAATCCGCTTCATAGTCGCCCCCGCGATCAAAATAAAAGCTGCAATCTGGGTGGAACCATACGCGTTTCGCACAGGCGCCGCTGTCGCGCGGCGGCAACATTTGGGAATAATCGGTCGGCATCAGGACTTGGACCAGGACGTCATGGATGGGCCAAGCCATTGATATTATGTCGATTAGTCCCGAACTCACCCTGCCGCAGTTTTCGCCCGCCCCGAGCAGACCGTCCAGGACGGGCCAAAACAGCAGAATGATCGCTGGCGTCGCAATCGAACCGACCAGACCGTTCGACCAGAACACTTCGAGGTTTCCGCCGGCGCCGATCATCGACAGGCGGAAGGCGTCTTCAGCGCGGTTGCCGAGCACGAGCGCCAGCGTGAACGGCGCCAAGGGAATACCGATCTTCTTGAAGAGGTAGCCGACAACACCAAAGCCGAGCATCAGCCAGATGTTGAACATCGCGTTCTGGATGGCTTAGGCGCCGATGGCGCAGGACACCACGATCATCGGCGCGATGGCCGCGAACGGCACGCGCAGGATCGAGGCGAAGATCGGCACCGTCGTCAGCACCAGCACGAGGCCGACGACATTGCCCAGATACATCGAGGCGATCAGGCCCCAGATGACGAGCGTCTTCCACGTCAGCAGGACGGTCAAGCCGTGAAGCAGGAGACCAAGAGCTTCCATCGCGCAGGCCAGCCTAGTAGCCGAAGGCCGCTTCGAGTGGGCCCTTCGGCATGATGACGTCGAAGGCGACGTCGAAGGTGACGAACATGATCGCCGTGAACACGAGAGCCGTGAGCAGCGACTTCCACAGCGCGATCTTGCCGATCGCCCGCATGAAGCCGGCGATCAAAAGGAAGCTCGCGACATAGAGGCCGAGGAACTGCGTCACCAGGCAGAACAGCAGCGTCGGCACGAACACCGCCAGCGCGCGGCGCGCCTGCGCGCGCGTGACGAAGGTTTCGGATATCGCGCGCCGCGCCAGCAACGCGACGATCAGGCCATAGAGGCTAGCGCCGCCGAGGACGAGGGAGAGATAGAACGGGAAATAGCCAGGCTCCGGCCCGGTCGAATCCCAGGACGCACCGGTGCGCCTATTGTCGTAGCCGAGGATGGCGGCGAGCGCGAGCAGCAGCAGGCAGACAATGAGTTCGACGGTGCTGGTCGGCGTGACGGACGGGGAGTTGTCTTCAGGCGCGGTTATCGTCGACGACGATTTCAAGATCGGTTTGGGACATGCTCTGCCAGATCAAGTTGCGCTGTCGTCATCCGTGAAGGCGGATGATCCAGTACGCCGTGCAGAAGCCGTCTTTCGTCGCATTCTGTGCCACACTGGATTCCCCGCCTTCCCAGAGCATGAGGTGGAGGTTGATTACTTCGCGACGAAACCGGCTTCCGTCATCAGCGATTTGTTCTGGGCGTCGTCCTCCTCGAGGAAGTGCACCATGTCCTTGCCGGTGAGGAAGATCGGCTTCAACGCCTGCTTCTCCATGTATTCCCTGTATTCGGCGGTCTGCGTCACCTTGTGGAACAGCTCGACATAGAACGCCTGCTGCTCCGGCGTAACCTTGCCGGGCAGGAACATTGCGCGCAACATCAGGTACTGGACGTCGACGCCCTCCTCCTTGCAGGTCGGGATATCGGCCCAGGACTGCGTGTCGGTCACCTTGGTGGTGTAGGAGATGCGCTCCTTGTCGAACACGCAGAGCGGACGCACCTGGCCCGCGCGCCAGACTTCGAGATTTTCGGATGGGTTGTTGACGTTGGATTCGGTGTGGTTGCCGACGAGCTGCGTGGCAGCCTCGCCGCCGGACTTGTAGGGCAGATAGGAGAACTTCGCGCCGGTCTTCTGCTCCAGGAACACGGTCAGCACGTGATCCTCACGCTTCGAGCCGGTGCCGCCCATCTTGAACGGCGAGCTCGCGGCCTTCGCAGCCGCGATGAACTCCCTCACCGTCTTGGGACCGGCGGCATTGTCCCACAGCACGAACTGGTCGAGCGCGATCACCGAGACCGGGGTCAGCTCGCGCCAGTTGAACGGGATCTTGGCCGAGAGCGGCAGCATGTAGATCAGCGAATAGGCGATCAGCACCTTGTTCGGATCGCCCTCGCTGGACTTCATGTACATCAGCGCTTCGGCGCCCGATGCACCGCCCTTGAGCGAGACCACCATCGGCTGCTTCATCAGACTGTTCTTCTGGATCGCGGCCTGCATCATCCGCGCCATCTGGTCGGAGGCGCCGCCCGCGCCTGCCGCCACCACAATCTCGACGGGTTTGGTCGGTTCCCAGCCGGCGACGGCCGGCGCACTGAACAACAAGGCCGTCGCAGCCCCGACGGCTTTCACTGGAATACGCACGAGTATCGTCCCTGACTATTATTGGCTTTGTGATGCCGGGAAGTTTATCGATGCATTGTGCGGACTAAGGGTTGCGAGTTCAAGCCGGCGAACATTCGGCGGCATATGACTTTCGGCTGACGAAGTACGCGCTACCTGCCCTTCCAGTTCGGCGTACGCTTGTTGAGGAAGGCGTCCATGCCCTCGCGGAAATCTTCGCTCATATAGGCCTTGAGGATCAGGTCCTCGCCCTGTTCGCGCGACAGCGTCGGACGGATGCGACGCACCGCCTCCTTGGTCGTTTCCAGCGTCAGCGGCGCATGGCTCGCGACGAGCTTTGCGGTTTCATCCGCGCGGCGCTGAAGGGTCTCGACGTCAGGCACGATTTCGGTGAGGAGGCCGAGCGCGAGCGCTTCCTGCGCCTCGACCAGGCGCGCCCTGAAGATCAGATCCTTGGTGCGCGCAGGTCCGACCAGCGCGACGACGCGGCTGATGTTCGACATCGACAGGCAGTTGCCGAGCGTGCGTGCAATCGGAAAGCCCATGCGCGTCGTTTCAGTGCCGATGCGAAGATCGCAGCAGGCGGCAATGCCGGCGCCGCCGCCGGTGCAGGCGCCCGCAATGGCCGCGATCACGGGCACGCGGCACTGTTCGAGCGTGCCGAGCACGCGGTCGATCCGCGCTTCGTAGTCGAGCGCATCCTGCGCCGTCTTGAAGGCTCGGAATTGCGAGATGTCGGTGCCCGAGGCGAACGCCTTGTCGCCGGCACCGGTGAGAATCAGCGCCTTGATCGAACGATCGGCATTGATCTCCTGGCAGATCTCCGCCATGCGGTCATACATGGCGAAGGTCATGGCGTTGCGCGCCTGGGGCCGGTTGAAGGTGATCCGCGCGATGCTGTCCGTGACGGAGTAGAGCAGGTCTTCGTTGGCAGTCGCTGGTAGGTTCATCGCGCTATCACTTTCCAAGTTAGTTCAGGCCACCTGGGCCTTGGCCATCGGCACCGCGTCACGTCCCTTCAGGACGTCCATGGCTGCCAGCACGCCGCCGCTCCGATGAGGAATCCCTGCAAGATCGAGGCCCATCTCGACGCCGGCGAGCGTGCCCATCAGCATCAGGTCGTTGAAATGACCGATATGGCCGATGCGGAACACCTTGCCCTTGACCTTGTTGAGGCCGGTGCCGAGCGACATGTCGAAGTTTTCCAACACCACCTTGCGGAAGGCGTCGGCATCAAAGCCGTCAGGCACACGCACGCCGGTCAGCGCCGGCGAATGCGCGGCGGGATCGACGCACTGCGTCTCCAGGCCCCACACCTTGGCCGCCGCGCGCGTCGCCGCGCTGTGGCGCTTGTGGCGAGCCCAGACGTTCGCGAGGCCTTCTTCCTCGAGCATCTTCACCGCTTCGCGCAGGCCGTAGAGCAGATTGGTGGCGGGCGTATAGGGGAAGGTGCCGAGCTTGTTGAAGCTGATCACTTCCTGCCAGTCCCAATAAGAGCGCATGCCGGGATTGGCCTTGGCGACGTTGAGCGCCTTCTCCGAGACGGCGTTGAAGCCGAGGCCGGGCGGCAGCATCAGGCCCTTCTGCGAGCCGGCGACGGAGACGTCGATGCCCCAGGCGTCGTGCTCATATTCCATCGAGCCGAGGCCGGAAATGGTGTCGACCATCAGCAGCGCCGGATGTTTGACGCGATCCAGCAGCTTGCGCACTTCGAGCGGCGGCGTGACGCAGCCGGTCGAGGTCTCGTTATGAACCACACAGACCGCCTTGATCGCGTGCTGCTTGTCGGCCGTAAGGCGCTTCTCGATCTCGGCGAGGTCGGCGCCATGGCGCCAGTCGCTCGGGATGAAGTCGACCTCGAGCTTGAACTTGTCGGCGATGCCGCGCCACAGCACGGCGAACTGGCCGGTCTCGCACATCAGCACCTTGTCGCCGGGCGAGAACACATTGACCATCGCCGCCTCCCAGGCGCCGGTGCCGGACGAGGGGAAGATGATCACGGGCTGCTTGGTGCGGAACACCCGCTGCATCGAGGCGAGGACCGCAAAACCGAGCTCGGCGAACTCCGGACCGCGATGATCCAGCGTCGGCATATCCATCGCCCGCAGCACGCGGTCGGGCACGTTGGTCGGTCCTGGAATCTGTAAGAAATGCCTTCCAGTATGCACGGTCATAGGCGTCCTTCCCGGTCTAGCCTTGTTTTGGTGGCCGCCGAATAGCACCATTTGACCGGCTTGTCCTCTCTCCTTAAGGCTCCTCCCCTGCATAAGCGGCGGGCCTCCGTCGCCCCTACTCCGCCGCTACGACCCTGCCGGACGGCACCCTGCCTTCCCCGTCCGCGAACGGGCGTTCCGGGTGCATCAGGAAGGCTGAGACGCCCCCGAGCAGCAATAGCCCCATCGACATCAGGAACGGCAGGTACCAGTTGCCGGTCGCGTCGATCACGAAGCCCGCGACCAGCGGCGAGACGATCGCGGCAAAGGCTGAGCCTGTGTTCATGAGTCCCGACGCAGTGCCGGAGTATTTCGGGGCGATGTCCATCGGGATCGACCACATCGGGCCGATCACGAGCTCGGCGCAGAAGAAGCCGGCCGACAGGCACAGCGCTACAACAGAGATGTCGTGGACGAACAGGATCGGAAACAGCGAGAGCAGCGCCCCCGCAAAACCTGCAACGGTGACGCTCAGTCGTGCGAAGCGGACGTTGCCGGTGCGATCGAGGATCTTGTCCGAGATCACGCCGCCGACGCTGTCGCCGACCACGCCGGCGAAGAAGACGCCGGAGGCGAACAGCGCCGAGTTCTTGATGTCGAGACTGTAATTGTTCTTGAAGAACAACGGCAGCCAGTTCAGGTACAGCCACAGGCACCAGCCGTAGCAGAAATAGGTCAGCGTCACCGGCCACATCCGCCCGAGCAGCGGCCCCCACGGCACGCGCGGCCGCTCGCCTGATGGGCGCGGCGGCAGCGCGGCGAGCTCGGCTTCCGTGATGGAGGCATGGTCTTTCGGCTCGTTGCGGAAGTACCAGACCCAGATCACACCCCAGACCAGGCTCACAAGGCCGAGCACGACGAACGCACCGCGCCAGGTCAGCCAGAGGATCAAAAGCGCCACCACCGGCGGCGTCACGGCATTGCCGAGCCGGGCAAATGAATGGGTCAGGCCTTGGGCAAAGCCGCGGCGGTTGGCAGGCGTCCAGTACTGCATCGCGCGCGTCGCGGTCGGAAACGTCGCGCCTTCGCCGAAGCCGAGCGCGAAACGCGCGACAAACAGTGAAGCGAGCCCGTTGACGAAGCCGGTCGAGATGGTCGCGACGGCCCAGATCATACCACACCAGAACAGCGTCTTGCGCGGCCCGAAATGATCGCCGACCCAGCCGCCGATCACCTGGAACAGCAGATAAGGATAGGCGAAGGCGGAGAAGACGAGACCGAGCTGGGTGTTCGACAGACCCAGCTCGTTCTGGATCTCGCTCGCGGCCGTGCCGATGTTCACCCGGTCGACATAGGTGATGAAATACATCGCACACAGCATCGCCAGCACGACATGCGTTGCCTTGAACCTGATACCCATCTCCACCCTCTCTGCTCGCTTCTTATGATTTGCCGCCCGCGTGTCCCGCGCGAGATTTAAGTGCCGACCACTTTCAGATGCGGCGAGGCGTTGCCCTGCGGGCACTGCTCCAACAGCTTCATCGCGGCATCGACACCGCCGGAGCGGTGCGGTACGCCGGCGACCGACAGGCCCATCTCGACGCCAGTAAGCGCGCCGAGCAGCGTCAGCGCATTGCATTCGCCGAGATGGCCGATACGGAAGACTCTTCCGGCGACCTTCGAGAGCCCAGAACCGAGCGACATGTTGTAGTTGTCGAGCACGATGTTGCGGAACTGATCGGCGTTATGTCCGGGCGGCATCAGCACCGCGGTCAGCACCGGCGAGAATTCCGACGGCTCCTGGCAGAGCACTTCGAGCCCCCAATGATTGACGGCGGCGCGGGTGGCGGCCGCAAGCCGCTGGTGACGCGCGAACACGTTGTCGAGTCCCTCCTCCAGCAACATCGCGATCGCCTCGCGCAGACCGTAGAGCAGATTGGTCGCCGGCGTGTAGGGGAAGAAACCGTTGGCGTTGGGTTTGAGCATCTCCGCCCAGTCGAAATAGGAGCGCGGCATCTTGTTGGTTTTGGATGCGGCCAGCGCCTTCTCCGAGATCGCATTGAAGCCAAGGCCGGGCGGCAGCATAAAACCCTTCTGCGAGCAGCTGACGCTGACATCGACCTTCCACTCGTCATGGCGGTAGTCGACCGAGCCGAGCGAGGAGATGGTGTCCACCATCAACAGCGCCGGATGGCCCGTGCGGTCGATCGCGGCGCGGATCTCGGCGATGCGGCTCGTCGCACCTGTCGAGGTCTCGTTGTGCACGACCATCACGGCCTTGATTGCGCGCGCCTTGTCGTCGATGAGCTTTGCTTCGATGACGGCGGGGTCAGCGCCGCGACGCCAATCGCCCGGCACGAAATCGACCTCGATGCCGAAGCGGCCCGCCATCTGCCGCCACAGCGTGGCGAAATGGCCGGTCTCGACCATCAGCACCTTGTCAGCAGGCGACAGCGTGTTGACGATCGCGGCCTCCCAGGCGCCCGTCCCCGACGAGGGGAAAATGATGACCGGGCCCTTGGTCTGGAAGATCTTCTGGCTGCCCTCGAGCACCGCACGGCCGAGCGCGCCGAACTCGGCGCTGCGGTGGTCAATGACAGGCATGTCCATGGCCCGCAGGACGCGTTCGGGGACCGGGCTTGGGCCCGGAATCTGAAGGAAATGGCGTCCCTGGTGCATGAAGACCTCCTGGCAGCGGATTCTGGCCGGTTCAGCAGCTATTTTGCATTCATTTTTTGCCATTTCAATCTGAATTTGGTATTCGATTGCGGGCGTCGACGCGGTACCGCGAGCAAATTACTGTGCTGTAAATGAAATCCACGATTCCCGACCTTGGGGTTCCGATCACCCCATCAACCGCGAATGGCGGCGACCGTCAGGAGGCCTCGCTCCATGGCGAGATCCTGCTGCGGCTACGGGACTATGTTGTGGAAGGCAACATTCCTGACGGTGGGCGCGTTCCCGAACGCCAGCTCTGCGAGATGTTCGGCATCTCGCGCACGCCCCTGCGCGAGGCGTTGAAAGTGCTCGCAGCCGAGGGACTGATCGAGCTGCTACCCAACCGCGGCGCCCGCATCCGCCAGCTCAGCCAGCGCGACCTGGAAGAGCTGTTCGACGTGATGGCAGGCCTCGAAAGCCTCGCCGGACGCCTGGCCTGCGAGGCCATTACGGACGAAGAGATCATCGCGATCGAGCAGCTGCATTACGAGATGTACGGCCATTATCTGCATCGCGACATGCACGGCTACTTTCAGGCCAACCAGCGCATCCACGAAAGCATTGTCGCCGCCGCACGCAACGAGACGCTGAAGGCCGCCTATGCCAACTTTGCCGGCCGCATCCGCCGCGTCCGCTACTCCGCCAATTTCGCCCGCAGGCGGCAGCGTTGGGCGGAGGCGATGCGCGAGCATGAGGCGATCCTCGACGCGCTGCGCCGGCGCGCCGGCAGCGAGCTCAGCGACATCCTGTTCCAGCACCTGCGCAACAAGCGGATGGCCGCGATCGAGCACCTGACCGAGCCCCAAGAAGACGCGCCGGCAGCGCCCTGAATGGCGGCTGGCTTGCCAATTTTGAATTCAGAATATAATCGGTCAGGAACAAGAATGAATATTCCGACGAGGTCCAGGGGCCGCGTAGGATCAATCCGGGACCAGGGATGACAGACGCCTCCTCGCTCGAACGACGCCTGCGCGCGGAGATCACCGGCGACGTCCTGTTCGATCGCTTTAGCCGCGGCCGCTACGCCACCGACGCCTCTTTCTACCAGATCATGCCCAAGGCCGCGGTCGTCCCCAAGACGATGGATGAGGCGCTACGCGCGCTGGCGATCGCGCGCGACGAAGGGGTGAAGGTCACCCCGCGCGGCGGCGGCACCTCGCAATGCGGCCAGACCGTCAATGACGGGCTCGTGGTCGATCTCTCAAAGCACCTCAACAAGATCCTGTCGCTCGACGTCGCCGGCCGGACCTGCGTGGTCGAGCCCGGCATCGTGCTCGACGACCTCAACCGTCAGCTCAAACAGCACGGCCTCTGGTTTCCGGTCGACGTCTCCACCGCCTCGCGCGCCACCATCGGCGGCATGGCCGGCAACAATTCCTGCGGCGGCCGTAGCTTGCGCTACGGCACCATGCGCGACAACACGCTGTCGCTGGAGGCTTCGCTCGCCGACGGCACGCTGAGCCGTTTTGGTGAGGTGTCGCGCGATCTCTCCGACGCAAATGCCAACGATAACGTGCGCACTCTGTTCCGCGACATGCTCGATCTCGGCGCGCGCGAAGCCGACGAGATCGCCGCGCGCTTCCCAAAAGTGCAGCGCCGCGTCGGCGGCTACAATCTCGATGCCCTGGCGCCGCGCAACGCGCCCAACAACATGGCGCATCTGCTGGTCGGCTCCGAAGGCACCCTCGCCTTCACCACCAAGGTTGAACTGAAGCTGTGGCCTGTCATCCGCAACAAGGCGCTCGGCGTTTGCCATTTCGGCAGCTTCTACGAGGCGATGGATGCGGCCCAGCATCTGGTCAAGCTGAAGCCGATTGCTGTCGAGCTGGTCGACCGCACCATGATCGCGCTCGGCCGCGACATCGCGATGTTCAAGCCGATCATCAACGCAGCGATCAAGGGCGATCCTGCCGCCGTGCTGGTCGTCGAGTTCGCCGAAGAGGACCAGGCGGATAATCTCGCGCGTCTCAAGCAGCTCACCGAGCTGATGGGCGATCTCGGCTTCGGCTGGAATAACGACACGCGCAAATGGGGCGGCGTGGTCGAGATCACCGAACCCGCGCTGCAGAGCGGCATCGCCGATTTCCGCGCCGCCGGTCTCAACGTCATGATGTCGATGAAGCAGGAGGGTAAGCCGGTCTCCTTCGTCGAGGACTGCGCCGTGCCGCTGCCGCATCTCGCCGACTACACGGCGCGGCTGAACGAGGTGTTCGCGAAGCACGGCACCAGCGGCACCATGTATGCGCATGCCTCCGAAGGCTGCCTGCACGTGCGCCCGGTGTTGAACCTCAAGCTCGAAAAAGACGTCAAGGCGATGCGCGCCATCGCCGAGGAGGCCTTCGCGCTGGTGCGCGAATACAAGGGCTCGCATTCCGGCGAGCATGGCGACGGCATTGTGCGCTCGGAATTCCACGAGATCATGTTTGGCGAGCGCCTCGTCGCCGACTTCCGCGAGGTGAAGAAGCGCTTCGACCCTGAAGGCGTGCTCAATCCCGGCAAGATCGTCGACACACCGAAGATGGACGACCGCTCGCTGTTCCGCTTCAGGCCCGACTATCGCGTTGGCGAGCTCAAGACGAAGCTCGACTGGTCCGCTTATCCCGGCTCCGGCGACGGTTTCCAGGGCGCGGTCGAGATGTGCAACAACAACGGCGCCTGCCGCAAGCTCGAGGGCGGCGTGATGTGCCCGTCCTACCGCGCCACGCGCAACGAGAAGGACGTCACGCGCGGCCGGGCCAACAGCTTGCGGCTCGCGATCTCAGGCCAACTGGGCCCCGATGCGCTTGCGTCCGACGAGATGATGGAGACACTGAAACTCTGCGTCTCCTGCAAGGCCTGCCGCCATGAATGTCCAACCGGCGTCGATATGGCCAAGATGAAGATCGAGGTGCTGGCTGCACGCGCCGCCTCGCACGGCCTGACACTGCGCGATCGCCTGGTCGGCTACCTCCCGCGCTATGCCGGCCTCGCCGCGCGCTTCGCGCCGCTGGCGAATTTGCGCAACCAGAGTCCGCTGCTGCGAAAGCTGTTCGAACGCTTTGCCGGCATCAGCGCCCGCCGCGCCCTGCCCGCCTTCCGCAGCGACATCTTCGTGTCGCCCGCCGAAACGGCCGGGCCGGAGGGCGGCCGTGAGGTTGTTCTTTTCGCCGACACCTTCAATCGCATTTATGAACGCGAAAACCTCGACGCCGCCCTGCGCGTGCTGACGGCCGGCGGCTATCGCGTGCACCTGCCCAAGTCCGCTAGCGGCAGCCGCCCGCTCTGCTGCGGCCGCACGTTCCTCTCCGCCGGTCTCGTCGACGAAGCCCGGTCCGAGCTCGACCGTCTGGTCGCGGCTTTCGCGCCGTTTGCGACCCGTGGAGTGCCGATCGTCGGCCTCGAGCCGAGCTGCCTGCTGACGCTGCGCGACGAACTTGCTTCCCTGCGCACGGACAACGATGCCCAGGCCGTCGGCGCGCATGCGCTGACTTTCGAGGAATTTTTGGTGCGCGAGGCCGAAGCCGGCCGGCTGCAATTGCCGCTCGGCAGCGTCGCCGACAAGGCCGTGGTCCACGGCCATTGCCATCAAAAATCGTTCGGTGCCTTCAAACCTGTCGAGCAAGTGTTGCGCCTCGTCCCCGGCCTTGAGGTCAAGACCATCGAGTCGAGCTGCTGCGGCATGGCCGGCGCGTTCGGCTATGGCGCCGACACCTATGACGCCTCGATCGAGATGGCCGAGCTGTCGCTGCTACCGGCCGTGCGGAAGACCGATCCGTCCACACTCGTCGTCGCCGACGGCACCTCCTGCCGCCACCAGATCCACGACGGCGCAGGCCGCGAGGCGCTTCACGTCGCCCGCGTGCTGGCGATGAGCCTCGATCGCGCCGGCACCAATTCCACGTCTCCAGCTGCAAAGGAACCCAGCCATGGCTGATCTCACGCTCGACACCGCTCGAAAAATCCTCGACGCCGCGTTCGCCAAGGCGAGTGAACTCAAGCTCAAGCCGCTCGTCGTCACCGTCCTCGACGCACGCGGCGTGCTCAAGATCGCCGCGGCGCAGGACGGCACCAGCTTGATGCGTGCCGAGATCGCCCACGGCAAGGCCTATGGCGCGCTCGCCATGGGCCTCGGCTCGCGCGCCCTGTTCCAGCGCGCGCAGGAGCAGCCCTATTTCATCGACGCCGTGAATACGATCGCCAGGGGCGCGCTGGTCCCGGTCCCCGGCGGCGTGCTGATCATGGACGGCACGACGCTGCTCGGCGCCGTCGGCATCTCCGGCGATACGTCGGACAATGACGAGGCCTGCGCGGTCGCCGGTATCCAGGCGGCGGGGCTGAAGGCCAACGCGGGGTAGCTGTCCTCAACGTCGATCGCGAAACACAGCGACAGTCTGCTGCAGAAGTGCAGCGACTACGTTATGTCTGAGATCCGATGATGGGCGGAGCTCCCTCCATAATTGGCATATATTCAGCCTGCAAAACGAATGTCAGGCGAGAGCTAATCTGCTGCCCATTAAACGACCTCGTTGTGGCCGCTGTTGCCGCAAACGGGAGAAAGATTTCAAGTCCATAAACGCCAAACCGCGCGCCGGCGTGAAGATCGGATGGCTCTTGGACGGCACACCGAAAAGTTGTATATCTGGCTGTTGTCGCCAAGGAGTGCAGGAAGTTGAGCATCTACGAGCAGACGCGCGACATCGAAGGATGGTTGATGCCCGGAGAGACGCAGCTACTCTATGATCTCGCTCGTGATTTCGGCGATGTCATCCTGGAAGTTGGAACATTCCGAGGCCGATCAGCTACCGTGTTAACGAGCGGGGCCGCCAGACGGCGAGGCGTCCGCGTCAGCAAGGCGCAATTCTTCAGTATAGATATCAACCCGGCAGCCAGGCTGCTCGCTTATGAGCTGCTGCGAAAGCGCGGGCTTGCGAACCGCGCGCTGTTCTTCCACGGGACATTGCCCGAGTTCCGGGCAAAGTTTCCTATCACTCCGACGCTGGCGTTCATCGACGGTGATCACACTTACGAGGGCGTCTTGGCTGACCTTGCCGAGCTGTCTACACTGCTGGCTCCTAACACCCCGGTAGTCTTCCACGACTACCTGAACCCCGACACACCAGGAGTATCGAAAGCCGTCGACGAGTGGTGCCAAGACGGCTTCGCCAACGTCGTCCATACCATCGACGCTTCAGCGCAGGTGCTGACGACGACACGTTGCAGCGGAAAGCGACGACATTATCCGGATCGAGCATTTAGAGCGGCGCGTGGCGAGCTTATGCTCCCCTTGAAACATCGCATCGCCGCACGAATGCCATGGCTCGTGCCGATTGTTAGGACGCTGAAAGGTCGATCGAGGACAGAGTGAAGCCTTCACGTAAAGTAGCCCAAAACCCAGGAAAGCACATGACCAAGGGCTGGAGGCGCCTTTTGAGGATCCGATAGGGGTGTCCAGCCGCAAGCTGGGTAACCTCCGGATGCCGGCGAGTACATCGCGTCGTTGCCGCGGAAGGCGTACGCCGCGCCCGAATGGCAAGCAGCTATGGAGGCGCTGATTTGGTGGCTGACAGGCGGTCGGATGATATTTGCCCGCGTCGGCGTTGCGCGGGCCTTGATCCCTCACTACGTCCCCGAGTTTAACCCGAAGGGAAAGGAGCGGCATTGGGGCCGACGCGCACGAGGCGCATGGCCGCGAGACGAGCCACACCATTTGCCGATCTGGCAATTCTTGCGATCGCGTCGAAAGGCGCGCAGTACTGCGGGCAGTTGGAAGCGTTCAGGCTCCTGGCGGCTGTGATTCGCTGACGAATATTCGAACTCGCCCGACACCCTTAACTTCATGGAAACGGCCTAGTTCAGCTCGTATTTCAGGGTCCGATTTCGCCCAAGACAACCAATCGAAAGGAATCGTGCTGAACAGATAAGTGTCTACCAGAACTACATCTGGACGCCCGATCCTCAAGCTCGTCAGCAGTTGACGTTTTTCAAAGGATGCAATGTTATCCAACCTTGCTCGAGCATCGTCACTCAATTGCGGATCTTGTTCGCGCCAGATTGCGCCGCCAGCCAAGAGTTCCGCGCAGGAACGCCCCACCCAAACTCCGTCGAGTTCGCGCACAAGCGGATGTCCCAGACCGATGTGGTCGGTGATAGTTAGCAACCGCGGATGCTTCACAAGCGCCTGAATTCGCTCCGCCAGCGGCGGAAAATCGGGGGGCGGCGAAGACAGATAGGCCGCGATGAGAACCATTGACGCAGCGCCACCGATCGCCGCTGACTTCCTCAATGTGGTGGTGCGGACCTGCAGTAGCGGCGCCGCGATGGCAAACACGGAGAGCCCGAAAGCCATGTAGGGCCAGCTCTTGCCTTGAAGCAGGAAGCTTGCGGCTCCCCCAACCGACGCGGCCAGCCATGGGGTTGCATCGCCCGCCACCCTGAATTGCCGCGGAGCCAACAGGCGCAGGAACACGATCGAGCCGCCGATCATGGCGATCGGCAGAGGAAGCAGGCTGCCAAACTCCTTCCTGACCGGGAGATAAGCCTCGGCCACCATCGGGGCATAGACGGAGAGATATTCGTCAAAGACGGTCGCGACGACCACCGCGTAACCGATGACGACGATTGCGGCGCTGAGCGCTTCTGGGATAAGCAACGGCCTGAGCGAGCGCTGGCGGACGACATTGGCGATGATCGGAAGCCCGACCACCAGCGCAAAGAAGGGTTTGATGCTCATCGCCAGGCCCGCGCCCAATCCCGCGACGGCGGCGGCGCGTCCGGGACAAAGACCGCGCCAGCGCAGCGCCGCGACGGCGACGAAAGGGGTGAGCGCAACGACCGCGATATGTTCGCGTTGCCCGAATACGGCGCCCGGGAGCAGCGCGAGCAGGAATGCAAACGACCGCAAGAAGACAGATCTCTCTCCAGCTTCCAATTTGGCCGCCACGTTTGCGCTCTCGATCACAACGAGCGCCACGACGATCTCGACGATAACCAAAAAGATCACGACAAGCTCGGGCGCCACACCAGTTGATCGCCCAAGCCACGCCGCAGGCATGTACATGTAGACCGACAGCGGCGGGTTAGACTCGAAAAGATCAGCGCCAAGCTTTTGCCCGGCGAGAATCATTTCATTCACGGTAAGCAGCCACCCCAGGTCCGCGTTGAGCACTAACGGTATCTGGACCACCACGGCAGACACGAGAATCGTTGCGACCATAGTCCAATGCCGGTACATTCTCGAGTAGTTCCACCGTTAGCACGCAACCATTGCGCGCCGGCTTTCTCGGCCAAAAAGATTAAGAAAGTTGTTCCCGAACTGCTCGAGTCGATCGGCCAACCCGGAGAAGCCCACAGATCATCAACGGAGAAAGACGCCAAGAACTAGACAACTTCCGAGCGAGGATACCGGGTGGATGGAAGCACCAGGCCTGAGATGCCGGCAGAGACAAAGAGATCAGGCGGGTAACAGAGCCTGCCAATGGTCTTCGAAGGAAATACACGGCTCACCGAGCTTCGAGGAAAAACGCGCGGCCTCACGCCCGGGCGCGGCGCGTCGGGCAATGGCGCGGACTTTAACCCAGCATTAAGAAATTGCGGTCCCGCCGTGCCAGAGTAGATTTGGATGAGCCAGTGTCAGCGCGAGTTCGTGGCCGCTAGTTCACACTGGCGGCCCTTCTGATGACCTGGAGAGCTTTCGCGAGTCAGCCGACCGGCAGACCATCGAAAGGATACGGCGTAAGAGCAAAATGAACTTTCGCCCGCGTGCAAGCCAGTTGGCTCTCCAATGGCGCAGCCGCATGCTGAAGCAACGATCTTGCCGAGACGGCTGCCCGGGCTAGTTATTATCTCCCGGACCAGGTCGGCCTGCGCTTCTCACTGAACGCCTTCAACCCTTCCTTCGCGTCCTCGGTCATCGCCAGCAGCGCGATCTGGCTTTCGGTGTAGGCGATGCTTTCGTCGAACGACATGGACGCGATGGCACGCATGGCGTATTTGCCACGGCGGATCGCGGTCGGAGATTTGTCGACGATGCGGCCGATCAGCCAGTCGACCTTGGTATCCAGCTCGGCCGTGGGCACGACGTAGTTGAGCAGGCCCGCATCGCGTGCCGCCTCCGCGTCGAACGGTTCGCCGGTCAGCGCCCATTCGTTGACGAGACGTCGCGGTGCGATGTCCTGCAACAGACTCAGCACCTGCATCGGAAACACGCCGACCTTCACCTCCGGCAGGCCGAAGATGACATGATCCGCCGCAACCGCCATGTCGGTCATGCATAAGAGGCCCATGCCGCCCGCCATGCAGACGCCGCCGACGCGCGCGATCGCCGGCTTGGTCGCGTCCTGCGACAGGCGCAACAGATCGGCGTAGTCGACATTGGGCCGGGAATAATCCATCGCGAAAGCCGCGCCGGAATTCTGCAAATCGGCGCCGGCGCAAAACGCCTTGTCGCCCGCGCCGGTCAGCACGATGACGCGAACGTCCTTGTCGTCATGCGCGTCGCGATAACCGCGCGCGATGCCGGCGATCACATCGCCGTTCAGCGCATTGCGCTTCTCCGGCCGGTTGATGGTGATCCAGAACGCCTGGCCGCGCTTCTCGGTGATAACGGCTGTGGTGTCGGTCATGACGCTTGATCCTTGCTCCAGGTTGCGGCCATTTGCGGCAGCTTCGGCGTGCGGTGCAAGGGCAATCTGTCAGGCCGCACCGACTTAGCGCCTCGACACAAATTGCGCGCTCAGGCCACAGCCGCTTTCCTGATCCAGACCTTGTTGTCGTGAAACGCCGCGCCGCCGATCGGCGCGATCGTATCGGCGCCGGTCAGCGTGTTGATGCCGCGGCCGCCGATATGGTTTTTGTTCGGATGCACGGATTCCGCGATCAGCACGCCGCGCCGCACACCATCGAACAGCACCGCGATCAACGTGGTCTCGCCGCGTGTGTTCCCCAGCGTCACGGCATCGCCGTCGGCGATGTCAAGCGCGGCGGCATCCGAAGGGTGGATCATCACGCTCGCTTTGCCCTCGCGCGCCTGCGAGGACGGGGTCTCGTTGAAGGTGGTGTTGAGGAAGCTGCGCGACGGGCTGGTCGCGAGCCGGAACGGATGAGCCTGATCGGTGTGCTCGATCACAGCCCAATGGTCCGGCAGCGAGGGCATCTTGTCGAAATCGCCCATGGTCTGGCCGAACGGCGGATGCGCCCAATCGGCCTTGAAGTGGAATTTCTTGTCGGGGTGAGCGAAGCCGTCGAGATAGTGCGAGGTACGAAAATCCGGCTGCAGATCGCGCCAGAGATCGGCCTCGAGGGTGCCGATGTCGCCGTGGTTGCTGAGCCTCAAGGTCGCGTCGATCAACTTGCGCGGCGTCATCTCGAAGCCCGGATGCTCCGCGCCAAGCCGCGGCGCCAGCGCCTGCAACACCTGATGGTTGGAGCGGCACTCGCCGGGCGGATCGATCAGCTTGGGTCCGATCGAGATGTGCTGGTGGCCGCCGCCGTAATAGAGGTCGTCATGTTCCATGAACATCGTCGCCGGCAGCACGATGTCGGCCATCAGCGCTGTCTCGGTCATGAACTGCTCATGCACCGCGACGAACAGATCCTCGCGCGCAAAGCCCTGCCGTACCAGCGCCTGCTCCGGCGCCACCGTCATCGGATTGGTGTTCTGGATCAGCATCGCCTTGACCGGACCCTTGCCAAGCAAAGCCTCGGCATCGCCGGTAAGGATGCGACCGATCTGCGACTGGTCGAGCGCGCGAACAGTCTTGTCGAGGGCGTCATGGCCCTCGATGATGGATTCGTTGAAGTGCCAAAGCGCGTAATTGTTGAAGAAGGCGCCGCCGCCTTCATATTGCCAGGCGCCGGTTACAGCGGGAATACAGTTCGCCGCATGCATCTGTGTCGCGCCGTTGCGCGAACGCGTGAAGCCATAGCCGAGACGGAAGAAGGTCCGCTTGGTCTCACCGACGGCCTTGGCAAAGGCCTCGATCTCCGCAACCGGCACGCCGCAGATGGCGGAGGCCCATTCCGGGGTGCGCGACTTTAAATGCGCTTCGAGCTCGGCGGGGCAGTCGGTGTACTTGTCCATGTAGGCGCGGTCGGCGTAGCCATCGCGAAACAGCACATGCATCACGCCGCAAGCAAACGCGCCGTCGGTGCCGGGCCGCAGCAGGATCTTGATATCAGCCTGCTTCATGGTCTCGTTGTCGTAGATATCGACAGCCGCGATCCGCGCGCCGCGCTCCTTTCGCGCACGTGAGGCATGCGTCATCACGTTGACCTGGGTATTGACGGGGTTGGTGCCCCAGATCACGACGAGATCGGACAGCGCCATCTCGCGCGGATCGACGCCGGCGATCTTGCCGGTACCGATCGCAAAGCCGATGCGTCCGACATTGGCGCAGATGGTCTGGTAGAAGCGCGAATATTTTTTCACATGGGTGAGACGGTTGAGGCCGTCGCGCATCACCAGGCCCATCGTGCCGGCGTAGTAATAAGGCCAGATCGACTCCGCGCCGAACTCGCGCTCGGCCTGGTTGAAGCGATCGGCGATCTCGTCGAGCGCCTCGTCCCAGGAGATCCGCGCGAACTGGCCGGAGCCCTTCGGTCCGGTGCGGCGCATCGGATACATCAGCCTTTCAGGATGATGGATGCGCTCGGCATAGCGAGCGACCTTGGCGCAAACCACGCCGGCCGTGTAAGTCTGCTTTTTCGAACCACGAACGCGGCCGATGCTGCGGCCTTCGACCACCTCGACATCGAGCGCGCAAGCCGACGGGCAATCATGCGGACAGGTGGAATGGCGGATCTCGACCGTGGCGTGCTGGTTCATGGGTAATTTCGTATCATCAAAACACCTGCGAGCCGAGGGCATTTATCCGGCAATGCCCATGCAAAATGCTCAAAGCCCGCGCGCGGCCTGTTCCCGCCGCGACCGCGAAACGCCGGGCGGACCACCGAAAACGGCCCGATATTCCCAATCAAATCGACTTTGTGAGGCGTCGACAGTCCACCTCCGCTCCCTCTACAGTACCATCAAACAAAAGCGAGTTCAGGGAGGTGGGGGTGACGGCCCGATACATTTCGCTGGCGCTGGCCGCTGGCCTGTTCGCCGCATTCTTCGCAAGCCCGTCGCCGGCACAGGATTATCCCGCCCACGCGGTCCGCATCGTCGTGCCGTTCGGCGCGGGCGGACCGGCTGACGTCGCTGCCCGGCTGATCGGCCAGGCGCTGCAGGAGCGCTTCGGCCAGCCCTTTGTGGTCGAGAACCGCACCGGCGCGGGCGGCATCATCGGCACCGTCGAGGCCGCGAAGTCGCCGCCCGACGGCTATACCTTGCTGATGATGTCCAACACCCAGACCGCGAATGAATCGCTGCTGACGGCCGAGCAGCGCAAATACGATCTGATGCGCGATCTCGCACCAATCGCGCCGTTGAATTCTTCCGATCTCGTCATTGTGGTGAACCCGCAAGTCCCGGTGAAGACGCTTGCCGAGTTCATCGCCCTCGCCAAGGCGCAGCCCGGCAAGCTCAACTACGCCTCTTCCGGGCAGGGCACGCCCTATCACATGGCCGGCGAGTTGTTCAAAGCCATGGCCGGCACCGACATCGTCCACGTCCCCTACCGCAACAGCGGCGAGGCCCGCAGCGGCGTGATCGGCGGCCAGGTACAGATGATGATCGACGCAGTGCCGGCGATGGCGCCGAACATTGGCGAGAACCAGGTCCGCGCACTCGCGACCACCGGCCAGCAGCGCTCCGCGGTGCTGCCGAACGTGCCGACCGCCGGCGAAGCTGGCCTTCCCGGCTACGAAGCGACGATCTGGCTCGGCCTGATGGCCCCAGCAGGCACGCCCGAGGGCGTCATCGAGACGCTCAACTCAGCCGTGAACGCAATGGTGAAACGGCCCGACATCGTCAAGCTCTGGAAGGAGCAAGGTGCCGTGCCGATGTCGATGACACCAGCGGAGTTCGCAAAATTCCTGCGTGGCGACATCGCGAAATGGGCCGATGTCGTCAAGAAGTTCAACAAGTCCTGAGGCTAGCAGGTCATGCCCACCATTCAATTTCAGCTCAATGGCGCGACGGTGGCAGTCGATGTCGATCCGGACCAGACGCTGCTCGACGTGCTGCGTGGCCCGCTTGGCATCACCGGTGCGCATTTCGGCTGCGGCGCCGGCGAATGCGGAGCCTGCTATGTGATGGTCGGCGGTCACGCGATGACGTCCTGCGATATGCCGATGTGGACGGTGGCCGACAAGACCGTCGTTACGCCGGAGGGTCTCGGCACGGCAGACCGGCCGCATCCGTTGCAACGCGCCTTCATCTCCGAACAAGCGATGCAATGCGGCTATTGCGTCCCGGGCATCCTGATCAGCGCGGCAGCGCTCCTGAACGGCAATCCATCGCCGACGGAAGCGGAGGTCAGAGCGGCGCTCGATCGCAATTTGTGTCGCTGCGGGTCGCATAACCGCATGGTCCGCGCCGTGCTGCGCGCGGCATCGGAAATGGCGACATCATGAGCGCGCCGCCTCCCAGCCCGAAACTGCCGCAGAGCCTTGCCGCCAACCCAAGACTGTCGTCCTGGGTGCGGTTCACCGCCGAAGGCCGGGTCGCGATCTCACCCGGCAAGGTCGAAATCGGCCAGGGCATCGTCACGGCGCTGGCGCAAATCGCGGCGGACGAACTCGACGTCGAGATCGGCCGTATCGAGATGATCCGCGCCTCGACGGCCGCGAGCCCGAACGAAGGCGTCACCTCCGGCAGCCTGTCGATCCAGCAATCCGGCCGCGCACTGCGCCACGTCTGCGCCGAGGTGCGCCTGTGCTTTCTCGCAGCAGCGTCGGAACGTCTCGGCCTGGATGCGGCGCTGCTCGGTGTCGAGGATGGCATGATCTCCGGCCCCGGCAATGTCATGACCAGCTATTGGGAGCTTGCAGGCGACGTCTCGCTCGATCACGATGCGACCGCGGGCGCTGTCACCAAGTCCGCCGCTGCGCGCAGCGTCGCCGGGCATTCCATCCACCGCGTCGACATTCCCGACAAGGTATTCGCGCGACCGCGCTTCATCCATGATCATGCTCTGCCTGAGCTGGTGCACGGGCGCGCGCTGCGGCCGAACGTCTCGGGCGCCAGATTGACCGGGCTCGACGAGGTACGCGCACGCAACGTTTCCGGCCTCGTCGCGATCGTCCGCGACGGCGGCTTTGCCGGCGTCGTCGCCGACAGCGAGGCTGCGGCTGAAGCCGCGCTGAAAGCCCTGCGCAAGGACGCGACATGGTCGCCGGGGGAGCCGCTCCCGGATGAGAACGATCTGGCTGGTTTCCTGAGAAGCCAACCGATCGAGACAACAATCATCGACACCAGGAGGGCGGCTGCGACAAAAGCTGCACGTACGCTCCGCCGGCAATATACCCGCCCTTACGTCGCGCATGCCTCGATCGCGCCGTCCTGCGCGATGGCGCGTTGGGACGGCGACCGTGTCCATGTCTGGACGCACAGCCAGGGCATCTATCTGCTCCGCGCTGACCTCGCGATCGTGCTCAAGCTGCCGGCCGAGAACATCGTCGTCGAGCACATGGAAGGCGCCGGCTGCTATGGGCACAATGCTGCCGACGACGTCGCGCTCGATGCCGTGCTGCTGGCAAGAGCCGCCAGTGGCCGTCCGGTGCGGGTGCAGTGGTCGCGCCACGACGAGATGTTCCACGCACCGTTTGGTGCCGCGATGGCCATCGAGATCGAAGCCGATCTCGATGCCGACAACGAGATCGTCGGCTGGCGCCATGCGATCTGGAGCAATGGCCATACAGCACGGCCTGGACGCGCGGACCAGCCCGCACTGTTGGCAGCAAGCGAGATCGCCAATCCCTATCCACGCCTGATCTCCACAAATCCGCCGCCCGCCAATGGCGGCGGCGGGGATCGCAACTCCGTCCCGCTCTACGACTTTCCGGCCTGGACCATTACCAGCCATCGCCTGCTGACCATGCCGGTGCGCACCTCGGCGCTGCGGACCCTCGGCGCGCAGGGTAACGTGTTCGCGATCGAATCCCTGCTCGACGAGATCGCGGTCCTGCGCGGTGAAGACCCGATCGCATTCCGCCTGCGACATCTCCGCGACGAGCGGGCCCGTGAGGTCATCCGCGCCGTCGCACGTCGCGCAGGCTGGAAACCGCAGAAGCAATCCGGCATCGGCTACGGCGTCGGCTTTGCCCGCTACAAGAACACCGGCGCTTATTGCGCGGCGATTGCCGAGATCGAAGCCAGCGACGACATCCGCGTGAGACGGCTGACGCTTGCGATCGACGCCGGCGAGGCCATCAATCCTGATGGCGTCATCAACCAGATCGAAGGCGGCGCGATCCAGGCGACGAGCTGGGTGCTGAAGGAGCGCGTCCGCTTCGATCCGAGCCACATTACCTCGACCTCGTGGGCGGACTACCCGATCCTCACCTTCAGCGAGGTCCCGGCCGTGGATGTCGAGATCATCCAGCGGCCGGACGTCGAGCCGGCCGGCGCCGGCGAGGCCGCACACGGGCCGGTGACGGCAGCGATCGCGAATGCGGTTCATGATGGCCTCGGCGTGCGCGTGCGCGACCTTCCGATCACGCGCGACAGGATCGTCGCAGCCATGGAGCTTGCATCGTGACGACAGTGATCATTTTGAGCGGCGGTGCGGCGCAGGGTCTGGTGCGCGGCCTTGCCGAGGCCTTCAGGGCACAGACCGGCTTTGGCATCGACGGCGAATTCGGCGCGGTCGGCGTGATGGCGGACAAGCTGCGCGCAAGCACGCCTGCGGACCTCGTGATCCTGACGCAGGCTCTGCTTGCTAAGCTTGCCGCGGAGAAGCTTGTGGCGCCCTCCTCGATCTCCGATGTCGGCCGGGTCGAGACCGCGTTGGCGGTCCGCCGCCGCGACCCCAAGGTGACCGCGAAGACGGAGGCCGATTTGCGCGACGTCCTGAGGTCCGCAGACGCCATCTACGTTCCTGATACCAAGGCTTCCACCGCGGGCCAACACGTTGCAAAAGTGCTGGATCAGCTCGGCATCGCCTATGAGGTCACGCCGCGCCTGAGGATATTTCCGAACGGCGCAACGGCGATGCGCGAGCTGGCGATGTCCACCGCCGCGCGGCCGATCGGATGCACGCAGGCGACCGAGATCATCGCGACCGACGGCATTGCGCTATCGGGTTCGCTGCCGCCGGGATGCGAGCTGGTGACGATGTACACGGCCGGCATCGCCGCGCGGGCGGTGCATCCGAAGGAGGCGGCCGCGCTGATCGCGCTGCTGACCGGCGCAGAACAGAGGGACCTGCGCGAGCGCATGGGTTTTGCGAGCTAGAAACGGGGCTTATTTGTGCAGCTGGGTGAGACCGGTCGGCGGGCCGTCGATCCCGGTCCAGCCACCGTCGACGAACAGCGTGCTGCCGCTGACATAGCTCGCGGCATCCGAGGCGAGATAGGCAACGGCCGTGGCGACTTCGTCGGCGCTGCTCCAGCGGTTGAACACGGTGTGGCCAGCGTAGAGATTGTAGATGTCGGGCCGCTGCTTGAACGGGCTGGTCAGCGCAGTCTCGACGATGCTCGGTGCAATCGCGTTGACGCGCACGCCGGCATGGCCGACCTCGGAGGCAAAGCCCTTCACCAGCAAACCGATCGCCGCCTTGGTCGAGCCGTAGATTCCAAGGCCCGGCTCGATGGTTACCGCACGCACCGAGGAGCAGGCGATGATGCTGCCTCCCTTCTGCTCGATCATGATGCGGCCGAACGCCTGGAAGAACCGGACCGTGCCCTTGACGTTGAGGTTGAGGACGCGGTCGAGATCCTCCTCGGTGTAGTCGAGGATGGTCTTGCGGATGTTGAGCCCGGGCGTCGTCACGGCGATGTCGAGCCGGGAAAATTTCTGCATCACGAACTTGGCGAGCGCATTGACGTCAATAGCGCTCGAAGCATCGCAGTTTGCCGCCTCGGCCCAGCCACCCGTGTCGCGAATGCCCGCAGCCGTCGCCTCTGCCGCCTCAAGCGCGCGATCGGCGCAGACGACGCGGGCGCCGAGCCCCGCCATTGCCTCGGCCGACGATTTGCCGATGCCTGATGCGGCGCCAAGCACCACGGCGGTCTTGCCGGTGAGATCGAAGAGCTTGCGATAATCAGTCACGGACAGATTCTCCCTGTTGCTGTGACGCAAACTATCGCAAGCGCGGTTCGCCGGCCAATGCCGGCGGACGCACGACAGCTATCCTTTGTACCCCATCAGCAGACGAGGCAGCCACAGCGAGAAGGCCGGGACGTAGGTCACGAACATCAGCGCGGCGATCAGGGCCGCGTAGAACGGCAGGATGGTGCGCATCACCGCGCCTACCGAAATGCCGCCAATGGCGCAGCCGACGAACTGCGTGGTTCCGACCGGCGGAGTGTTCAGGCCCAGGGCGCAGTTGATCAGCATCAGCATGCCGAACTGCACCGGATCCATGCCCGCCTTCATCGCGATCGGCAGGAAGATCGGGGTGCAGATCAGGATGGTCGCCGCCATGTCCATGAAGGTGCCAAGCAGGAACAGGATGACGTTGATCAGCAGCAAGATCATCCAGGGCTGCGTGGACACTTTGCTCATCAGGTCGCCGGCGAAATCGGCGACTTCATAGAGGCCCATCAGGTACTGGAACATGGTGGAGACGCCGATCAACAGAAGCACCACGCCCGTGGTCTTCACCGCCTTGGCCGCCGCATGCAGGAAGTTGTTCCAGGTCATGGTTCGGTAGATGAAGAACGTCAGCACGATCGTATAGGTGACAGCGACGGCGGCGGATTCAGTTGCCGTGAAAACCCCCGACAAGATACCCGTCAGGATGATGCCGACGATCAGAAGGCCGGGCAAAGCGGCCGCAAACGAGCGGACCACCTCGGTCCAGCCGGGGAACTTGCCGGCGGGATAGCCGCGCTTCACTGCAACCGCGTAAGCGGCGACCAGCATACAAATCATCAGCACCAGCGCCGGCAGCAGGCCCGCTGCGATCAGCGCCCCAATCGAGACCTTGCCGCCGGCGGCGAGCGCATAAATGATCATGTTGTGACTGGTCGGCATCAAGGCGCCGACGAGCGAGGCATGCGTGGTGACGTTGACGGCGTAGTCGGTGTCGAACCCCTCCTTCTTCATCATCGGGATCATCACCGCGCCCATCGCCGACACGTCGGCCACGGGGGAGCCGGAGACACCGCCGAACAGCGTGCAGGCGACCACGTTCGACATGCCGAGGCCGCCGCGGATGTGGCCGACGACATTTTTGGCGAGCTGCACGATCTTGTCGGCAACGCCGCCATGGAGCATCAACTCACCGCTGAAGACGAAGAACGGAATGGCAAGGAACGAGAAGATATTCATTCCCGACATCATCTGCTGGAAGATGACGGCGACGGGCAGGCCTTCGTAGAGGATGGTGCAGATCGCCGAGAGGCCGATCGCGAAGGCGACCGGTACGCCCAGAACCAGAAAGCCGAAGAACGTGGCGCCGAGAATAATCAGTTCCATGAGGGGACGACCTCTTCGCCGCGCAGGAGCGCGATGATGTGCTCGATTGAAAAGGAGACGATCAGGACGCCGGAGGCGACCAGCGGCACGTAGCGAACGACCTCAGGGAAACCGAGATTGGGGATATGCACCGTCCCGACCGACGCGCCAAGGATCCAGCCGTTGTAGGCCATGGCAACACCGAATAGAGCCACCAGGATGTGGATCACGAGCTCGACCTTCTCTCGCAGGTGATCCGGAAGCATCACCAAGAGACTGTCCATGCCGATATGTCCGGCATCGCGCACGCCGACGGCAGCGCCGATCAGCGTGACATAGAGGATCAGGACGAGCGCGAGGTTTTCGGTCCAGGTCGGGCTGGAGTTGAGCACGTAGCGTCCGAACACCTGGTAGAACACGATGGTGACGATGACGAGCAACCCGCTCACGGACAGATACATGCCTGCACGGGCGATAGGCGCATTGATCCGCGACAGCAAACTGGTGGACGGATGGCCCGCCTCCTGCTCATTGTCTGCGACGTGTGGGTCTGTCATCCCGCCCCTCCCTTGTCAGGATCCGGCGCCGCGCAGGCGCAGCGCCGGATCTGGTCCCCTCGTGCTTTTACTTGGTGTCCTGGATGCGCTTGACGAGGCTCTGGAGCTTCTCGTCACCGGCGAACTTCTGGTACACCGGCTTCATCGCGTCGACAAACTCCTGCTTGTTCGCGACCGTGACGACCTGAACGCCGGCGGCTTCGACGGTCTTGCGGGACGCCTGCTCGCGCTCGTCCCAGAGCTTGCGCATGACCGGCACCGATTCCTTCGCCGCCTTGCGGACCATCGCCTGATCCTCCTTGCTCAGCGTATCCCAGACCTTCTTGGACATCACGAGGACCTCAGGCGCCAGCGAGTGCTCGGTGACGTTATAGAATTTGGCAGCCTCGAAATGACGCGAGGACTCGTAGGAGGGCCAGTTGTTCTCGGCAGCGTCGACCAGGCCGGTCTTGAGCGCGGTGTAGACCTCGCCATACGGCATCGGTGTCGGATTGGCGCCGAGGCTCTGGATCATGCCGACCCAGAGGTCCGATTGCTGGACGCGAATCTTCAGGCCCTTGACGTCGGCCAGCGACTTGATCGGTGCCTTGACGGTGTAAATCGAACGGGCGCCGCTGTCATAGTAAGCGAGGCCGATCAACCCCGCAGGCTCCATGGCCGCAAGGATCTCGTCGCCGATCGGCCCGTCGAGAACGGTGCGCATATGCTGCGTGTCGCGGAAGACGAAGGGCAGGCACAGGGCGACGGTTTCCGGCACGAAGTTGTTCAACGGCGATGCGTTGATCCGCATCATGTCGAGCGCGCCGATCTTGAGCTGCTCGATGGTGTCCTTCTCGGAGCCCAAGGCCCCGTTCGGAAATACCTTGACGCCGAGCTTGCCGCCGCTCGCGGTCGCAAGCTGCTTGCCCATGAACTTGACGGCTTCGACGGTCGGATAGTCGGCCGGGTGGACGTCGGCCGAGCGGAAATCGCGTGCAGTCGCGAACGGCGCCGAGACAGCCAGTGTAGCGGCTGCGATGATACCGATGAGTGTCTTCATCTGGGCTTTCCTCCTGAGTTGATTATGTCGTCGTTGGGCTGGTGCTACAGACCGCCTTGCGTCGCTCCACTTCAGGTGTGAAGTCAAGCGCTACAACTGCACCACCTTCGTAGGATAGCGCGGCGGGGTCGAGTAAATCTGGCCGGTTAACGATCTCTGCCCGCGACCGCGCGGCGCTCATCGCGCCCGCTCCTGCGGGGGACCCGTGCGGCAGGTGCCGGCTCCCCGGCAATCGGGCCGCGCCGTCGGCCAATGCTGGATGCGCGGTAACGATGCTCATCGTATCCATAGACGTTCCTCTGCTTTGTGCTCGACCGCTATTGGATGCGGCTTGGAGTTTGGGCGAGACGATCGCCTCGTCTATTATGAACGCGCCCATCGGCGTGATATCGCCAACGTCGTCCCTAGGGCGGGCGACATTCTGAGTCCAAGCCAAATGCGGCATCGATCGATGCTGGACTTGCATTGATCCGCCAGGCGGCATCCGGCAGGACAATCGGAGCATAATTCCGCTTTTCCGAAATGCCACCCCCACATCCGGCGGCAGTCGCGGTCATCGACGGCTAGACCAGCAAGATCACTCGCCGTCGAGGCCGCTCTCGGCCAGCTCGCGGAGCGCATCGGTATCGAGCACAACGATGGCGCCGTGCTCAAGGCGGACCCAGTTTCGGCCCGCCCATGCGCGCAATTGCTTGTTGATGCTCTCGCGCGTCATCCCCACCATTTCACTGATCTCCTGCTGGGTGATCGCGAGGGTGCCACTGCCCGAATCGAGCTTGCGCTCCTCGGTGAGACCGAGCAATGCGCTCGCGAGCCGGCCCGGCAGATTCTGCAGGATCACCTGCTCGACCTGTTGGCTGGTCCAGCGCAGCCGCGCGCAGAGCAATTCAATGAATTTCATCGCCAGCGCCGGCTGACTCTTCACGAAGGGGAGGAAGTCGCGGCGATCGATGATGTAGAGTTCGCAATTGGTGTTGGCAGTCGCATCGGCCGACCGTGGCGCACCATCGAGCACCGCGATCTCCCCGAAGATCTCTCCCGGACCGATCAGGTTGAGAATGGCATTCCGGCCATCGGGCGACGAGGAAGAGATTTTCACTGTTCCCGTGATCACCGCGAACAGATTGTTTCCGGGGTCGCCCTTCGCGGCGATCGTCGCGCCGCGCTTGACCGTGGTGTGCTTGGCATAGCGGCACAGTTGATCGAGCGCGTCCGGCTCAAGATCCGCGAAGATCGGATGCTTGCGCAGGACCGACAGTTTGTTACCCGACGACTGCCGGGGGTCGCCGGTCTTGTCCTGAGGCACGCCGGGACTCCTAAGACTGCGAGCGCTGGAGTTCCTGCGTAGTCAGTGTTGCCTGTCTTTTCAACCGGAAAGCACGGGACAGTTTGAGACAACTGCCGTTAAAATGTCGCGGTAGCGCCACCAATCCGCACCCGCAGGGTGCGTGGATGCAATTCAAACCATGCAGAGTTGTGGAGAAAGCAGATCGCGATCAGGCCGGGTCACGGCGGAATGGCCGATAGCCGCCGCGAAAGGCGCATCAAAATGATCTTGGGAACTTCAGCGCTTTGTGTCCGAACCGAGCCTGCGAGCACTCGTCTGTCGGTCCGCCCAAGCCAGCGCCCAGGCAAATGCCACAAAGACAGCCACCACGGCCATGGTCACAAGCAGCGCGTCAGTCGGCATCATTCCCTCCCGGACCTTGTTGTGGGGGTATTATTGACGAGGCGCGACTGCCGTCATTGATCCGGATCAAAAACCAGCGAGGGCGAGGCCAGGTCGTGTCGGGATTCAGGCCGCGGCCAAGGCTTCGATCCGGGCGGGGTCGCGCAGGCTGATTCCGCCATGGATGATCTCGATCGCACCGTGCCGTTCCAGCTTGGTGAAGGTGCGGCTGACGGTTTCGATGGTCAGGCCAAGGTAGTCCGCAATGTCCTGCCGGCTCATCGGCAAGGGGACAGTATTCGACGAACCCTTCAGCGGGACCAGTCGTTCTCGCCAGCCGAGCAGAAAAGTCGCGACCTTTTCATCTGCCGAGCGACGGCCGAGCAGGACCATGTGGTCACGCGCCTGGCTCAGCTCTCGAATCGCCAGCTCGTTGATGCGCTTGAGCAGATGCGGCCGGTCCTCCATGAAGCGGCCAAAAGCTGTCTTGGCGAATTGGCACACGGTCACGGTACCAATCGCATCGGCCGAAAAATTGTGGCGGCCGGACAGGTTCATCCCGAGGAAATCGCCGGGCAAGGCAAAGCCCACGATCTGCCGGCGACCGTCAGGCAGCAGCTTGTAGAGCCGCATCACGCCTTCGAGGAGATTGTAGAACGAGGTCGTGATATCCTCCTCGGAAAACACCGTCTCTCCCGCTCCGAAATGAACGCGGCGCCCGAGATGTTCGAACTCCCCGAGCTCGGCCGAGTCCAGCGACGCACAAACCGCGATGCCGCGGACCGCGCAGTCGCTGCAAAAATGATCGTTTGGCTCAATCATCGTCACGGAAGCCTTCATCCATCGCCCAGGCGTCATCGAATCTCCGCGACCGACAGAAACCGCGCCAAGTGCATTTTACTGCAACCCGGCAAAGTCGATTGACCCAGATCAAATTTGACGCACGTCCCCGCCCTACTCTGCGCCGAGAATTCAACGGGACCGATTTCCATGCTGCACGCCGCGCTGCGCTACGGCCTGATTGGGCTGCTCCTGATCACTCCCGCGCTCGCCGCGCAGAGCGCCGAGCAACGCGGCAAGGCCTATGCGCGCGCCAATTGCGCGCGCTGCCACGCGATCGACCGTCGTTCCGAAAGCCCGCTCAAGATCGCACCGCCGTTCAGGACCTTGCACCGGCGCTACGCGATCGATTCCCTCGAGGAAGCACTCGCTGAAGGTATCTATACCGGCCACGCCGACATGCCCGCTTTCGAGCTCGAGCCCGACCAGATCCACGACCTCCTGTCCTATCTCAAGACGCTCGAGTAGCTTTGGAAGCATCACACCGCCTGGACGGTCCAGCCGATCAGCTCCCTGGCGATGCGTGCGAACGCTGCGTCGAACGCTGTGACCGCGGCGGCCGGCTCGACCTTGTCGAGCTTCTCGCTGGTCTCGACCAGGCGGGATGCGGTCACCTTGCCATTCTTGTCGACGATCCGTGCCGATAGTCCAATCTCGACCCGCGGCTCGCCGTCCGTGGCAATGCGGAAACGCCTGATGTCGATCAAAAGCTGATATTCCGCCTGCCCCAATTCTGTCGTTCGCAACGGGGCGTGCGCAATATCGTAATTCTCGAAGCTGTCGATCAGCCGCGCCTGCACCAGCTTTGGAATGCTATCGGCCCAGAGGAAGTCGGCGAAGCCTTTGATATCGCCAGTCGGCGAGAACAGCATGCGCTGGGTCTGTAGCATCGCGACGGCGGTCGGCTCGGGAATGGCCAGCGATGCCGAGAGCGTCTTGCCGGCACCTCCGAGATCTTGTGGCGTGCGGAGATCATAGGTGATCTTCTGTGCAGGCGCGCCGCCGCCGGTCATTTTCTCGAGGCCCGCCAGGATACCGTCAATCTTACCCGTGTTGCGCGCAAGGCCATCCGAGAACGTCTTGAAATTGGCCATGGTGTCCTTGAGTGGGCCGGAATTGTCCTCAAGCACGGAATCGACGCGCCGCAGCGCCTCGCGCGCTGCCTGCGTCATGCTCAGGCCCGCGCCGGCCTCGGCGATCAAAGTCAGAGGGTCGCCAGACCTCGCGACGATCGTGCCACCCTCCAGCGTCACCACCGGCACGCCCGTCAGCCCCTGGAAATCGAGCCCGACCTTGGTGTCGGTGCGCACCGGCGTTGCTGAAGCGACCGAGATCGTCGCATTGACGAAGCGCGGATTGTCGGGCGCAAGGCCAAGCTGCGTCACCTCACCGACGCGGATGCCGTTGAACAGGACGCCGGCACCGACCAGAAGGCCTGGCACCGGTCCCTGGAACTGTACTTGGTAGTTCGCGCGCGGCCCGATGCCACCGCTGTTGTTCAGCCAATAGACGAAGCCGAATACCGCGAGGATCGCGGCCAGCACGAAGGTGCCGATCAGCACGTAGGGAGCGCGGGTTTCCATGTATCATCTCATCTGTGGTTGCAGCATCTGCGAGCGCTTGCCGTGGAAATAGGCCCGCACCCAGGGGTGCTCGGATTGCAGCAGGTCGCGCATGGGGCCGATCGCCACGATCTTGCCATCGGCAAGCGCGGCAACGCGGTCGCAGACTGTGGTAAGGCTTGCGAGATCATGGGTGACCATGAAGACAGTGAGCCCGAGGGTCTTTTGCAACGTCCGGATCAGCGCATCGAAATCGCCCGCGGCGATCGGGTCGAGGCCGGACGTCGGCTCGTCGAGGAAGAGGATCGGTGGATCGAGCGCGAGCGCGCGCGCCAGCGCCACGCGTTTCGTCATTCCGCCCGACAGTTCGGATGGATATTTGTCGCCATCCTGCGCGCGTAGCCCAACCATCTCGAGCTTGGCAATCGCGATCTCGTCCATCAGCTCCTGTGACAACACGAGATTTTCGCGAAGCGGAAATTGTACATTCTGCCTGACGGTCAGCGATGAGAACAGCGCGCCCTGCTGGAACAGAATGCCCCATGTCGCTGCGCGGCTGCGATCATGCGGGGCACCAATCGTCTGCCCCATGACTTCGATGGTGCCGCTGCGACGCGGAATAAGACCGATAATGGTACGCATCAGCACCGACTTGCCGCCGCCAGATGCGCCCACCAGTCCAAGAATCTCGCCGCAGCGGACATCGAGCGATAGATGGCCGAGCACGGTCTGACGGCCGAAACCAACGACGAGATCACGGACCCGGATCGCGAACTCTGCTTGCGGCTCGGGCATCGTCACATTCCGATCGAAGCGAAGAAGATCGCGAATAGCCCGTCCAGCACGATCACCAGGAAGATCGACTTGACCACCGATGTCGTCGTCTGTCGACCAAGGGATTCCGCGCTACCCTTCACGCGCAATCCTTCGCTGCAGGCGACGATCCCGATGACCAGAGCCATGAACGGCGCTTTCAGGATCCCGACCTCGAAATGGGTGACGGAAATGGCTTCATGCAGCCGCGCGATGTAGATCGCAGGCCCCATGTCGCCGTAGAAATGCGCAACCAGACCGCCGCCATAGAGCGCGGCCATCGATCCAATGAAGGCGAGAATGGGCAGCGCGATGACGAGGGCAACCACGCGCGGCAAGATCAGGACGTCGACGGGATCTAGCCCCATGGTGGAGAGCGCGTCGATCTCTTCACGCATTTTCATCGAGCCAAGCTCGGCCGTATAGGCGCTTCCCGAACGTCCAGCGACCATGATGGCGACGATCAGCACGCCGAGCTCGCGCAAGACGAGGATGCCGACCATGTCGACTGTGTAGGACTCCGCACCGAACCTGCGGAAATGAAAGAATCCCTGCTGGGCAATGATGGCGCCGATCAGGAAAGTGATCAGTACGACGATTGGAATTGCCTGCAACCCGATCCGGTTGAGCTGATAGACCAGCGACGTCAGCCGCAGCGAGTGGGGCCGCCGCAAGACGCCGGCCACCGCCATGAACAGGGCGCCCAGCATTTGCAGAAAGATCGCGATATCTTCACGCGCACCGATCGTGGCCTTGCCGAGGTCGTTCAGCCTGAGCAGAACCGGGTTGGGGGCGACCGCCGGCGGCGGCGCGTGACGATTGACCTGCCGCACCTCCTCCAGCAGGCCATTGAAATGATCGGCCACGCCCGTGATCTCGGCTCGCCTGCCCGATGAGGCGGCTTTGCGCGACAGCTTCTCCAGGATCCAGGCCCCGAGCGTATCGAGCGCGCTGATTCCCGACATGTCCAGCGTCACGGCTCTTGATCGATCGACCTCTGCGTCGACCGAGCGGGACAAAGTCTCGAGCGTCGTCACATTCGCCGCGGTCCAGGGCCCTTCCGGGCGCAATTTCAGCACATCGCCAGACGACGTCGCCAGCAACAGCGGTTCTGGGTTCACGCTTCCACCTCATCGGGACGATTTGGTCCCATTGAGCTGCTATTTCTAGGCCAGCATGTGGCGGCGGGTTTGACCTGTCTCAAGACTGCTACCACGCGCCGCTTGACGCAAATCAAGCACGGGCGCACCGGCGCGACTTAGGTTTTGCTCCATTCAATGGAGACATCAAATCCATGTTCGACAGCGACAGGGTGAGCGAAGAACTGCGGACGTTGAAGGTGGACGTTACCCGGCTGCTGAGCACGGCTGGCGAGGGGATGTTCGAGAGTTCGAAGGAACGTGCCGAGATTCTCGCCGATCAGATCAAGGCAGCGCTGGCCGAACTCGGCGAAACCGTGAGCGAAGATCAAGAGCAGCTCCATGACCTCATCACGGGGCGCCCGGTCGCCTCGCTCGCGTCCGCTTTTGCGCTCGGCGTGGTGGTCGGCTTCATGCTGCGGAGGCACTAGGTGAATAGCGAGAATGTGATCAAGCATCTGCGCGCCTTGTGGCGCACCGACAGGATCATCGCGGATATCCGGCTGCGACACCTGCTTGTCGGACTTGGCCTGCGGGCCTTCGCCGCGCTGATCGCCGCATTCGGTCTCTTGATGCTGGAGCTATCGGCCTATTTCGCCCTGGTCCAGATCTGGAGCGCGATCACCGCGGCGGCGGTCCTCGGAGCGATCAATTTCGCCATCGCGGCGGCCCTGTTCATCGTCGCCGGGCGCCCGCCATCCGGCCGCGACATTGAGCTCGCCAACGAGATCCACGGCACATCGATCGAGGCGCTTCAGGTCGAAGCCCGCGCGTTTCAGGCCGAATTGACCGGCGCAGTCCATCATCCGCTGAGCACAATCGTGCCGGTGCTGGTGCCGCTCATTGCGATCATCGTCAGGAACATGCGGAAGACCGCCAGAGAGAGCGCATCGGACGCAAGTTCCGAAGCGCGTTCGTAGCGAGCCGCCTCAGAGCTTCAGCCGGACGTCGCAGAGGTCAGGCTCGGTCGGATCCGGCTTGATCTCGAAGCCGAGCTGCCGGCACATCTCGAGCATCACGACGTTCTCCTTGAGCACGTCGCCCGAGATGATCTTGAGGCCTTCCGATCTGGCATAGTCGATGATCAGCTGCATCAAGGCCCAACCGAGGCCCCTGCCCTTGAGGTCGGAGCGCAGCAGGATCGCGTATTCGCCTCTCTCGTAGATCGAGTCCGAGTGCAACCGCACCACTCCGACCATCTCATTACTGTCGTCGAACGCAATGAACGCCATGGCCCGCGCATAGTCGAGCTGGGTCAGGCGCGCGATGAACTCGTGGGTGAACTCCTTCATCGGCGCGAAGAACCGGAGGCGAAGATCGTGCGGCGTGACGTGACGCAGGAATTCGTGGATGGTCGGCTCGTCCTCGGGGCGCAGGGGACGCACCGAGATGTGCCAGCCATCCTTGAGTGTAAGGCGACGCTCCCATTGCGACGGATAGGCACGTACGGCGAAATTTGCAGGCCCGGAGCCCGCGAATTTCCGCTGCGGCGGCCCCACGGCCACGCGGGCGTCGACCGCCGTTACGCCGGTTTCGTCGGCGAGCAGAGGGTTGATATCGAGCTCACGGATCTCGGGAATGTCCGCCGCCATCTGCGCCAGCTTGACCAAGACCAAAGGGACGGCGTCCTGCTTGACGGCCGGCACGTCCCGGTAGGCACGTAGCAACCGCGACACGCGCGTGCGCTCAATGAGATCACGGGCAAGCTGTAAATCAAGCGGCGGCAGCGCCAGGGCCTTGTCATTGATGATCTCAACCGCCGTCCCGCCGCGGCCGAACACGACGACGGTGCCGAACGTCGGGTCATCGGCGAGACCCAAGATCAGCTCTCGCGCCTTGGCCTTGACCACCATTGCCTGCACAATGATGCCATCGATGCGGGCTTCGGGCCGCAACCTCTTCGCCCGCGCGAGAATCTCGGCGGCAGCCGCGCGTACCGCGGCCGGCGTCGTCAGATTGAGCACGACACCGCCGACGTCGGACTTGTGCACGATGTCGCGCGACAGGATCTTGAGCACGACGGTGGCGCCCCGTGCGAATATCTCATCCGCGTAGGCGACCGCCTGCTCGTCATCTTCAGCCGCGTAGGTCGGCACCATGGCGATATCATAACAGCCAAGCAGATGCTTGATCTCGACAGGCTCCAGCCATTTGCGCCCGTCGGCGATGACCGTCGAGACGATCTGCTTCGCGGCCGCAACATCGGGCACGAAAGCGTCCGGCATCGCCGGAGGAACCTGGCTCAGCTCGTCGACCACCTCGCGATGTCGGACCATGTGCATGAAGCCGCGCACTGCATCATCTTCAGTCGGGTAGTTCGGAATGCCGGCGGCGGATAGCGTCGCAATGATCTCCTGATCAGCCCCGACCCAGGCCGCAAGCACAGGCTTGGCCCAACTGCGGTGCTTCTCGCGATATTTTCCGATGAGATCGGTCACAGTCGTCGCGATCTGGGCGGCCGATGCGATCGCAGTTTGTACGTTGAGCACCAGGACCGCATCATTGCCGGGATCGTCGAGCAGCACCTCCAACGCAGCGGCGTAACGCGGCGCGTCGGCATCACCGACGATGTCGACGGGATTTGCGCCGGACCAGGTCGGCGGCAGCACCGCGTCGAGCCTCTGGCGCGCTTCCGGTGTCATGGGCGCGGGAACTCCGCCAAGGTCCGCGAGCCGATCAATCGCGAGGACGCCGATGCCACCGCCATTGGTCAGAATCGCAAGGCGCTTTCCGGCCGGCGACCCGACCCGGCCCAGGGTCTCGGCACAATCGAACAGCTCGCGCAGATCGGATACTCGAAGTACGCCGGCACGGCGGAAGGCCGCATCGTAGACCGCGTCGGCACCAGCGAGCGCACCTGTATGCGTGGCAGCCGCCTTCGCCCCCTGCGCCATGCGGCCGGACTTCACGACGACGACCGGCTTCACACGCGCTGCAGCGCGCGCCGCCGACATGAACTTCCGCGCGTCCTTGATGGCCTCGATATAGAGCAGGATCGCCCGCGTCTTGTGGTCCATCGCGAAATAGTCGAGCAGATCCGCGATGTCGACGTCAATCTGATCACCGATGGTGACGATGCCCGAGAAGCCTACGCCGCGCTGCGCGGCCCAGTCCACCATACCGGCTGCGATCGCGCCCGATTGCGAGATCAGCGCGAGGTTGCCTGCCGCCGGCATATGCGCCGCGAAGGTCGCATTGAGGCTTGTGCCGGGCATCATGATGCCGAGACAGTTGGGACCGATCAGCCGCATGCCGTATTTGCGGGCGGCGACGATGGTGGCTTCCTGGAGCGAGCCCGGTCCCTGGCCAAGCCCCGCCGAAACGATCAGGGCGCCGGCCGCGCCAAGACGGCCGGCCTGATCGATGATGTCGGGAATCTCGCCTGCCGGCGCGGTGACGACGATGAGCTCAGGCACGAAGGACAATTGCGCCAGGCTGGCTACGGCAGTCATGCCGTCGATCTCCGCATGGCGCGGGTTCACCAAGCCGAACGGCCCCTTGAACTCCGCCTTGCGAATGTTCTCCAGGACCGCACGCCCGACGGAAACCGGGCGGGAGCTTGCGCCGACCAGCGCAACTGACTGGGGCGACAACACATTTTTCAGGCGGTAAGTCGACATGATCACAATCGTCCGATCGGGCAACGGGTCCGACAGAAGCTAGGCCCGACAGGATATGAGTTGAAACGCACCTAGTGCGACATCATCACCCAGCATGGTGGCTGGCCGATGACAGTCTTGGTCACGCCACCCCAGACGGTCTCGTTCAGGCGCGAGTGATGATAGCCGCCCATGACGACGGCGTCGACCGCGTGGGATTGTGCCCAGCTCCCGAGCACCTTGCCGATCGAACTCCCGTCGCCCTTCACCATTTCGAAGGACGCATAAATCCCGTGTTCCCTGAGATGATGGACGAGACTGTCGCCGGATTGCGCAATCGCTTCGTCCTGATCGTCTGCCACGGTGACGACGTGTACCACGGTTGCCGCTTGCAGGATCGGCAATGCGTCGCCGACAGCGCGTGCGGCGCGCGCCGAGTGGTCCCAGGCAATCATGACATTCTCGAATTCCGGCCGTAACGTCGCCGCGCGCTCTTCCGGACACAGCAGCAGCGGCCGCCCCGATTCGAACAGGAACGTTTCAATGAGGTTTTCGGTTCGGCTGTCGTGCGGCCTCACGGGGATCAAAGCGAGATCGCTGAAGCGCGCATGCTCGGCCAAGGTCGATGCAATCTGCTCAGCCGGCACCCTGCCCGATCGGCTTTGAGCTCGAATGCCGACACGCGAGGCCGCGTTGGTGAATACGTCCAAGAGCTGCTGCAACTCGCCCGCCTTGCCCACATGACCGAGTTCGGCGGGCTCCGGGTCATCGGGGCGCACCACCTTCGGCCGCACGAAGGCGTCTTCCTCGAGCGCGAGCCCGGTGATCCTGGCGCCGAGATCGGCGGCAACGGCGACGCACTTCTCGATCGCGGCCAACCTGGGGGCGCGCGGCTCGCCAAAAAGCGGCAGAAAGACGTCCTTGATGGGCATGGGGATTCTCCTTGGCAACCAAAATAGGCTGCTTTTCGTTAGGCCCCTTGATTCTCGTCAAGGCGGGGAACTTCGCCCGATCAGACAGCGGCGGACGTTGACCGAGGTCAAGGACTGGCCACTCCGTCATTCTATGGATATTCAATCGGAGCGGTTCGCCCCGGAGAGACTTATGCGTGCAATGGTGTTGCCGACCCCACGAGCGCGACTCCGAATGGAGGAACGTCCTGATCCAATCCCGGGGAATGGCCAGATCCGCGTGAAGATCAGCGCTTGCGGGGTGTGCCGGACCGACCTGCACGTCGTCGACGCCGAGCTGCCTGGTATTCGTTATCCGATTGTGCCTGGCCATGAGATCGTTGGCCGGGTCGACCTCGTCGGCCCCAATGTTACAACACATGCGCCTGGTGACCGGGTCGGCATTCCCTGGCTCGGCTCTACGTGCGGAAACTGTCGATTCTGCCGGGATGGCATGGAAAACCTCTGCGACAGCCCGCTGTTCACCGGCTACACGCGCGACGGCGGCTACGCAACGCACACCATCGCCGACGCGCGCTACGCGTTTCCACTGGACGAAGGCAGCAATGACGTGGAGATCGCTCCTCTGCTGTGCGCTGGGCTGATCGGCTGGCGCTCGCTGGTTCTGGCTGGTCCTGCGGAGAGGCTCGGTCTCTATGGTTTTGGCGCGGCCGGCCATATCATCGCGCAAGTCGCGGTCTGGCAGAGGCGATCTGTCTATGCATTCACGCGGCGCGGCGATGACGCCGCACAAACTCTCGCACGACGTCTTGGTGCGGTCTGGGCGGGAGCGTCTGACGAGATGCCCGCCGAACCGCTCGACGCCGCTATCATTTACGCACCAGCCGGCGAACTCGTTCCGGCCGCGCTGCGCGCCGTTCGAAAAGGCGGACGCGTCGTGTGCGCCGGCATCCACATGACCGACATCCCGAGCTTCCCGTATGGTTTGCTCTGGGAGGAACGGCAGTTGGTCTCGGTGGCCAATCTGACCCGGCAAGATGGCCTGGATTTTCTCAGGATCGCACCGCAGGCCGGCGTGCGCACCGAGACGACGGCATTTCCGCTGGATCAAGCCAACGACGTCCTCAGCATGCTACGGAACGGCCAGATTCTGGGTGCGGCCGTCCTGACGCCCTGAGGGTGCTTCGAATGCCTGCCTCGGCGAAAGATCAAACGACGATCCAGGAACGGATCTTCCAAGCACTGGCTGGGCATCCCGGCGTGACGCGGATCGATACGCACGGCGCCTCGGTCTTTCTCGACGGCGATCGCGCGTTAAAGATCAAACGAGCCGTGCGATTTCCCTTCCTCGACTATTCGACGCTTGAGAAGCGCAAGGCGGCCTGCGAGGAGGAAATCCGGATCAACCGCCCATTGGCGCCGCAGATCTATCACGGCGTCATCGCGATCACCGAAGAGCCCGACGGTTCGGTGGCGGTCGACGGCCGCGGACGACCGATCGAGTATGCGGTCGACATGTCGCGCTTCGACGAAAACCGGACGCTGGACCATCTGGCCAAGGCCGGTCCGCTGGATGCAGACCTCTCCATGGCCGTCGCCGAGGCGATCGCAGCTTCGCACACCGCGACATCGCTCGCCAAACGGGAGGAGTGGGTCTCTTCCATCCCCGCGCTGATCGATGGCAACAGCGATGGCCTGCGAAGCGACAACCATTTCGACGCGGCAGCGATCGAACAGCTCGGCAAAGCTTTGCACGAGGCATTCGTGCGCTTGCGTCCCTTGCTCGAGGAACGCCATCGTCAGGGCTTCGTACGGCGCTGCCATGGCGATCTGCATCTCGCCAATATCGTGCTGATCGGCCACTGCCCCGTGCTGTTCGACGCCATCGAATTCGACGCGCGGATGGCAACGGTCGACGTGCTCTACGACCTCGCATTCACGCTGATGGACCTGCTCCGGCACGACCAGCCCATTGCCGCCAACGCCGTCTTGAACGGGTATCTTGCCGCGACACCGCTCGGAAATCTGGACGCGCTTGCCGCCTTGCCGTTGTTCATGTCGATCCGGGCTGCAATCCGCGCCCAGGTAGCCCTGGCACGGTTGAAGCGCCCGCATGCCAGCGAGCCCGATATCCTCGATGATGCTCGCCGCTATTTCGACCTTGCGCGTAAGCTGATCCAGCCTGCCGCGCCCCGCCTGGTCGCGGTGGGCGGACTGTCTGGCACCGGCAAGTCAGTTCTAGCGCGCGCGCTCGCGCCGACCGTCGGGCCGCAGCCGGGGGCCGTCGTGTTGCGGAGTGACGTCATCCGCAAGCAGATGTTCGGGGTCGCCGAGACGGAGCGGCTGCCGCCATCTGCCTATACGCCCGAGCTTGCTGAACGGGTTTACGCAACATTGGCCAGGCACACCCGCCGCATATTGGCACAGGGCCATTCCGTGGTCGTCGACGGCGTATTTGCCCGCGACTTCGAAAGAGACGCCTTCGCCAAGCTAGCCGGGGATTGCCACGTGCCCTTCACCGGCCTTTTCCTGGTCGCCGATCTGGCGACACGGCAGGCCCGAATCGGTGGTCGCAGCAGTGATGCATCGGATGCCACGCAACAGGTTGCCGCGTTGCAAGAGCACTATAATATCGGCCACATGGGTTGGGCCACCATCGACGCGTCCGGAACGCAAGCGCAGACGCTCCAGAACTGCCGGGACGCGATCGCCAAGGATGGCAAGGCAATCTGATTGGCGCGGGCTAGGATGGCGCGACCCACCAGGAGTTCGAAGGCGACCGCCGGTGCGAAGCCGGCGGCAAGCCGCAATACGCTGCCCGGCCGCCTGAGCCCCGGCATGGCCTGCGACACAGCCTTCCGGATCATCGCGCGCCGTCACCTCGCAGCCGTTGTCGCCCAGTACGACGGCACCTGCCGTGGCGATCCGGACGCGCTTCACGAGATCCGAATCGCGCTGACCCATTTGCGGACTGCGATTCGCTTCTTTTCGCCTATGGTCGACGATGCGCTGCGCCCCGAAGTCTGGGCCGAGTTGAAGTGGCTGAATAGTCAGCTCGGCATGGTGCGTGACCTCGACGTCGCCATTGAACGCATCACGTCCGAGGCCGGCGGCGAACTCGCCGTCATCGCCGAACTCAGGCACTGGGAGGAGAAGCGCGCCGAAAGCCATCGTCTGCTGGCCCGAGCGCTGCAATCGGCACGGTATCGTCGGCTGGTCGAACAGACCTCGAGCTGGATCGAGAGCGGCCCCTGGTCGACGCACCGTAGCAAAGTGGCCATCCGGCTACGCCGCTGCCCGCTCGCCGACCACGGGACGACACAGCTGACCGAATGGGAAAGGACGCTGCTCAGGAAGGCCAAAAGGCTGCACAAGCTCGATGTCGAGAAGCGGCACAAGCTGCGGATTCTCAACAAGCGGCTGACCTATTCGATCGAGTCGCTCGACGATCTGTTCTCAGGCACGTCACCGACGAAGCAGAAGTCGATCCTCAAGCAATTGCGCAAGGCGCAAAAGTCCCTCGGACGGCTGAACGACGATGCGCGCGGCCAGACACTGGCCGCGTCGTTGAACGAGGCCACCGAAGCCGGCATCCGCTTTCTCGACCGCAAGCGGGAGAAGAAACTGTTGCAGACTGCTTCGACCGCGTATCACAAGCTGAACAGGGCCGAGCCCTTCCGCTCCTCCGATCTGACGCCGGACGCGGAGCCGGAGGACTAGGTGCGGATGTAGTCGCCGGGAGCATCGGGCAGGCCGCTGAGATCGCCATATCCAATCCGCGGCGGATCACAGAGCGCGCCGGATCTGGCGACGAGCCAGCGGGTCCACTCCGGCCACCACGATCCCTCGACATGGGGCGCCAGCTTCAGCCATTCCTCCGGGCCGACATAGGGCGCGTCTGCAGCCTTGGTCATCACCTGATAGCTGTGCCCGGTCTCGTCGGGTGGCGCGACGACGCCTGCGTTGTGGCCGCCACTAGTCAATAGAAAGGTCAGATCAGCATCGACCTGATAGTGGAGCTTGTGCACAGATCGCCACGGCGCCACGTGATCGGTGACCGTACCGACCGCGAACATCGGCGCATGAATGTCGGAGAGCGAGATGTTCCGGCCTTCCATAAGGTAACGTCCTTCGGCGAGATCATTGTCAAGGAACAGCTTACGCAGATATTCCGAATGCATGCGATAGGGCAATCGCGTTGCGTCCGCGTTCCAAGCCATCAAATCGCTCGGCGGCGCCGCGTCGCCCATCAGGTAGTCGCGCGACAGCCGCGACCAGATCAGGTCGTTCGAACGCAGCAGCGCGAACGCGCCGGCCATCTGTGCCGTATCCAGATAACCTCGCTGCGACATCACGTCTTCAAGGAAGGCGACTTGGCTCTCATTGATGAAGAGCGTCAGCTCGCCGGCTTCGGTGAAGTCGGTCTGCGCCGCCAGAAGCGTGATGGTGCCCAGGCGATCATCGCCGTCGCGCGCCATTGCAGCGGCAGCAATGGACAGCAAAGTGCCGCCAAGACAATAACCGAGCGCATGGGCCTTCTGCCCGGGCATGATTCGGCCAATCGCATCCAGCGCGGCCATCACCCCCAGCTTGCGGTAGTCGTCAAACGCAACATTCCGATCTCGGGCGTCCGGATTGCGCCAGGAGATTGCAAACACGGTAAATCCCTGATCGGTGAGAAATTTAACCAGCGAATTCTGCGGCGACAGATCGAGAATGTAGTATTTCATGATCCAGGCCGGCACGATCAGGATCGGCTCAGGCCGCACTTTTGCCGTCGTCGGATGATACTGGATCAGTTCGATCAGCGCATTGCGGTAGACGACCTTGCCAGGCGACGCCGCGACCGTGTGGCCGACGACAAACTGATCATTTGCAGCGGGCTTTGCTTCCAAGAGCATCCGCATGAGATCGCCGCACCAATTCTGCCATCCAAAGACAAAATTCTCTCCGCCGCTTTGAAACGCCTTCTCCAACACCTCTGGGTTTGTTGCGGCGAAATTCGACGGCGCAAGCATGTCCAATACCTGGCGCATCGAGAATTCGACGATGGCTTCGTTCGCATGCGAGACGCCTCGCACACCCGTCGTGGCATCGTGCCACCAGCGCTCGCCGAGCAGAAACGCCTGCGCAAGAAGATTGAAAGGCGGCGCTTCCCATTGCGGCTCCCTGAAACGACGGTCCCGCTTCTCCCGCCGGATCACGGACCAGGGTGCTAGCCCCGCTGCAGTCGCGTGCGTAGCTGCTTCCAGCAACCGGCTGCTATCACGAATGAAGTTGTTGGCGATCTCCATCCGTCGTTGCGGCGCCCACGCGAGATGGGAACTCCAATCGAGCCAGGCCAGCATCAAGGCGGTCGGCGAAAGCCCGCCCGTGAACCGCGCCAGCATCGCATGGAACATGCGGTCCAGAGAATAGCGTTCGGACGCCGGCTCGGCGGTCGAGGTCTCGCCGGTTGAATTGGTGCTTGTCGCAGACGAGGCGGCGCCAACAACCGGCTCGACGGATGACGCTGGCAACACCGGCTGTGCCGTCCGAGGAAGGATCTTTACAATGTTCATGGCCCGGGATTCTCGTGCGCTTCTGCTCGTTGCGGAGCAGGATATGGCTCCCCGCCCGGGAAACGTTGAGCTGCATCAATTCCAGAGATTGATCACAATCGCTCAACCAGGACGTACCGAGCTCACGTCTTGACATGCGTCAAACCATGCCGCCGGGCACGATCTAGATTTCAGCTATCAAAACTTGACGAGCTAGCGGAGCATTACATGCGCGCCCACCAGATCATGACCCGGTCGGTTATCTCGGTCACACCCGATACCAGCATTGTCGAAGCGGCCAACATCATGTTGAAGCGTCATGTCAGCGGCCTTACCGTAGTCGACGACGGTGGCAAGCTGATCGGCGTGGTCTCGGAAGGCGACTTCATCCGCCGAAGCGAGATCGGTACCGGGCGCAAACGCGGACGCTGGTTGCAGTTCATCCTCGGGCCCGGCAAGTCGGCCAGCGACTTCGTCCACGAGCACGGCCGGAAGGTTTCCGAGGTGATGACCGCATCGCCCGTAACCATCACCGAGGATACTGCGCTCGCCGAGATCGTCGAGCTGATGGAACAGAATAACGTGAAGCGCCTGCCGGTGGTCCGCGGCGACAAGGTCATCGGTATCGTGTCGCGCGCCAACCTGCTGCAGGCAGCCGCTGGCCTCGCCCGCGAGGTGCCGGATCCGACTGCCGACGACGATCACATCCGCGGTCGCATCATCGATGCCATGGAGAAGAACGACTGGTGCCCGTTCGGGCTGAACGTCATCGTGCGCGACGGTATCGTTCACTTGAGCGGCGTCATCACCGAGGAGCGGGCACGACAGGCAGCGGTCGTCGCCGCCGAGAACGTCGAGGGCGTCAAAAAGGTGCACGACCATCTCTGCTGGGTCGACAGCATGTCAGGCGTCTATCTGAACTCGCCCGAGGATGACGATCTCGCCAAAGCAAGCTGAGTCGGGAACTTGCGCGCGAGAATCTACTCAGCGAGGAATGACGGCGGTGGCCTCGATCTCGACGCGCGCCGCCTTCTCGACCAGACGCACGACCTGGACCAGCGCCATCGCTGGATAGTGCGCACCGAAGATTGCGCGATAGATCTTGCCGAGTTCCTTGAGGTTTGTCAGGTATTCCTCCATGTCGACGACGTACCAGGTCAAGCGCACCAGATGCTCGGGCCGCGCACCGGCCTCGGCCAAAATCTCGGCAATGTTGGTCAGGATCTGGCGCACCTGCGCTAGAAAGCCTGCGGCGAGACGCTCCTGGGCATCCCAACCGATCACACCACCTGTGACGACAATGCGTCCCTCAACGGCCATACCGTTGGCATAACCCTTCGGCATCGGCCAGCCGGAGGGGTGGAGCACCTGCGCCCTGGGGCTGGCATCATCCTCGGCAGCAGTTGGTAGCACTGCAAGCTGTGGGCCTTTCGGCGTTGTCACGGACAATTCTTGATCCTTTATCTCATTCTGCCGCGACGCCCGAGGACGTAGCAGCCGCCTGCGCCAGTTGTCGCAAGGCGAAGCGCTTCAATTTGCCGGTCTCGGTCTTCGGCAGCTGTGTCACGAACTCGATCGCGCGCGGGTACTTGTATGGCGCGATCTCGCGTTTGACATGTTCCTGCAACTCGGCCGCGAGCTTTGCATCCGGCGTCACGCCGGGGGCGGCTATGACATAGGCTTTCACGATCATTCCGCGCGCCTCGTCCGGCGCTCCGACGACCCCGCACTCGGCAACCGCAGGATGCGTGAGCAAGGCCGCTTCCACATCCGTGCCCGCGATATTATAACCGGCTGACACGATCATGTCGTCAGAGCGCGACTGGTACCAGAAGTAGCCGTCGGTATCCATCAAATAGGTGTCACCGGTGATGTTCCACCCGTTCTGGACGTATTTGCGTTGTCGCTCGTCGGCGAGATAACGGCAGCCGGTTGGCCCGCGCACGGCGAGCTTCCCTATCGTGCCTGGCGGCAACTCGTTGCCATCGTCATCGACGATCTTTGCCTCATAGCCGGGAACAGGCTTGCCGGTGGCGCCGGGACGAATCTCGTCCTCGGTCGCGCTGATGAAGATGTGAAGCAGCTCGGTCGAGCCGATGCCGTCCATCAGCTTGATGCCGGTCGCTTTCAGCCAGGCGTCGAATGTCGGCTTGGGCAACGTCTCGCCGGCGGAGACGCACTTTCGCAGTGAAGAGATGTCGCGGCCTGCAAGCTTGCCGATCATGGCGCGGTAAGCCGTCGGCGCCGTGAAGCAGACCGTGATCTTGTACTGTTCGATCGCCGAAAGAATGTCATCGGGCGTCGTCTTCTCCAGCACAACAAACGAAGCGCCGATATGCATCGGGAACAGTACGCCTCCGAAACCGAAGGTGAAGGCTAGCGGCGCCGAGCCGACGAAGCGATCCCTCTGCTCGGCCCGCAAGATGTTCCGTGCATAGCCGTCGCACACCGCCAGCATGTCGCGGTGGAAATGCATGGTGCCCTTAGGATCGCCGGTCGTGCCCGACGTAAAGGCTATCAAACAGATATCATCGGCTGCAGTATCAACTGCCGTGAACTCAGCGCTGGCATCCGCGATCAGCGCCTCTAGCGAGTCCGGGGCGCCATTACCCCAATAGACCACATGCTTGAGACCTGGTGCGGCCAGCTTCGCCTTCTCCATCTCATCGGAAAGCTTTCCGTCACAGAGCGCGAGCGCGATCTCCGCCTTCTGAATCGGATAGGATAGCTCCTTGGCGCGCAGCAACGGCATTGTCGCCACGCAGATGCCGCCGGCCTTGATCACTGCGAGATAGGTCGCGACCATCATCGGACTGTTGGCGGAGCGCAGCAGCACGCGCCCGCCGGTGACGAGTCCGAGCTTGCCGACCAGCACATTGGCGATGCGGTTCACGAGCGCCTGCAACTCGCGATAAGTGTAGCTGACGGCGGGACTGATGACACAGGACGCATCCCCGTGCCCCTGCTCGACCCAGCGATCGAGGAAATAGCTGACGCAGTTCAATCGCGCCGGATAGTGCAGTTCCGGACGCGTGAAGATGAACTCCGGCCAGAGCTCAGACGGCGGCAGATGCTGCCGCGCAAACCTATCGACATGGGCGGTCGTGGCATCGCCGTCATGCGAGCCCGAGACTTGAACCTTGGCAGCGTTGGCCATCGCACGCTCCTTTGCGCATGGAAAGCACCCGGCAGCACCATCTGGAAAACATTTTATGCTTAAAACAATTTTGCGCAATAGCGGATTTTGGGCATCCCTCCATTTTCGTGCGGCAAAGCGAAATGGGCGGACGCGCCGGCCGGTGGACTTAAGGCTTGCGACGCACAGCAGATTTCTGCGCCGACGCCTTGGTCTTGGCCAGCAGCCGCATCAGCTCGCGGACATCCTTGGGCGTCAGGTCGGCAAAGAGATCGGCGATCCAGGTCTCGTGTTCCGAGGCCATCCTGCGAAACTCGGCACGACCAAGCTTGGTGAGGCGGATCACCTGGACGCGGCGGTCAGTCTCCGAGGTGCGACGGTCGAGATGGCCGGATTCCACGAGGCGTTCGACCAGGCCAGTGACATTGCCATTGGACACCATCATGCGCTTTGAGACGTCCGACAGCGTCATGCCGTCGGGCGCCTTGTCGAGCTGCGCCATCAGGTCGAAACGCGGAAGCGTGACGTCGAACCGCTGCCGCAGCCGGCCGCGGACCTCGCCCTCGATCAAGGTCGTGCAGGTAAGCAGACGCAACCACAGCCGGAGCTCTTCGGCATGGTCCTCCGGAGTTTCGACGGCCTTGGTCTCGGAATCGAGCATTTCGATGCAATCACCCACGGCCGGCATTGGCGCCGGCCCGGATTCCCCAACGTTTTGAGCTTCAAATAAATCGACGCCGGCCGCAAGCCCAAAGCTGCAACAATCGACCGCACACGAATTTCTTTAAGCTTCAAATAATTGGCGCGCCGTTTGCATGCGCCGCTGCCCGCAGGATGGCGGCGCCTGAGCTTGGCTTGCCGCGAGCGCCGTCGTCGGCATAAGCTTGGCTCGGAGTACGCAGCTTGCAGCGCAAGTGCAAATCGTTACGGGGGATCAATCATGAAGTCGCAACTGACCTTGGCCGCAGCCGCATTTCTTCTCGGCACCGCGATGAGCCCGGCGCTCGCGCAGGAGAAGATCAAGCTAGGCGTGATCGTGACCCTCTCCGGACCCGCCGCAGCCCTTGGTCAGCAAGTTCGCGACGGCTTTGCGCTCGCGGTGAAGGATCTCGGCAGCAAGATGGGGGGGCGTGATGTCGAAGTGGTCGTGGTCGACGACGAACTCAAACCCGATGCGGCTGTGACCAAGGTGAAGGGCCTGCTTGAGCGCGACAAGGTCGACTTCGTGGTCGGACCGATCTTCTCTAATATCCTCCAGGCGATCCACCGACCGGTCACGGAATCCAAGACCTATCTGATCAGCCCTAATGCGGGTCCGTCGACCTTCGCAGGCAAGGACTGCAACCCGTTCTTCTATGTGACGTCCTATCAGAATGACCAGGTCCACGAGATCCTAGGCAAGGTCGCGCAGGATCGCGGCTACAAGCGGATGTATCTGATGGTGCCGAACTATCAGGCGGGCAAGGATTCGGTCGCCGGCTTCAAGCTCGACTACAAGGGGGAGATCGTCGAAGAATCCTACATGCCGCTCAACACGCTGGACTTCCAACCGGAGCTGTCCAAAATTGCGTCGCAGAAGCCTGATGCGCTCTTCACGTTCATGCCGGGCGGCCTCGGCGTCAACCTCGTCAAGCAGTACAAGCAGGCCGGGCTCGCCGACAGCACCCCCGTGCTCTCGGCCTTCACGGTGGATGAATCCACCCTGCCGGCGCAGCAAGATGCGGCCGTTGGCATGTTCGGCGGCGCGAACTGGGCACCTAATCTCGACAATCCCCAGAACAAGAAGTTCGTGGCCGCCTACGAGGCCGCCTATAACAGCGTGCCTGGCACCTATGCCATGCAGGGGTATGACACTGCGATGCTGATCGACAGCGCGGTCAAGGGAGCGAAGGGCGACCTCTCCAACAAGGATGCCGTTGGGGCTGCCCTGAAGAAGGCAGACTTCAGGTCGCTGCGCGGTTCGTTCAAGTTCAACACCAATGGCTATCCGATCCAGGATTTTTACCTGACCAAGGTCGCCAAGCGTCCGGACGGCAAGTTCCAGACCGAGATCGTTCAGAAGGTTTTCGAAAATTACGGGGACCGTTACGCCAAGGATTGCAAGGCGGTGAACTAAAGCCGCACGTCGCGTCAAGGGAGGAATACGATGAAGAGCGAAATCACCGGCATCACGCGGGCTAACGAGGGTATCCAGGGCATTTCCTGGAACATCCTGGGCCAGACCTATGTGCCAAAGAGCAACAGCGAGACCAGCTTCTCCTGGCACGCGACGTTGCCACCGGGCACATTCGTGCCGCCGCACATCCATCCCGACCAGGACGAATATCTCTACATGCTGGAGGGCAAGCTCGACTTCGTGCTTGGCAATTCAGAGGCGCAAGCGACGCCCGGTGACCTGATCCGTCTCGGCATGGGCGTGCCGCACGGCATCTTCAATAAGTCGGACCAAACCGCAAAAGTACTGTTCTGGGTGTCGCCGACCAAAAAGCTGTTCGACCTGTTCTGGGGTCTTCACAACATGAAGGAGCAGAAGCCGGAGGACGTTGTGGCGATGGCCGCCGAGTACAACATCCATTTCCTGCCGCCGCCTCCCGGCGCCGGCTAGCAGCAACTTCAGGCGCGCACCGCCGCGAGTCCCGGGACCGCGGCGAAGCCGGCCTTGGTGGCATAGCCACGCACGATCGCCTCGCGCTGGGAATAGCTCAGGACGTTGTCAATATTGTCGAAGCCGTCGGGCGCGAGCTGCTCGACGGCGTCGATGACGCCCTCGGGGCCGCCACGGCGATTGGAGCGAACGATGTCTGCCGTCATCGGCAGGCGTTTCTTCTCGTATTCCATCAGCGCCTGGCGCGGATGCTCGGCCCGGACAAGCGCGTCGGCGAGGCAGCGCGCATCGAGGATCGCCTGCGAGGCGCCGTTGGAGCCGACCGGATACATGGGATGCGCAGCATCGCCGAGCAGTGTGACGCGCCCGGACGACCAATATGGCAATGGATCGCGGTCGCAGGTCGGGTATTCGTAGAATTCGGGCGTCGCCGAGATCAGGCTCCTCACGTCGATGTAGGGCACAGAGAAGCGCGCGACATGCGGCATCAGCTCCTCACGCCGGCCCGGCCTTGACCAGTCTTCCTTGCGTGGCGGCGGCGCATTGCCCTCACCCACTTTCACCAGTACCGCCCAATTAGTGAGACGGCTCGCCGGGCTCGATCCCTCCGCGATTGGATAGACGACCACCTTGGCATTGAGGCCACCGGCTACAATCATCGATTTTCCGGTGAGGAACAGCGGCCAATCGCGCGCACCGCGCCAGAGCATCAGGCCGTTCCAGCAGGGCGGCCCTTCGTTTGGGAACAGCGTGTCGCGGACGCGCGAATGAATGCCGTCGGCGCCAATGAGGATATCGCCACGCGCGGTGCGGATGTGCGAGCCCGCACGATCGAAGAAGTAAGCCGTCACGCCGCCCTCGTCTTGCGTGAACGCGCCGAGCCGGCAACCGGTGTGAATTGCTTCCGGACCGAGCCGCTCCTCGACCGCGCGATGGATGACGCCCTGGAGGCGGCCGCGATGGATGGAGAATTGCGGCACGTCGTGTCCGGCATCGATGCCTCGGGCTTCGCGCCAGACCTCCTGGCCATGGCGGTTGAGGTAGTAGAGCTGGTCAGTACGGATCGCGACGTCGTCGAGCTTTTGCAGCAAACCAAGGCCGGCAAGCTCGCGCATGGCGTGCGGCAGCGTGTTGATGCCGACGCCGAGCTCGCGGATCGTATCGGATTGCTCGAAAATCTCACAGCCGATGCCGCGAGCCCGCAACATCAAAGCCGTGGTGAGACCACCGATACCGCCACCGACGATAATCGCCTTCATCGCCCTCAACTCCACTCGATACACAGGCAACCGGGTTAGCGTCGCACGGCCGGTGACCCCGCTGCAAGCGGCTTTGTCGTCTCCGCCTCGATCGCGGCCCGGGTCTTGGGCTTAGCCTTAATTGCGGCCGAAACCGCCGCTCAGTCGCCCCTGAAGACCGGCTTGACCTTATTGGCGAAAGCATGAAAAGCGCGCTCGAAATCAGCCGTCGTCATGCACAGGGCCTGGGCAACGGCCTCCGCTTCGATAGCCTCCTCGACCGACATCGCCCATTCCATCGCCAGCATGCGCTTGGTCATGGTGTTGCCGAAGGTCGGCCCTTCCGCGACCTGCTTGGCCAGCAGCTGCGCCTGGGCCAGCACCTGCTCCGGCGTGACAACGCGGCTGAAGAAGCCCCAGCGCTCACCCTCTTCCGCGGTCATGAACCGGCCAGTGTACAGAAGCTCGGAGGCGCGGGACTGGCCGATGATCCGCGGCAGGATCGCGCAGGCGCCCATGTCACAGCCGGCAAGACCGACCTTGTTGAACAGGAACGCCACCTTGGCTCCGCTCGCAGCGAGCCGCATGTCCGACGCCATGGCAATGATCGCGCCGGCACCGGCGCAAATGCCTTCGACCGCGGCCACGATCGGCTGCGGGCAGGCCCGCATCGCCTTGACCAGATCACCTGTCATCCGTGTGAAGGCGGTCAGCCCCTTTGTATCCATCTTCACCAGCGGGCCGATGATCTCGAACACGTCGCCGCCAGACGAGAAATTACCGCCCGCGCCGGTGACGACGATGGATTTCACCGCGTCGTCAAACGCGCACGCGCGAAAGAAATCCGTCAGCTCGCGATAACTCTCGAATGTCAGTGGATTCTTCCGCTCCGGACGGTTGAGCGTCACGGTGGCAACGCCCTCGACAACGGCCAGCAGGAAGTGTTGCGGCGAATAGTCCGCGAGCGGCACGGTGACGGGATTGGCTGGTCTGCTCATGCGATCTCCTTGGCTTCCTTGTTCCGCACCTGCGCCACGACGCTAGATTTCGCCCCCAGCTACCGCAATCGCCTGCCCGGTGATCGCGCCGGCGTTCTCGCTGCACAACCAGAGCACAGCATTCGCCACTTCCTGCGGCGTGATCAGACGCCCCTGCGGATTGTGCTTCGCGAGCTCGGCGATCGCCTGCTCGCGCGTTCGCCCGGTCTTCTTCATGATGTTGTCGATGCTGCCGGCGACGAGATCCGTGTCGGTGAAGCCGGGGCAGACAGCATTCACGGTCACGCTGCTGCCGGCGATCTCCAGCGCAAGCGAGCGTACAAGACCGACCACAGCGTGCTTTGCCGCCGTGTACGCACTCACATATGCATAACCCTTGAGGCCGGCCGTCGATGCAATCGCCACGATGCGTCCATAGGGACGGTCCTTCATGTCAGGCAACACGGCGCTGATGGCATGGACAACGCCCATGAAATTGACATCCATCATGCGCGCAAAGAGCGCACTGTCCGATTTCGCGAACGGAGCGGATTCGGCGCTGCCGGCATTCGCGACGAGGATATCGATCGGCTTTCGCGCGTTCGCCGCGGCGATGGCTGTCCTCATCGCAGCCTCGTCCGAGACGTCTGCAACGGCGGCATGATGCGCAGCACCGGCTTTGATCGTTTCCTCTAGAGACGTAGCGTTCCGGCCAAGCACAGTCACCGTGGCGCCGGCGCCGACAAGAGCCGCCGCAATCGCCCGACCGATGCCGCGACCGCCTCCGGTCACCAGCGCGTGCGGCGAATGCGGCAATCCGGACATGCGCTTGCTCCCTCAAGATCTGCTAATCGTTCCCTCGATATATTTTAACCTTCAAGCTTTTGCAACGAAAGCGCCGATTGACGCGGCGCATGCCATTACGCGGAAGATCGGCCCGAAAATTGCTTTAAGTATAAAATTATTGCTTCCCATCCGCGACAGGCCTGTTAGCATCGCCGGGGCAAGCCAAAGGATGTCGCGTGTCGCAGCCTTCGCCAATGATAACAAAGGACGGACGCTTCGCCTATGAAGCCGCGGGCGATCCGGGCGCAACACCCCTGATTTTCCTGCATGGCATCGGCGGTGCGGCGGAGGCCTGGCGGCAGCAGCTTGCGACATTCGGTGATCGTTTTCGCGTGATCGCATGGGACATGCCGGGCTATGGCGGGTCCGCGCCGCTCGCCAGCGTCAGTATCGCTGCGCTGGCAGAAGCGCTCCAGCAATTCATCGAGCAGCTCGGTGTGACAAAGCCCATTCTGGTCGGCCATTCGATCGGCGGTATGATCGTTCAGAAATGGCTGGTCCAAGCGCCAAAACTTGCGCGCGCGGTGGTTCTGGCACAGACAAGCCCGGCCTTCGGCAAGGCCGACGGCGATTGGCAAAAGTCGTTCATCGCGGCACGGCTGGGCCCGCTTGATCGCGGCGAGACAATGAAATCGCTGGCACCTTCGTTGGTGAAGGAGCTCGTCGGTGATGATCCTGATCCCAGGGGAATGGAGCTTGCGCGCGAGTGCATGGGAAGCGTACCGGAGGCGAGCTATCGCGCCATGATGTTGGCGTTAGTCGGCTTCGATCAACGCAGCACGCTCAAAGATATATGCGTTCCGACGCTGTTGCTTTCCGGTTCCAAAGACAACAACGCACCGGCGCCGATGATGGCGAAGATGGCTACCTATATTCCTTCGGCGAAATACATCGAACTTGCTGGCGTCGGACATCTCGCCAATCTTGAGCGGCCAGACGCCTTTGATAGAGCCCTTAGTGGCTTCGTCGATTCCGTTGCCGCCAAACACGGATGATTGCACCATGACCATGCAAGTCAGCAAGACGATCGGCGCAGCCGACAAGGTCGCAATGGATGCACCGATCTTCGATCCCGTGGCGTTCCGTCTGAGCGACGAGCAGGTGGGCATAATTACACGAGCGCGTGAGATCGGCCAGAGCGTGTTCGCCGGTCGTGCCGCGGCCTACGATCGCGAGGCGATCTTTCCGACCGAGAACTATCGCGACCTGCATCGCGTCGGCCTGCTCGGCATAGCCGTGCCCAAAAAGCATGGCGGGCTGGGCGCCAATTATCAGACCTACGCGCTGGCCGCTGCGGAGATCGGCCGTTATTGTGGCGCGACCGCCCTCACCTGGAACATGCATGTCTGCTCCACGCTGTGGTCGGGGCCTTTGGCCGATGATCTCGACATGGATGCAGAGACCCGCGCGGAGCACGAGCGCCGACGGGCGGTTCACTACAGACGCATCGTCGAAGATGGCGCGATCTATTCGCAACCTTTTTCGGAGGGCGGCGCGGCCGCCGCCGGCGGCGTTGCATTCGGCACCGAAGCAAAGCCGGTCGCAGGAGGCTGGATCGTCAACGGCAAGAAGATCTTTGCGTCGCTGTCTGGCCACGCCGACTATTACGGCGTGCTCTGCACGGAGATCGACGAGGGCGGGAAGGCCTCGCGCCGCAATACGCTTTACCTTGCGATATCAGCAACGTCGCAGGGCGTTTCCGTCGTCGGCGATTGGGATCCCCTCGGCATGCGCGGCACGGTCTCGCGAACGCTCCTGTTCAAGAATGTCTTCGTCCCGGACGATTCCGCGCTGATGCCGCGCGGCGTCTATTTCCAGGCGGCGATGCGCTGGCCACACATGTTCCTGACGCTCTCGCCCACCTATATGGGCCTTGCACAAGCGTCTTACGATTTCACCGTGCGCTATCTGCGTGGCGAGGTGCCGGGCATGCCGCCGGTCAAGCGCCGGATGTATCCGACCAAGCAGATTGCGGTGGCGCAAATGCAGATCAAGCTGGAACAGATCAAGGGAATCTGGTTCCAGGCCGTGACCGAAGCTCGTGCCAATCCGAGCAAAGAGCAGGTGCTGCGTGCCTATGCCGCGCAATATTCGGTGATGGAAGGCGCCAATGAACTCGCGGCGCTCGCAATCCGCACCTGCGGCGGACAGGCTATGCTGCGATCGCTTCCGTTGGAGCGGATCTATCGCGACAGCCGGTGCGGCTCGCTGATGCTCCCCTGGACGGCCGAACTCTGCCTCGACCGGATCGGCCGCGAGGCGCTGTACGAGACTGGCGAGACGGACGATTAACGGTGGATCTCTGCAGTCTGATCGATCGCAATGCGGCGTTCGCGCCAGACAAGACCGCCATTGCCTTCGAGGGGCAGCGGCTGAACTACGCGTCCCTCGCCCATCGGATTGAACGGACGGCAACGGCCCTGAAGCAGGAGTTCAGCGTCGGGCGCGGCGACCGCGTGGCGATCCTGAGTCTTAATCGGCCGGACTATCTGGTCCTGCTCTACGCCTGTGCCCGTCTCGGCGCGATGCTGGTGCCGCTGAACTGGCGGTTGGCGGTCGCCGAGCAGCTGTTCATCCTGACCGATTCCGGCGCCAAGGTGCTGGTGCTCGAGCAGGCATTTGAAGGCGTTCTTCCCGAGATCGCGCCCGGAACAGCCGTCGTCGGCTTCGATTTTACGCCGCCCCGCGGCAGGAGCTACGAAAGCTTGCTGGCTGCCAGCAAGGGAGGCGCACGCAATCCGCACACCGATCTCTCCAGCCCGCTGCTGATCGTCTACACCTCTGGAACGACCGGACGGCCGAAGGGCGCGGTGCTGCGCCAGGAGGGGCTGTTCTGGAACGGCGTCATGAGCCAGCACATGCACAACATGACGTCGGACGATCATGTGCTGACGGTGCTGCCCTTCTTTCACGTAGGCGGCCTCAACATCCAGACGACGGCAGCGCTCCAGCTTGGGGCGACCGTCACGATCCACGCGCGCTTCACACCGGATACGGCGCTTGCGGCCATCGAACGGGAGCGGCCGACCCTGACGGTCATGGTGCCCACGATCCTCCAAGCCGTTAGTGAGCATCCCGCCTGGGCCACGACCGATCTCTCGTCGCTGAAAGCCGTTGCCACCGGCTCGACCATCGTCCCGCCGCACCTGATCGAGCGCTTCGTTGCACGCGGTGTGCCGGTGCTGCAGGTTTACGGCTCGACGGAAACCTCTCCCATCGCAATCTATACGCGCCTCGGCGGCGACCTGTCCCGGACAGGATCGACCGGACTAGCCGGCCTGTGCTGCGAAGCGAAGGTGATCGATCAGGCCGGCAATGAGACGCCGGCCGGCACGCCCGGAGAGATCGCAGTACGCGGCCCCAACGTGTTCTTCGAATATTGGGGCAATGCCGAGGCCACGCGCGAGGCGCTGCGCGACGGCTGGTATCGCACCGGCGATGTCGGCCTGTGCGACGCCGACGGCTATTTCTGGGTCCGCGACCGCAAGAAGAACATGATCATTTCCGGCGGCGAGAACATCTATCCAGCCGAAGTCGAGCGCGTCCTGCTGGAGCACCCCGATGTCAGCGAATGCGCCGTGATCGGCCGGCCGGACCCACGCTGGGACGAGGTGCCCATCGCCTATGTCATCCGACGATCCGGCTGCCGTCTCGAAGCAGACGAGCTGAAAGCGCACGTTCAGACACAGCTTGCCCGCTACAAGGTTCCACGCGACATCATTTTCGTTGCCGATTTGCCGCGTACGGCGCTCGGCAAGGTTCAGCATTTTCTGCTGAAACAGCTTGATGCGCAGTCGTGCGCGCAAGGAGAAGCATCTTGAAGATCGCAGTTCTGGGTGGGGGAAACGGCTCTTTCGCGGCCGCGGGCGATTTTGCTCTGTCGGGGCATCAGGTCCGGCTCTGGCGTCGCGACGCAGCGCAGGTCGAAGCACACCGTGCCGCGGGATCTCGCATCCTGGTGAAGGATCACAATGGCCGCCACGACGTGAAGTTGGCGCTGGTGACCACCGACATCGCCGAAGCCGTCAACAGCGTCGATCTGATCCTGTGTCCCGCCCCCGCATTCGCTCAGCCGGATATCGCCCGGCGCCTCGCGCCGCATCTGCGTGATGGCCAGGTGGTGTTCCTGCCACCCGCGACTTTCGGCTCGATCATCTTCGCACAAGCCGCGCGAGAGGCAGGCAATCGCGCCAAAGCGAGCTTCGCCGAAACCGGCACACTGCCCTGGCTCACCCGCAAGCACGGACCATTCGAAGTCGCGATCACCATCCGCGCCAAGCGCCTGCCGGTCGGCGTATTCCCTCTCGATCGGGCCCCGCATGCGCTTGAGATCATAGGCCGCGCCTTCCCTGACGTGATCGAGCCATGCGGTGATGCGCTCTCCGGCGCGCTGATGAATGCGGGCTGCATCATTCATCCACCTTTGATTGTCATGAACGCGGGCCCGATCGAGCATTTCGAGCGCTGGGACATCCACAAGGAGGGCACCCAAGCCGCGATCCGGCGCGTGACTGACGCGCTCGACGCCGAGCGGATTGCCGTGCGCGAGGCGCTGGGATATGGCACCCCGCATTTTCCCCTCGCTCATCACTACGCGCGGGAAGGCGAGATCTGGATGTATGGCCGCGGCTCGCATGACCGGCTGACTGATTCCGGCGACTGGCGCGAGCAGATCGTGCTGACCGATCACCGCTACATGCGCGAGGATTTGCGGCTAGGGCTGTCGCTGCTGGTGTCCGTCGCGCGGGTTGCGGCGGTCGCCACGCCGCTTGCCAAGGCATTCCTGGCTATCGGCGGCGCGATCTGTGGCGAGGATTTTACACAAGGCGGCCGAACATTGGAGACCTTGGGGCTTGGCAAGCTCCACCGAGCCGAATTGCAGACGTTGCTTCGTGAAGGATTCTAGCCGATGAGCAGCCGCGCCAAGATCGCCTGTCTCGGAGCCGGCCGCATGGGGCGCGGCATTGCCGTCGCGTTTGCCTATGCGGGACACACGGTGACGATGATCGACATCAAGGCCCGCTCGGCAGAGGAGTTTGCCAGGCTGGAGGCTGATGCACTCGGCGAAATCCGAAAGACGTTTGCCAGCCTGTCCAAGCTGGGACTGCTGACCGAGGCAGACGTTGATCCACTGATCGCGCGAGTCTCGGTGGTGCCGGCCAGCCGGAGCGGCCCTGCCCTTTCCGAGGCGGGAATAATCTTCGAAGGGGTTCCCGAGCTCGTTGAGCTCAAGCGCGACGTGCTGGGGACGGCTTCACGGCAGATCGGCCCGGACACAATCATTGCTTCGACGACGTCAACCATCCTCGTCGACGATCTGTCGGATGCCATCGTGAACCCGCGCCGTTTCCTCAACGTGCACTGGCTGAATCCGGCCTATCTGATCCCGCTGGTCGAGGTGTCGCCCGGGAAGGCAACCGACCCGGCCATTATCAACGCGGTCAAGACGTTGCTCGAAGGCATCGGCAAGGTGCCGGTGGTCTGTGCGGCGACACCCGGGTTCATCGTTCCGCGTATCCAGGCACTGGCGATGAACGAGGCCGCGCGGATGGTCGAGGAAGGCGTCGCCAGCGCCGAGGAAATCGACAAGGCGATCCGCTACGGTTTCGGCTTCCGCTATGCCGTGCTCGGGTTGCTCGAGTTCATCGACTGGGGCGGTGGTGATATTCTGTACTACGCCAGTCGCTATCTCGAAAGCGCGCTCGGCAGCGACCGCTATCGCGCGCCTGATGTCATATCACGCAACATGCACGAAGGCCGGATCGGCTTGCGGACCGGCGCAGGCTTTCTCGATTATTCCGACATGGACGTCGATGCCTATCGCGCAAGACGGCTCCAGTCCATGGTTGACCTGCTCCGGCACTTCGACCTGGCCCGTCCACCAGTGATCGATAGCAACTAGCCGAAGACGTCCTGGAGAACACCTTCTCGGATCACCGCGACGCCATCGAGCTCGATGGTCGTTCCCATCATCGGCAAGTCGAAATGGCCCGCAGTGTAACGTCCAGCGAATTCGTTCGCGCCCGTCGAGAACAGGAAGTTGCCGGAGACGGCGCGGATCTCCGTGCCGTTGGTGTCACGCTGGTCGTACATCGAGAGGGCCTCGTAGCGCGCAGCCGGATTCATGCCGAAGCCGACATGTGACACGGCATAGGCCTCCCGATCCCCCCAAGCGGCGAGATAGGCGCGCATCATCGCGGCATCGGTGCCCTCACCTTCCAGCTCGACCACATAGTCGTCTTTCAAGGTCATCTTGACCGGCGACGTCAGATAGCGCTTGAAGGTGAGGTTGATATCGCCGGGCGCCATGACCAGCGTGCCGTTGATCGTCCCGCTCTTGGGAAAGCTCACAACGATGCCGCCTGGCCAATGCGCCAGCGTACCTGGCTTGTCCGTCCAACCCCAGACGCCGACCGTGGAAGCGCCCATCATGTCCACATCGAGCGCCGTGCCGGCTTTTGAGGTGACCCGCATTCGCTTAGTTCCGCGCAGCATCTTTGCGGCTGCGCGAACGCGCTTCTCGAGCGCGGGGTCCGGCACCATGCGCTCCAGGGCCTCGGGATGCTCGTTGGAGATCACCAGGATGCGCGCGCCGGCTTTCAGGATCTCCGGCGTCTCCGCTGCATGCATCAGGCCCTCGATGGTGCAGTCCACCACAAAGCCGGCCTGCTGAAGAGCGGTGATGACCGGCCCCAGTTTCTGGATCGCTTCGCTCGCCCCCGTCGAGCGAACCGGAACGACATTTCGATTGCGCGGCGTCGGCATCACGACATGAAAAGGCCGCGCGCCGATGCGCAGCAGCGCGAGCTCCGCCAGATGCACGTTCAGTGCGCGCGACTGGGTCTCCGAGAGGATTGCCGCGGTATCGCCGGCCTTGACAGCGCAGCGCTCAAAGATCTCGCAAAACGCGTCGATCCATTTTGCCTCGATGCGATCAACCAGCATGGTCTACTCCCGGTCCTGTGGTTTCTTTTTCGTCAAGTCACGCTTCGGGGAAGCCTCGCAAGAGAAACGACCGTACCGCGCCCAACAACGCATTGAGGATCAACCCAAGCAATGAGATCGTGATCAGCGGCACGAACATGTCAACGGCCTGAAATGTTCGCGCCGCCGTGACAAGCGCGTGGCCAAGCCCGTCCGTCGACGTGATCATCTCGGCCAGAAACACCACGATGCAGGAAATGACAAGGCCTATCCGGCATCCAGTCAGGATCGCCGGCATCGCCGCCGGCAAAACGACTTTGAACAGGATCTCATAGCGCGGCGTTCCTGCCGCCATGGCCGACCAGATAAGCTTTTGCTCCACCCTCGACGCCCCGTAATAGGTGGACAGCAAGATCGGAAAGAGGGCGTCCGCAGCCACCAGCGTGATCTTCGATCCGTGGCCGAAGCCAAGCAACAGTAATAGCGCTGGATAGAGCGCGACCTTCGGCAATGGCGCAAGCACCCGCACGATCGGCCGAACCAAGGCGTTCATCGCGGGACTGGCAGCAGCTGCAATCCCAATGCTGACGCCGAGCACGACTGCAATAGCAAATCCGGCGAACAACCGGACCAGGGTCGCCGCGATTTCCTGCTGAAAGGTCCAGGTCTCGAGCTGCTGGACCAGTCGGCTGAAGACCAAACCTGGCGGCGGCAACAACACCGCTGGCGCGACGCCGAACGACACCAGACCTTGCCACAGCGCGATCACGAGTACGATTGGTGCGCCCCCCAAGAGAATGTTCGTTGAGAGCGAACGCGACATCATGAGAAGCTCAGCGGCATGTCGAACTGAGGCTCGGACCAGCGCACGAGCCTTGCGCGAATGCGCTCGAAGACCGCATCAAGGCAGATGCCCATCGCGCCGACGATGATGATCATCGCATAGACCGTGTCGTATTGGCCCATATCGAGCGCGTTGAACAGTATATTGCCGGCGCCCGATTGGCGCGCGATCATCTCGCTGGTAATCATGGTAATCAGCGCAAGCACCAGGCCAGTGCGGCATCCAGTCAGAATCTCAGGCAACGCTGCGGGCAGCACAATTCGTACCAAGCGCTGCAACGGCGAAAGTCCCATCGCCGCACCAGACCACAGCATCTTCTCTTCCACGGCCTTCGCCCCCTCAAAGCTGTGATAGATCACCGGCAGGCTGACGCCCAGGAAGATCACCAGGGTCTTGGCGATGTCACCGACACCGAGCCACAGCATGATGATCGGCATCAGGGCCGCCTTCGGCACCGGATAGATTACCATCAGCAGTGGATTAAAAAAGGCTGCGACGGCCCGGCTACGGCCCATCAACAGGCCTAGGGGCATCGAGACCAGTACCGCGATGCTGAACCCGATCGCCATGCGGCGGAGCGAGGCCAGGATATTGATCAGGGATTCGCTGTCGCCGAGGATATCCGGGATTGCGCGGATCGCCTCGATCGCCGTTGGAAAGCTGTCGCTCTTCAGCACAAGCGAGGCAACCTGCCACACTGCCAGCAATCCGATGCAGGCCAGGGCGGGCGCAGCACGTTTGGCCATGGTAATCGGGGAGATCACGAGGGCGAGCCAGCTTCGTCGCTTTCGTCGAACATGCGCTCGATGTCAACGACGTATTTCTGATAACGCGGATCGAGCAACAGCTCGTTGCGGCGCCGCGGTCGTGGCAGGTCGATATCCATGACTTGCCGGATGCGGCCGGGAGACTTCGACATCATCACGACCTTATCCGAGAGAAAGACGGCTTCATCGACCGAGTGGGTGACAAACAGCACCGTCTTGCGGTCGCGCTCCCAGATATTTAGGAGATCATTCTGCAGGCGCGTACGCGTATGCGCATCAAGTGCACCGAACGGCTCGTCCATCAACAGGACTTCGGGATGATAGGCCAGCGTCCGGGCCAGCGCGACGCGCTGCTTCATGCCGCCCGACAGCTCCTTCGGGTAAAAATTCTCATAGCCCTTGAGGCCGACCATTTCGATCAGCGCGCGGCTCTGCGCTTCAGCTTCGTTGGTTCGCACGCCCTGCTGGCGCGGCCCATACATCACGTTGCCGAGAACGGTCTTCCACGGAAACAGCGCGAACTCCTGGAAGACCGGTCCACGATCCGGACCCGGGCCCGTGATCGCCCGTCCTTTCATTTTCGCCGCGCCGCTAGTTGGGTTGACGAAACCACCGACGATGTAAAGCAGCGTCGACTTGCCACAGCCGGAGGGACCGAGGATGGAGACGAATGCACCTTCGTCAATCGTCAGGGAGATGTCCGATAGCGCCACATGATCCTTGCGCGCCGAGGTCTGGAAAACCTGGGAGACTCGTTCGATCTCGATGATCGCAGAAGCCGGTTGCTGTAACGTCACCGGTCTCACCCATTCGCTCGATCTTGAAGGCACTACCTTCATCCCGCCTCTCGCCTCACTCGCGCGAACGTCACGCAGCCGATCTGCCGAATGGCCTTCATCAGCGGAACGAGCTTAGCAAGAAACTTGCCACTCAGTCGAACCACGGCCACTCCGCCGGGCCCTCATGCGTGACTGCTCCGTCCGGGGCCTGACCGACCAGACGCGCATATTTTGCGAGCGCACCCGCGCGATGACGCGGCGGAGGTTGCTTCCAATCGCGTCGGCGCGCAGCGAGTTCCTGCTCACCCACCAGCAGGTCCATGCGGCGGCCAGCGGCATCGATCCGGATCTTGTCGCCGTCGCGGACCAGCGCCAGCGGGCCACCAACGAACGCTTCCGGCGAGACATACCCGACGCACATGCCGCGCGTGGCACCGGAAAACCGCCCATCCGTGATCAGGGCGACCTTCTCACCCATGCCCTGGCCGTAGATCAGCGCAGTGACGCCGAGCATCTCACGCATGCCGGGACCGCCGACCGGCCCCTCGTTGCGGATTACCAGCACCTCGCCGGCCTTGTAACTGCGGTCGCGAACCGCTTCGACACAAGCTTCCTCATCCTCGAAGACACGCGCCGCGCCCTCGAAGAGCTGGCTCTTCAGACCTGCCACCTTGATGACGGCGCCATCGGGACAGAGATTGCCCTTCAGCACCGCAACCCCGCCGTCAGGCATGATCGGCGCGCGGGCCGCGTGAACGACCTCCCCGTCGGGCGCGTTGGCTGCGCCATTTTCTTCCGCGAGCCTACGTCCCGTGATCGTCAGGCAGCTGCCATCAATATGCCCGCTCTGGATCAACTCGCGGATTATCACGGCTGCACCACCGACGTCGTAAACATCCTTGGCGGTATGTTTGCCCCCTGGCCGCAGGTTTCCGATCAGCGGCGTCCGGGCAAAGACCTCGCCAACATCATCGATCGTGAAACGAATACCTGCCTCGTTCGCAATCGCCGGCAGATGCAGCGCGGCATTGGTCGATCCGCCCGTCGCGGCGACGATTGCCGCGCCGTTCTCCAACGATTTCCGCGTCACGATGTCGCGCGGCAGCGGTCCACCACGCTCCAGCATTTCCATGATCAGCCGCCCGGCGCGACGCGAGATCTGCGCCCGCTCGGCATAGACGCCGGGCACCATCGAAACGTTGGGGATAGTCAAGCCCATCGCCTCCGACACCATCCCCATGGTGTTCGCAGTAAACTGGCCAGCGCAAGCACCAATGGTCGGCAGGCACGCGCGCTCGATCCGCTCCAGCGTCGCGGCGTCGATCTCTCCAGTCATAAAGCTGCCGACGGCTTCGTAGGAGTCGAGCACCGTCAGCGTCCGCCCGTCCACGCGGCCCGGCAACGAGCTGCCGCCATAGATGAAGATGGAAGGCACGTTGCAGCGAACCATGCCCATCATCACGCCCGGAAGTGTCTTGTCGCATCCCCCATACCCGATCAGTGCATCATAGGCGAGACCGTGGACGACAGCCTCAATCGAGTCGGCGATCAGCTCGCGCGAAAACAAGGAGAACTTCATCCCCTCGTGATTCATGCTGATCCCGTCGGACACCGAGACGGTTGAGAATTCACGCGGCGTGCCGCCCGCCTCCTCGATCCCGGTCTTGGCGGCAGCGACTTGAAAGTCGTGGGTCATGTTGCAGGGCGTCTGCTCGCCCTTCATGCTGACAATGCCCACCATTGGCTTGGCGATGGCGGCATCATCCAGACCCATCGCGCGCATGAAGGCGCGATGCGGAGCGCGGTCGAGCCCGTCAGTGGTGATCCGTGATCGCAACTTCTTCATGCTTGCACTGTCTCGATGCAGTGTCCCACACATGGCGGGACATTGCGACTTCCTTGATCCTGCGAACGACCTCTGGCCTATTGCAGCGGCGCGACGATGGTCGGGTGCTTGAACTGCGCGACATCCAGCTTCGGCAGCATTCCCGTGTCCGCATAAATGTCCAGCATCTTCTGAATTGCGGGGAAATTCGGCGCAGCGCCGGGATCGCGACCGAAATCGTTGTCCTTGAGCAGGTAGGTCTCGAGCACCGGAATGGGAGCTTTCAGGACTTCATTGACGACCTTCAAAGTTTCTTCACGGTTCGCCAGTGCCTTCTTCATGCCCGAGGTGATATCGCGGACATAGGCCTTGACCAGTTCCGGGTTCTTGTCGACGAAATCGGCGCGGCAGGCTTCCAGGATGTGCACAATGTTCGGCATGGCCTGCGACAGGGAGAACAGCTTTCTTGTGCCGCCCTTTGCCTCCGCACGTGCCGCAAACGGCTGGTTCATGTTGACCGCATCGACCCGGCCCTGGCGCAGCGCATCCTCGGAGACGGCAAAGCCGACCTCGACCAGCTTGATGTCCTTGGCAGGATCAACCCCGTTCTGCTTCAAAAGCAGGTTGAACGGGCCTTGCGTGCCACCGCCGATCACGGAAATGCCGACGGTCTTGCCCTTAAGGTCCGCAATCGTCTTGATCGGCGAGTCATCCATCACCGCCCAGTAGACCGAGAAGCCACCGGGCTTCTCGAAGACGTGCTGGGCCACGATGTAGGCCTTGAGATTGCCGCCGACCACACCGTTGGCAAGCGAGAGCGGCGCCTGGGTCGCACAATCGAGCGCGCCGGCCGCCAAGGCCTGCGTCATCGGCGCGGTGCCTTGAAACTGGGTCCACTCGATGTTGTAGGTCTTGCCGATATCCGGGAATTCGGCCGGCCTTCGCATCATCCAGTATTTGGATTCCTCGGCCGGGATGGTCCAGCCCACGCGGATCGTCTGCTGCGCCCATGAGGGGCTCGCGCCCGCGATCATGGCCGCCACAGCTCCTGCCGCCAGCATCCACCTCGAAACTGCCCGCATCGTGCCCACTCCGTTGCTCCGGCGCCGACGAGCGCCACCCAATCCGACCGATTCAAATGTTTCATGGTTCAAACAATCAGGCAAGCCATGCAAGCCGACCGGTTTCGCCGCGGGCTGCGTCATGTATGGTTCGGCAGGGTCGGGCGCCGTCGCGCCGCGGCAAGAGGAGGCAACCTATGGCTGATGCGAGCAAGGCAAACCCGCAAGGCGCCGAGCGGCTCGGCTATCTCGGCCTGGGACTGATGGGAACGCCAATGACCCGTCGGCTGCTCAAAGCCGGCTATCACGTCAGCGTCTGGAACCGTTCGGAGGGCAAGGTAGCGCCTCTTGTCGAGGCTGGCGCCAATCGCGCGAGCACGCCGCGTGAACTTTTGGCGAGCTCCGACATCCTCTTCATGTGCGTGACGGATGCCGCTGCCGTCGAAGAGGTCATCTTCGGGGCGCAGGGCCTTGCCGGGGCTCCTGGCGCAGGCAAGCTCGTGGTCGATTTCTCGTCAATCCATCCCGATGCCGCGCGCGAGCTTGCAGCGCGCTTGAAGTCCGCGAACGGAGCGGGCTGGATCGATGCGCCGGTGTCTGGCGGCACCAAGGGCGCCGAAGAAGGCACGCTTGCCATCATGGCGGGAGGAGAGGCTGAAGACATCGAGCGGGCACGGCCCTTTGTGCTGGCCATGGCGCGCAGATTTACCCACATGGGCCCGACCGGCGCCGGCCAGACCACGAAACTCTGCAACCAGGTGATTGTCGGATGCGCGATGGCCGTGCTTGCGGAGGCAACGCGCCTTGCCTCGAACGCCGGAATTGACGCGAGCAGGCTTCCCGAGGCGCTCGCGGGCGGCTTTGCGGATTCGATCCCGCTTCAACTCTTCGTGCCGCGCATGGTCCGGGGCATTCACTCGCCACCGCTCGGGCACATCGCGACGATGCTCAAGGACCTCGATACGGTCGCCGATGTCGCGCAGGCGACGTCGACGCCGGTGCCGATGGCGACGCTTGCCGGGCAGATCTTCAGGCTGGCCAAAGCGGCACGCGGTGCAGACGCGGACGCGCTCGAAATTTACAAGCTTTCGGCCACGGAACGTTGAACTGATCCGCGTCTCTGAATCGCACGACGGCTACTTCTTGTGCGCGTCATCGGCCAAGAATTGGCCGTAAGTCCCTCGCACGAACAGCAGAGGCTCTCGTGCGTTGTAAGCATAGGCCTCGACGGCACCGAGAAAGATCACGTGATCGCCGCCATAGTACCGGTTGACGGATCGGCACTGAAAACTCGCCACACTCTCGGCCAGCACGGGCGCATTGCCGAGACCCGGTGTCCAGTTCACGCCCGCGAACTTGTCTTCCGACGACTTGGCAAACTTGTTTGCGAGCGCTTGCTGCGAGGTGCCCAGCACATGCACCGTGAAATGGCTGGCGTTCTGAAACACTGTCAGGCTCGATGAATAAACGCCGAGGCTCCAGAGGACCAAGGGGGGATTCAAGGAAACCGACGCGAACGAATTACAGGTGATGCCATACGGCTTTCCATCGGCGGCCGTTGCTGTGATGATCGTGACGCCCGTCCCGTAGGTGCCGAGCGCGTTGCGGAAATCACGCGGGTCGATCGGCGAGTTGTCGCTTGCGAACTCGTTGGCGGGATCGGCGGCGGCCGGATGCTTTGGCTGGTCATTCATCGGCCGGCCTCACAAGGTGAGATTCTCGGACGGCAGGCCGAGCGCCACGCGTCCATAGTTAGTTCCGGCTGCATCGAAATTGAATGCGAGATGCGAATTGATCGCGTGAGCATCGCGGAATTGCCGCTGTAGCACGCCCGTCGTGAACAGGCCGCGCGCCCCGCTCGCCGCGAACAACATCGAGACTGCATCAGTACATAGATTGACCGAGAACGCACCGTCGCGTCGATATCTGGTCTTGGTGACCATATCGGGCGTGCGGTTGCGCCGTGCGTCCTCCATCGCCTCGGTGCAGGCCGAGCGCATGATGAGGCGCGCGGCATCGATCTTGGCCGAAGCTTCCGCGATCTTGATTTGCGTGCTCTGGAAGTCGCTCAGCTTGGCGCGGTTGTACGTCGATATGCGGTGACGCGCGACCTCCGCATAATCGTCCAGGCACGCCTGTGCATTACCGAGCGCGACGCCCGAGAGAACATAGGGAAACAGCGAGAAGACCGGAAGCGCGTATAGCGGATTGGGGTTCACCCTGCTGCCGGGCGTCGCGCCGCCCGCGAGATCACCCACCGCGACCGTCATATGATCGGGCACAAAGGCATCCCTGACCTCGACATCCGACGACCCTGTGCCGCGCAGTCCGGCTACATTCCAGGTATCGAGGATCTTGTAGTCAGCCCTGGGTAATAGAAAGATGCGGTATTCAATCCCGTCAGCCTCGTCGTCGGACGAAACAACGCTCGCAAGCATGTTCCATGCGCAGGAGCCGACGCCCGACGAAAACGGCCAGCTTCCGCGCAGCTGATATCCGCCTTCGACCTTCCTGGCACGGCCGGCAGGGAAGATGAACGATGACGCGATCAGCACGTCCGGATCTCGGCCCCAGACCAGGTCCTGCGCACGCTGCTCGAACATGCCGAGCATCCAGTGGTGACTCGCCAGATTAGCCAGATTCCAGGCGACCGAGGCGTCGGCCTGCCCAAGCAACTCGGCACAATCGATCAGGGCAACATAATCGAGCTCGGCGCCGCCGATACGCTTCGGCTGAAGCATCCGGAACAGGCCGGCTTCATGCAGGTCACGCTCGGTCTCCGGCGGCAGGTGCCGCAGCTCCTCAGTTCGAACCGCACGTTCCCGCAATTGCGGCACGAGCGCACGGGCCTTGGCAATCATCGCCGCATAGGCTCGTTCGCCGGAGTCTGTGGCCACCGACTGACCCATGTTCGACTCCTGACCAGGCACCATTCGCGTCCCTCGCTCTCATGCATTTATGAGGCTGGAACCCTGCCAAATCAAGCTATTGCTGCGCTCACTCCGATGTCTCGACCTTGCGCGGCCCGAATGCGCCTTTTTCGGCCAAGGCCGCAATCCGCTTCGCGTCGTAACCAAGCGTCTCGCGCATGACGCCCTCGGTGTGCTCGCCCAGCAGCGGCGCCGCCACAGGATCAATTGCCGCCGTCAAGCTCATACTGATCGGCGGCTCGATATTCGGCACCCACTGCGCGGTACGATGAGGGATCCGGCTCAACCGCGCGCGTTCGCGCGCTTCGGGCGCATTGAACCCTTCCTCGACCGTTCGGAGATAGCCGACCGGAATATTGGCCAGCTTCATCTTCGCCATCCAGTTCTCGAGCGTGTCGCCTGCGAACACCTCGGCGATGGCCGCACGCAGGAGCTCCTTGTTCTCAGACCTTGCTTTGCGTGTGGCAAACTGCGGCGCGTTGATGAGATCCGGGCGGTTCAGCACCTCGACCACCAGCCGTCGATACAGCCGATCATTGGCGCACGCCATGTAGAGCGGACCATCGGACGCCTCGTAGACACCAACAGTGGGAGACCCTGCCGGCGAATTGCCGAACCGGCCAGGATTCTCGCCGTTGATCAGATAGGCCATCCCATAGAAGCCCGTCATCCCCATGGCGACGTCGAACAGCGCGACCTCGACATGCTGGCCGCGGCCCAGCCGGTCCCGCGCCAACAGCGCCAGCAGGATCGCATTGCAGGCCGACATCCCCGTCGCCATGTCGACAATGGGTGGGCCGGTACGTACCGCCGGGCCATCCGCGAACCCGTTGAGCGACATGAAGCCGCTCTCGGCCTGCGTGATCGGGTCGAAACCCGGGCGTGAGGCAAATGGTCCGGTGCGCCCGTAAGCGGAGATCGAGCAAAAGACCAGCCGCGGGTTAAGCGGCGCGACGGCCTCGTAGTCGAGACCGAACTTCTTCATGACGCCGCTCGAAAAATTCTCCACAACGACATCCGCCTTGCGGATCAGATCCAGCGCGATCTCGCGCGCCTCCGCCACGGCGAGATCGAGCACGATACCGGTCTTGTTACGGTTCAGGCTGAGATAGGCTGCGCTTTCGCCGCCGACCTCGGCATGCTCATAGGCGCGCGTGTCGTCGCCGCCATCGGGGTTCTCGATCTTGATGACGCGCGCCCCGAAATCGGCCAGCGTCTGTGTGCAGGCGGGGCCGGCAACCACGCGCGTGAAATCGACAACCAGCAGGCCATCAAGCGCGGTTGGTCCTCCCGCCGCCCGCAACGGACGTTCCGGCAATTGAGGCTTGGTGGACATCCCGGGGCTCCCTTACATCGGCTTGTGCTCGCCGATTTTCTGCACGCGAATTTAAAGCCCGGGAGAACCAACTCCGCAAGTGCTTCAGCCGCAAGGCTTCAATTCGTAAGAGGAACCCGGCAGAAGTAAAGTTCGAAATGGGACGTTCCGCATCACGGGACATTCAGCGGAGCGACCTCCGCCAGTAGAGCGTATGCGACCAGGCCCAGCGAACTTCGGGTTCGAAAAGCCGATAACCCGCCTTGATAAAGTTATTCGCCGAGATCAGATTGCCCGACGGGTCAAGCCGAATTTAGGTTAAAGCGAAAACGGCTCCGGCGCATGACGGGGGGCTTGGTGCGCCAGAGCCGCCATTCCAGCCGGCCAATCGGCGGTATGCCGGCACGAACCAAGTCCGACCCGGAACCGAAGGTTCCTAACTTCCGCCCGATCCAACTTTTGCGCCACGTGGCCGGCCGTCGCACTTTCACGACAGGCTCGGACCAGCGGCGGGTCAGTGTTCAGTCCCGCGCCGCGATCGATCACGGCCGCTTCGCCCTTGGCGGTGAGTTCATAGGTGTCGCCGTCCTTCTGCACGTAGCCGTCGGCGATCAGCCGGAACAGCTGTTCGTGCCGGTCGTCGCTGAAGGCAATGGACTGGCCGATGTCGCAGAGCATGGCGATGTCAGCGTCTGTCAACATAGTCTCCTCCGGACCATACAAATTCCGCCGGCGCAGTCCGTTCCTCCGCAGGCTGCAGCGGACGTCGATGGACATCAAAAAACCCGCAGCGAATGGCTTCGCGCGGGCTGAACCGGAGATGTCGATGATGCCATTGTGCCAGTGTTTTGCCCGACGAGTCAAACGAACGATTGCCCCGCGCGTTGGAGCCGAAGCAAACGAAACGACGTCCCTCCTTCCCACTCTATATGTGGTGCGTTTGTTCAAAAGTGTACCTTGGATTCGGCCGTCGCACAAAATGAGTAAGTGGCTCAAAGGCTGCAAGCAGCGCTTGAAAATCGCGCGCAGATTTCTTGGCCGAGCTATCAAATGATGAGGACTCCTTGCAAGACGGATCGTACAGTTAACCATCACCGCGAGGCCCCTGGCAGATATCGGTGATGAGAACGCCCGATCGCGCTCCCGCCTTTCTCGAACATGGGAGCATCGCCATGTTGAAGCGGCGTCGTTTCAAGCAGACCAAGACACTTCACCAGAGGCTCGAAGAGGAAGCCGCGCAATTGCGCGAGCATGCGCGCGCGCTCGCGCCGGGACGTCGCCGCGAAATGCTGCTGCGCCGCGCCCGGCAGGACGAGATGGCGATTCAGATCGAGGCCTGGCTGCATTCGCCCGGCCTGAGGGCGCCGACATGAGCGGGCAATACCGCGCTTATCTGGTCGGCGAAAACGGCGGCTTCTGTCTATGCCGCGCGCGACAGCTGCGCCGTCCGCTCGACCCGTGCTTCCAGCAAGGCGACCGAGGTCCGCAAGTTGTCGCGGCGCGCCCGCATATTCTGCGCCAGCATCGAATAAGTGGGGCTGCGAGGATCGGCATTGCCGGCATTGCGCTCCTCCTCGGCAATATCGCCGTCCAGCATCTGGATCCGCCAGTGCAGGTCGGAGATCAGAGCATGGAGCTGCAGGGACGCGGTCGCTTCAAAACGGGACGTTGACTGCATGTGATCGCCTCAATCTGAAACGGCCCGATGGGCCGGGCCGGATTAAGACGTCTCATAGCAAGAGGGATGCCAGCTTTTGAAGGAGACCCGAAAGGTCAAGCTTCCATCATTCCTCGGCCAGCTTCCGCTCGATATAGGCGTCAACCGTCTCGGCGAACGAGCGCTGCACGCCAACGGAGGTGACATGAAGCTCGAGCGCGTCCTGCTGGAGCACGCGCAGGCCGCGGCGGCGTGCGCTGACCGGAGCCATGGCGAGGTAATCGTCGATGGCATCGGTCGCCAGAGGGATGCCTTTCGGATCTCCCCGCGCGATCAGCAAACGCAGAAAGCTGAGGCAATCGGCCAGACCCGACATGGGTTCGCCTTCAGCCTTGCCGCGATTTCGGCTTGGGCTTGCTGACGGGCTGGGTATGGGTCCCGAACAGGGCCAGCAGCAACGCGACTTCTTCCTTCGAACCGATCTGGATCATGAGATGTCTCCTTATCGCTCCGTTGGTCGGGCCTGTCAGCGATGGAGTTCAGGTCGATCTGGTTTCAGGATTGTTTCAGGACAGTTTCGTCGCACGTCGCGGCGATGTCCTGTCTTCAGCTGCCCGGCTGCCAGCCGAAGATTGCACCGACCAGGCATAGCAGCGCACCGCCGGTCGTGCCGACCATCTGCATCCAATAACGGATCGGCATGATGTCGCGGTAAAACTCCTGCCGCGACCATCTCGACCAATCCCACCAGTCGTCGCTGACGAACAGGATCTTGCGCTCGACATAGCCGTACCAGGCCTTGCGGACGCAGTAGATGCCGAGCCCGAACGCAGCCAGACGATAGAGCAGATCAACAGCGGGGTTCATGCCAACATCCGGCCAAAGGTAACAGCCACCAAGGCAACATCTCTGCCTGTCTTGGTATCGCCGGAAGCGATGCGGGTTCAATTCGGCGACTGTCCCCCATCCGGGGATGAGATCATCCCCGCGCGCTCAGTGGAAGGCGGGTAGCTTTTGGCGCTGCGGCGGACATGGATCGGCAGGCAAAAAAGCGCCCGCCTCCGGAGTCTAAGGGAAGAACGGAGGGAACGTTGCCGCACCCAACGCTACGAGAGGCACCCGAAGGCGGGGCCGCAAAGGGCTTAAGTTTACCAACGGAGGACGACTGCAATATTTTCGCCGGCCTCCACCGCAAACGATACCAAGCCTCATGGAAGAGCTCAAGATCGGACCGGTGCCGGACTCATCCGGCTACAGGCAATTTAGCTTCGACATCGGAACTGAGTTTGAGATGCCGAGTTTTCCCGACACTGGATGAGGAACAAACGACGCGCACCCCCGGGAGGGTGGTTGGCTCCGATTTTTGCAAAAGCCGGGGCCTCTTCATTTGGAAAGCAGTTTAGGAACGATATCGCTACTACCAAGTTTTCCCGGTGCCCTTCCCAAAGGGTGACCCCAAGTCGGCCCCAGCTCCATCGCCCCCACTACGTGAGCTGGGGCTCTTTTTTGACACAAGCTGAGGCGGGGAGTTTGAAAGCGCGCGAACTTGTGTTCGACCTCTTCTCCCACGTCTAGCCGATTGCCTGGTGATGTGCTCAGCCGCAAGCAGCTTTAGGGCGAGCGTATGGGAATGCCTCAGGGCTGCAGCAGCGAGAGGAGCCTTTGGCGGTCTTGATCGCGCAGGCGCTGAGCTTCACGCAGCCGTTCCAGCTCCCTTTCAGCAGCCGAAGTATTCTCGCCTTCCTTTTTCAGGTCGAGCACCAGCCGCTCCTGTTCTGCAAGCCGACGCTCTCCCGCCACCACGTCGCTCTCGACACGGCTCAACTCATCATAGATCGAGGTTCTGTCCATCGAAGTGCTCCTCAGTGCAAGATCAACCCCGATCCGGATTTCACCGTTCCCTTTCTTATTGCCAAATTTCCCCGATGCTTTGCCGCGACGTCGGAAGACGAAAAACGACTCTTTGGAACGCCGCGTCATGGTAATGATTGACCAAAGAGCGAACTCTTCGGAGGAAGACGCGATGCGTTCGATTTTGGCCTTGAGCGTCCTGCTGAGCCTGTGCGGCGTCGCGAACGCGGCAAGCGTGCATCACGGGCACCACCGGCACGCGGCGGTTCGTCCCCATCACCACATGTACCCATCAGGCCGAGCTGACGGTTTTGCCTATGCACCGCGACAATATTATCGGTCCGCCAACCCCTGTGACCGGCCAGAACCATATTACGGCGCTTGCCAAGGTTACGCGCCCGGCGAAAAGCAGCAGTTTCTCGAGAGCGTGCTCAACCCTTATTAGTTGAGAGCCCGCAACCAGGAGCGGGAAGGTGCTGTCGCGCCGTCTGCGTCATGTCCGCGGAAGGGCGCGACTTAGAATCACATTCGCAGCGTCGCTTGCTGCCGGTGCGTCCGCCGCGCCAACCGTCTCGGCGCTCTTCGGTTCAGTTTCATTTGCAAACGCCTCACGCATCCAGCGAGGCCAGCCCGGCTCCTCCGACGGGGCAAGAGCAATTCACGATAAACCGAAGCGACTCCGGCGGGCGACGGGGGATCGCGCGCCAGAGCCGCCAGGAGAACCGGCTGATCGGCAGTACATCGGGACAAAACAAAGTCGGGACTGAAACTGAACGTTCCTATTTCCCCTTACGCCCGAGCTTGCGCTCGACCTTCTTCCGGCCGTTGCCGACCTTCTTGACCGCCTTCTTCACTGCCGACGCCGACTTGCGCGTCTTCTTTGCCTCATAGGCGACCTCGTATTTTTGTCCGCCGGCGACGCGGGCGCGATCCTGTTTCCGACCGCGAGCGGTCTGCTTCTTTGCTGCTGCCATGTTGCACCTCCTTGCACCGGAGAAACGCAAGGAGATTCAGTTGGTTCCTTTTGCCCCTGTTGTCGGCGACAGGAGCCGGAACGAATCCGCCTCGAACGATTCGAATCCGAAGTATCGGTTGCGTGGAGTTGGTCAGTGGCGTCCCAGCGTCAGCGGAAGTCGGCGGTGATCGGTATCAAGGCGCCCTTCCCCGGCTTTATCGAACCGGCCTTGGCATCCTCGATCGAGCGGGTGCCTTCAGGCGAAAGGTGGATTCACGAGATCAAGTTCGACGGTTACCGCGTCCAAGTCCATCTCGCCAACGAAGCGGTCAAAATCTTCACCCGGCGCGGTCATGACTGGACCAAGCGTTTCAAGAAGGTTGCCAATGATGCCTGGCACATCAAGGCCGGCACTGCAATCATCGATGGCGAGATCGTCGTCCCCGCGACCGATGGCACCACCGATTTCTCCGTCCTGCAAAACGAATTGAAAGGCAAGTCCAGCAAGATTGTGTTGGTCGCGTTCGACCTGCTCTATCTCGAGGGACGAGATCTCCGCCGCGAGCCACTCGTCCAGCGCAAGGCCGAACTCAAGAAGATCATCTCCGGCACCGACGTGCAATTCAGCGACAGCTTCGAGATCGAAGGCCGCGACATGTTTGCCCACGCCTGCAAGGTCGGACTCGAAGGCGTCGTCTCCAAGGTTCGCGACAGCATCTATGCCAGCGGCCGCGGCAATAACTGGGTCAAGAAAACCTGCGCCCAACGCGAGACGCTGACCATCGCGGGCTTTGCGCTTGATGAGGGCAAATGGGACGGCATCTATCTTGGTCGCCATCAGGGCGACGATCTGATCTATGCCGGCAAGGTGGACCACGGCTTCGACAAGACGTCGGCCGCCGAACTGCAGAAGCGCCTGCAGCCGCTCATTCGCAAGACGCAGCCCTACGCGAAGCGCATCGCGCACAAGGGCATCTGGGTCGAGCCGAAGCTGCTGGCGGAGATCGAGTACCGCGCCAAGTCTGCGGAGGGTAAGGTAAGGCATCCATTCTTTAAGGGATTGAGGGAGGACTTGTGATGCATGCGTTCGATCGCTGGTGAGCGTGGGCGGAGAAGCGCAGCGACGATCATTCGACGATTCCTGGCTAAATGACGCGGTGATGGAGTCGTCCCCGGAACAACGGCGAGACCGCATGAAAGTCAACGCAGCGGCAAGGGAAGCGGAGGCGCGTGATGAGGCTTAAATTTCGGAGCCGACGCAACACGCTTCCTTGACGATATCCAAGGCCGCGTAATAGTCCTGTGCCCAAGCATCGTATTCTTCGTTTGCGCCGTTGTTTGCGAGACTCGGGTCAAAGACGCATTAGGGCATGTCTGCCACGAGCATCTTCCATTCGTCCTCGGCCCTGTCCCCACGACATGGCGACACACGCGGCAGCAAAGCAGATTCGCCGACTGGGCGGGCTGGGCGTGCCAGAGCCGGCCGGCGCGCATCGAAGCGCCCCTTCGGGCCCTGCGCTCTCAGAAACAGGTCAATCTTTAATCGAATGCACCCCTGCGGACTCAGCGAGATGAAATCTCTTCGCGCCATGTTGACACATGTCCGTTCTCGCGTGAGGGAGCCATGTACTACATCGCTGGCTTATTGCTTGGGCTGTCGGGACTGTTCTATTCGGCGGGCCATCACGAGCTCGGCTCGTTCGGGGCCGATGTGTGCAGCTATGGCGGCCTGTTCTGCGACAGGCCGGGAGTCGTCTTCACCGGCGCGGCGCTCTCCGCCGCCTGGGGCATGTTCGTCAGCATCAAGTAGGGATCGCGGGTCACACCGCGAGCTCCTTGCGGACGGCGGCCGCTGAATTCCCCACCTTGTCGACGGCCTGTTGCAGCTCCTCCCTGGAGACGCCGAGCGCATGGCTCCAGTACTTGACCTCCCAGGCCTCGTGCATGTTGATCTTACTGCGATCCGGCTGCTCGCGCTTCGTCAGGCGATCCATTGCGACGTCCTCCTCAGAAAAGAAGAACGTCGCCACGCCCGCCCCGTTCCGAAGCAGAGCTGGGTGAAAATTCGTACAGCCAACCCGATTCGGAAAATCAGCTCAGACGTCGGGCCGCTGCAGCCTCGCCGCCAACGAAGCCAGCGGCGGACTTGATAAATGTTAGGTCGCGGGTGCGGTCGGGCTCGCCGCACTTAACATTTGTTGGGTTTGCCTCTTTTGCTAACGCATCGTCCACAATGTTGAGAGGCGGGAGCGGCATCATTTAACCTTTGTTGTCAACAGCACGCCGGAGTCTATGCTTTTTGGCCGTCACGCGCTCAGTCGCGTGGGGGACCGAGTGCCGTGACAAGCGACATAATCTGGGCGCCGCTGTTTCAGCGCCTGAAAACGACGACCGGCGCGGACGACAGGGATTTGGAAGCACTCGCCGCGCTGCCGTTCACGCTCCGCACCTTTCGTGAAAACCAGACCGTGCTGCGCGACGGCGAACAGCCGAGCGAATGCTGCCTGATCGCCGACGGCTTCTGCGTCCGCTCCAAGACGATCGTGGACGGCAGGCGCCAGATCCTCTCGATCCACATTCCCGGCGACCTGCCGAACCTGCAGAACCTCCACTTCCCCACCGTCGACCACGACCTGATCGCGCTGTCCGATTGCACGCTGGCCTTCATCGCCCACAAGGCGCTGAACGACCTCATCGGCCAGCGATCCGGTGTTGGCGACATGTTCTGGCGCGACACGCTGGTGGATGCCGCGGTGTCGCGGGAATGGATCGTCAATGTCGGACAGCGCCCGACCCACAACCGGCTTGCCCATCTGATCGTCGAGCTGCGCGAACGGCTGCGCCTGATCGGCCGCGTGATCGACAATACCTTCGAAATCCCGCTGACCCAGGAGCAGTTCGGCGAAGCCATGGGCGTGACGAGCGTGCACACCAACCGCATCCTGCGCGAACTACGGATCGACGGCGTGCTGGAGCTTCAGCGCGGCACGGTGCGGATCCTCAACGAGCACAAGCTGCAGGAGCTCGCCCAGTTCGACGGCCGCTATCTGCAGATGTGGCCGTCGTCCTAGAAGCATGCTCCGGAGAAAGTCTCGGACCGCCGCAAGCGGGCGTCATGGCCTGTTCTTGAAGTCGAGGTAGGCCCGCCAGAACCGGCCATGGAACTTTCCGGCCATGATCGCGCTTAAACCTTGAATTCGCAATTTCCGGAAGGTGAGCCCTGTCGAACCGATCCAAACTTCAAGCGTCCAGCGCCGCCGCTCCGACAAAGGCGGCGCCGACGCTGCTGCAACGGCTCGGGCCGGGCCTGATCACGGGAGCGGCCGACGACGATCCGTCGGGCATCGCCACCTATTCCCAAGCCGGTGCGCAGTTCGGTTACGGTCTGCTCTGGACGGTATTCCTGACCACGCCGTTCATGATCGCCATTCAGCTGGTCAGCGCGCAAATCGGTCGGGTCACCGGCAAGGGACTCGCGGCGAATGTAAAAGAGCTCGCTCCGCGCTGGATCGTGATGGCCCTTGTGGGGCTGCTCGTTGCCGCGAACACCTTCAACATCGCCGCCGATATCGCCGCGATGGCGGAGGCGCTCTCGCTAGTCATCGGCGGGCTCAACCACGAGCATGCGTTGATCTTCGCGGCCGGCTCGACCTTGCTCCAGGTCTTCCTGCCCTATCGCCGCTACTCGCCGGTGCTGAAATTCCTGACATTGACACTGTTTGCCTATGTCGCGACCGCGTTCACGGTGGAGATTCCGTGGAGCACCGCGCTGCTGTCGGCGGTATGGCCGAAGGCGAATGTCAGCGCCGATTATTTCATGATGGTGGTCGCCGTGCTCGGCACCACCATCAGCCCCTATCTATTTTTTTGGCAGGCCTCCCAGGAGGTCGAGGAAATGAACCTTGGCAAACGCGACCGACCGCTCCGCGAGGAGACGCGACGCGGCGGCGATCCCGAGCTCACGCGCATCAGGGTCGATACGACGCTCGGTATGCTGCTGTCGAACGGCATCGCCTTCTTCATCATCCTGACCACGGCCTCGGTGCTGAACGCCAACGGTGTCACCAACATCAACTCGGCGACGCAAGCGGCCGAAGCGCTGCGGCCGCTCGCCGGCGACTTCACCTTCGCGCTGTTCGCGCTCGGCATCATCGGCACGGGCCTGCTGGCAATTCCGGTGCTGGCTGGCTCGGCGGCTTATGGCGTGGCGGAAATCTTCGGCTGGCGCGCGACGCTGGAGGCAAGGCCGGAGAAGGCGGTCGGCTTCTATACCATCATCGCGGCCGCGACCATCATCGGCTTCGGGCTCGGCTTTACCGGGATCGACTCGATCCACATGCTGGTGTGGAGCGCCGTGCTCAACGGCATCGTTGCGGTCCCCATCATGGCGATGATGATGGTGATCGTCTCGAGCAGGGCGATCATGGGCCGCTTCAAGGCGAGAAGCTGGCTGATCGCACTGGGCTGGCTCGGCACCGCGCTGATGGCGCTGGCCGTCCTCGCCCTGCTCGGCTCGTCGCTGATAAGCTAGACCGGCGACAGTGCCGCCGATATCTGCGAGGCGATGATGAAGGCCGCAATCACGGCCGGCACACTGATGAACCGCAAGAATTGGTCGACTGAAAGCATTGTTGTCTCCCCAAAGGCAAAGCGCCCTCGCTCGTGCGCGCTACTTCACCCCTTGCGCGACGTGCTGATCAGGCTGTGAGCAACCGATCGGAAATGGCGGCCCCGCTCTCATCGTGAGCAGCGCCAGAACCGAAATCATGGCTAAGAACTGCATGCGTCCTTGATCGGGTCCGATTGTAGCCAAAAAAGTCAGGGCTTGGCGCATTTTCGGAAAATCCAAACATCATGCCCTCGATTCTACGGGCCTCCTGCCAGAAGGCCCAAAATTCGATGGCTGGGCAAGCATTTGCGGGCTTCACCGCACTCAGTCGTTAGCCTAACAATTGTGGCTGGGCCGGAGCTTGCGACCGGGACCACAAAACCAATAACGCCCTTGCCGGGCGACAGGGAGCGACATGGCAAAATCATCAAAAGCAACAAGTCTCGAGATCCTTGCCTGTGATGCAGGCTGGAGAAACTATCACTTCGTCAAGGTGACGACGGAAGACGGCCTCGTCGGCTGGAGCGAGTTTGACGAGGGTTTTGGCTCGCCGGGCGTCAGTGCGGCGATCCAGCGCCTGTCGGCGCGCGTGATCGGCCAGGATGTCTTCCAGCATGAGCGTATCCATGCCGAGCTGTTTGCCGCCACCCGCCCTGCCGCTGGCGGCGTCGTGGCGCAGGCGCTTGGCGCGATCGAGAATGCGTTGCTTGACGCCAAGGCCAAGTGCCTGGGCGTGCCCTGCTATGAGCTTCTCGGCGGCAAGATCCGCGACCGCGTCAGGGTCTATTGGTCCCACTGCGCCACCTGGCGGATCAATCATCCCTCCTGGTACAAGCCGCCGATCGAAAATCTCGACGACGTCAAGGCCATGGGGCGTGAGGTGCGCGAGAAGAAATTCACCGCGCTAAAGACCAACATCTTTTCCTATGATGACGGCAAACCCACGGGCTGGCGGCCCGGCTTCGGCTCGCCCTTCGCGCCCGAGATCAATGTCGACCGCAAGATCCTGCGCGACCTGCGCATGCATCTCGAGGCAATCCGCGACGGCGCGGGCCCTGATGTCGACATCTTGCTCGACTGCAATTTCAACGCCAAGACCGAAGGCTATTTGAAGATCCTGCGCGAGATCGCCGATCTCGACATGTTCTGGATCGAGATCGACAGCTTTAATCCCGAGGCCCTCGGCTACATCCGCCGGCAGAGCCCGCATCCGATCTCATCCTGCGAAACGCTGCTTGGCTTGCGCGAATTCCTCCCCTATTTCCGCGAGCAGGCAATGGACGTCGCCATCATCGACACGCCCTGGAATGGTGTGTGGCAGTCGATGAAGATCGCCTCAGCCGCGGAAGCCTTCGAGGTCAACGTCGCGCCGCATAATTTCTACGGTCACCTCTGCTCGATGATGAACGCGCATTTCTGCGCGGCTGTGCCGAACCTGCGCATCATGGAGATCGACATCGACCGCCTCGCCTGGGATCGCGAACTGTTCACGCACGAGCCGGACATCCAGAACGGCCATCTGATCATTCCGGATAGGCCCGGCTGGGGCACCGAGCCCAACGAGGAGGCGCTTCGCGCGCATCGACAGGCGGGCTCCTCAGTTACGGCCGCAAGAGCTGACGCATGATCCGGACCCGAAGGGCCGCGTTAGCGCAAAGTGTGAAGCGAAAAGCATGCTCAAGCAATATCCTGAAGCGGGATGACGATTCGTCCTAATCTCATCGCGCTTTAAGGTGTCACCGGATTGACGGTTGGGGATGTCTTCGGCCCCGGCCGTTCCGGTTCGATTGGCGATTTGGGTTCGGTGGGAAGCACCTTGGCGCCCGCCGCGCGGGCGGCTTCGCCTGTGGTCGCATACATCGCGGCATAAGCCGGCTGGGTCTTGGCGCGACTCCACGGCCCGTGGTCAACGATCAGCATCGCAGCAATCGTTCCAGCGGCCACGATCATCGCGATCACGCCGGGGTGCCGAAGTGCTATTGAGATGGAGTTTGCGAAGCGAGGTGTTGCCATCGGAGAATCTGCACCATTCCTCTCGTGGATCAACGCAAAGCTCGCCCGACGAGTTCCGGGCCCGGATAAGCAAGTTCCGAGCCGATGCGAAGGGAACTAACAGGCGCTCTGCTCAGCGCTTGACGTCGGGCCGGGCGTCGCCGACGAATTTATCGCGGTTCGGCATTTTGATCGCGGCGAGCGACTTGGCATCGAGTATGGCATCATCTCGCACCAATCCATTCAAGTTCAGGATGTAGGCCGACACCGCGTACACGTCATCATTGCTGAGCGATTGCGGCGCGTTCTGCGGCATCGCGCGGCGAATGTAGTCAAACAGTGTCGGCGCATAAGGCCAGTAACTCCCGACCGTCCGGATCGGCCTTGGTGTCCCGATTGTGCCTTGTCCGCCAACGAGCCGGTCGCCAATAGCGCCCTCGCCCTTCTCGCCATGGCACGAGGCGCATTGTTGAGCAAATACATCACGTCCCTGGCTGACCGAACCGCGGCCTGCCGGCAGATTGCTGCCGTCACGTCCGACATCGATATTCCAGCCGGCAATCTCCGCTGCGGTGGCCTGCCGCCCAATGCCATAGGTGCCTTGCGCCTGCGCACTGCTCGCCCAGATCAAGAATACGAGAACAACGCCGCAGATCTCACGCCAGCGCATTGGTCACCTCCCCGTCGGCACTGATGCGCCAGGGCCAGATTGCATTGTTGTGGTAGAAATAGTTCTCGCCGCGTACTGCAAGCAGCTCGGCGAGCGTCGGCTGCACATAGCCGGTCTCGTCGACCGCACGGCTCTGGATCACCGCCGGCTTGCCGTCCCATCGCCAGGGCAAGCGGAAGCGCGTGAGCGCGCGCGTCAGCACCGGCTCGTGCACCAGAGCATCCTGCCAACTCTTGCCGTCATCGACCGACACCTCGACTCGCTGGATCTTGCCGTGGCCGCTCCAGGCGATTCCGGTGATTTCGTGGAAACCTGTTGCGTTGAGGCGCTGTCCACCCGAGGGACGGGTGATGATCGACTTCGCCTCCATGTAGAAAGAGAACTCACGCGCCGTGCCATCAGGCAGAAGATCGGTGTATTTCGAGGTCTCTTCGCGCGAGTAAGCGGGCTCCGCCGTCACGTGCAGGCGCCGCAGCCATTTCACATTCATATTGCCCTCGAAGCCAGGCAATAGCAGACGCAACGGATACCCCTGCTGCGGGCGCAGCCGCTCGCCGTTCTGGCTATAGACGAGCATGGCATCCTCGAGGCATTTCTCGATAGGGATGCTGCGGGTCAGCGCGGCGGCATCGGCGCCTTCGGCGATGATCCATTTGGCCTCCGGCTTCAGCCCAGCTTCCTGAAGCACCAGTTTCAGGCTCACGCCCGTCCATTCCGCACAGCTTAGCAGACCCACGAGGTCCGACGCGGTCCTGCCATAGGGCTTGGTGTAACCGGGATTGCCGGAGCATTCGAGAAAATGAATGCGCGATTCCGACGGAAAACGCCTGAGATCGTCCATCGTGAAGATCAGAGGGCGCTCCACGAGACCGTGAAGCATCAAGCGGTGCTGCGCCGGATCGATGGTCGGCACACCGCCGTGGTGGCGCTCGTAGAACAGCCCGTTCGGCGTGATGATGCCATCGAGATCCTGCAACGGCGTGCGGCCGGACGCGGAGATGTACTGTTTGAGGTTCTTCGAGATGTTCTTGACGACGCCCTTCTCGAACGGCGACGGCGCACCATAGGGCTGGCTCCCCATGGGGTCGCCGGGCACCTTCATCCAATCGGGCACGTTGGGCGGAAGGTTGTCCGTCTCCGCCGCCGTCGACGCACCAGCTCCAAGGACAACGCCGCTCGCCGCGGCGCCGCCACTTTGCAGGAAGCGTCGGCGTGTGGTCCCGACGGGTTTGTCGCTTGTGCGGATCTTGTTGCTCATGGCGGGCCCTTGGCTGAAGCTCGGCCCGCATGAAACCTGCCGCGAAGCGCGTTTGCAATCCGCGCGCATTTCAAAAGCAGGCGATTTCGATCAAGACTGGTCTAGTTTCACCGGCCGTGACAGCAGTTCCATTCCGTGCAGCGCACAAACGGTGCGTGCGTCACTCGCCCGGCGCGATCGCGTTGCTGGGCGTCGGCCGATCGGTGATCTGCTGGCCGAACAGGCTGCCAATCAGTTCGACCGCGGTGCGCGCGGTGCGCCCGCGCTCGTCCAGGAACGGGTTGAGCTCGACGATGTCGACCGATCCCACCACCCCGGAATCATGCAGCAACTCCATGATCAGATGCGCCTCGCGATAGGTCGCGCCTCCCGGCACCGTGGTGCCGACCCCGGGCGCGACGCAGGGATCGAGAAAATCGACATCGAAGCTGACATGCAGCACGCCGTTGTCAGCCTTGACGCGCTCGATCACGCGCCGGGTCAGCACTGCAACGCCGAACTCGTCGATCTGGCGCATGTCGACGACCCTGATCCGGCGGGCGCGCATCAGCTCCTTTTCGAGCTTGTCGATTGACCGCGCGCCGAACAGATCGAGCCTCCCAGGATCAATCGAGGCACGCGCATCATCGCCCAGGAGGCCATCGAGGCCTGCCTCGCCGCACAGGAACGCGGCCGACATACCGTGCATGTTGGCTGTAATCGTCGTCTCGGGCGTGTTGTAGTCGGCATGCGCGTCGAGCCAAAGCACGAACAGATCGCGTCCGTGCTCACGCCAATGGCGCGCCATGGCGTTGACCGATCCCATCGACAAGGTGTGATCGCCTCCCAGGAAGATTGGCAATGCGCCGGTTTGCGCGATTTCATAGCCGCGACGGCTGAGCACTCGCGTCCAGCGCTGGATTTCGCGGTAATGATTGGCCTTTGCCGGCGGCCTGTCGGCGAGATCCCTGATCTCGGCCACCGAGAGATCGCCATAATCGACGACTTCGAAATCCAGGCTTTCGAGCAGGGTTGCAAGGCCGGCGGTCCGCAGCGCGGCGGGGCCCATCAAGGTGCCGCGCTGCGAGGCGCCCATGTCGATGGGCGCGCCCAGCAACGCGATGCGCCGGGCTCGATCCGTGATGGTTCGATCGGTCACGGCAATCTCCTGAGGTCAGCAAGGCTGCACTAGCGTAACAGAGATTCGCATCCGGCGTTTCACGGGGAGCCGGAACAAATTCCCGCGCGCGGCATTTTCCCACCAAGGCCGGTACCCGCCGTTCAAGACGGCGCCTGTCGCGGATAGCCAAAGGCCCTCGGGCCCGCTGTTCAAAACGAGCGCACGCGCGGATAGCCAAAGGTACCGGTCTCAGTTCTTCCGTCAGGTCTGGAGGTCGCGAGCTTGAGCCCGGACATACCGCAGCCCAATCCTCAGCCCGGCATGGCCGAGCGCGCCATCGATGTAGCGACCGACGTGTCGCACACCATCGGCGAGGTCGCAGGAGGCTTGCATGCCGCCGTCGATCGCCTCACTTACGCGATCGACGAAGCGCGAAAGCCGGGCCGGCCGCTTTCGACGGTGGCGGCGATCACGCGCGAAGCCCCCCTGGCCAGCCTGTTCGTCGCATTCCTCTTTGGCGTCGCAATCGCGCGCCGGCGCTGACGATCGGTTCAGGCGGCGCTGAAGGCTTCGAGCTCGGCCGCCAAGAAGGTCTTTTCGAACGCGTCGGCAGGCATCGGGCGACCGAAGAAATAGCCTTGCCCTTCCTCGCATCCCATACCGACCAGGAAGTCGGCCGTCGCGCGGTTCTCGATTCCTTCGGCAACAACCGTCAGGCCGAGCTGCTTGCTGAGGCCGATGGTCGAGCCGACAATGGCGGCATCGTCGGAATCGGCGAGCAGATCGATCACAAAAGAGCGGTCAATCTTGAGCCCGTCGAGGGGAAATTTCTTCAGGTAGCTCAGGCTTGCATAGCCCGTTCCGAAATCGTCGAACAGAATGCGTACGCCGAGTTGCTGGATGCGCTTGAACATGTCGAGCACCCGGACCTCGTCGTGCAGCAGGATGTCCTCGGTAACTTCGATCTCGAGCAGCGAGGGAGTAAGTCCCGTCGTTCTCAGCAGCTCCGCAACGGAATGCGCGAGATCGCCGGACTGGAGCTGCGATGGCGAGAGGTTGATTGCGACGCGGACCGCATTTCCCGACAATTCCCACGCGCGCGCCTGCCGGCCAGCGGTCTCCATCACCCAGCCCGCGATCCGCTCGGACAGTGCCGAGGTGTTGACCACAGGCATGAACTCGCCGGGCGAGACGTAGCCGCGCACCGGGTGACGCCAGCGGATCAACGCTTCGGCTCCGACTAGGCTGCCGTCGATCAGGCGGACCTGGGGCTGATAGAACAGCTCGAACTCGCCGCGATCCGCGGCAAGCGCCAGTTCGCTCTCCAGCGCCAGCCGGCTTTCCAGCTCCTGCCTGATCGCGCTTTCGAAGATCACATGACCTCCGCGCCGCGTCAGCTTCGCCTTGGTGAGCGCAAGATGGCTGTTGCCAAGGAGATCGTCCGCGTTCTGTCCACCGTCGGGGTAGACGGCAACACCCATGCTGATCCTGACGCGGTGCTGGCGCGTACCCGTTGCGAGCGGCGCATCGAACGCGCGCACGATCCGCTCGGCGAACGCGGCCATAGGCTCGCCAACGGCGGCGCAATCCAGAGCAATCGCGAACTCGTCACCGCTGAGCCTGGCGACGAGCGCTTTGCCGTCGACTTCGGCCCGCAGGCGCTCGGCCACCGCCCGCAGTACGAGGTCGCCGGCTGCATGTCCCAGCATGTCGTTGATCTGCTGGAAGCCATCTAGTCCGAGCACGAGCAATGCGACCTCGGAGGACCGCCGCTCCGCAGCAGCGATTAGACCGACGAGGCCGGCGTGCAGCGTGTTGCGGTTGGCAAGTCCAGTCAGCGCATCGTATTCGGCGAGATATCTGACACGTTCGGCCTCGCGCTTGCGCACCGAGATGTCGCGCAAGATCGCGCCATACTGGAAGCCGTCCATTCCCTGCCAGCCCGAAAAGCTCGCCTCGACCGGAAAGGTTTCGCCGTTCTTGCGTCGTCCTTCGAACTCGACGACCACGGCGCCGCCGGGGACCAGCAACGCCTGCCGCGCCGCGTCTCGGATCGCGAAGCCCTTCGCGCCGGCTTCCGCCGGAATCGCGCAAAGCGTTTCGAACGGGTGACCGATGATTTCGGTCGGCATATAGCCAAAGATCGCGCTTGCACCGGGATTCCAGACCGTGATCCGATGATGTTCATCGGTGCAGACCAGACCATCACCGAGTGACATCGCAATACGGTGGAATCGGCTTTCGGCGATGCGCCCCAAAAGGCTGCGGAAGTCGATCTCGTCCAGCGCGATGGCTGCCAGATAGGCGATGATCGCGATGTGGAAGAGCGAGGTGTCGATGATGAGCGGCCAACGCTGCTGCACCAGGACCGCAGCCAGTTCGATACTGGCGCCGGCTGCAACCAGGATGGCGACGCTTGCGCCGGGCGCGACACGGCGCCATGAATACATCATCAGCAGACAGATCGCAGCAAGGCCGGCAATCATGCCGACATCGGACGTCCAGCGCAGCATACGGTTCTGAAGGACCGATTCTGCCGCCAATGCCTGGAGCACAGGTCCCGCGATGATGCGGCCGTTGGGAACGCTGAACCGGTCCCCCAGTTCGAGTGCGGTAGCACCGACGATGACCTTCTTGTCCCTGAGCTTATCGAGCGCGGCGGCGTCACCCCGCAGCACGTCGACATAAGAAACAACCGGAATAGATCCTGCCCGAATGCTGAAGTCGATCAGGAAAGGCGGACGCCGGTCGACGTTCTGCCCGGCCAAGACGACCGCCATCGACGGCATCTGCGCATCGCCGAGTTTCTCTCCGACCGGGTAGCGGCGAACCAGTCCATCAGATTCAACCGCGACATTGACGACGGCCGGCCATGACTGTCTGCTGAACGGCTTGAGGGGACGATTGATGTGAACCGCGCCGCCATTTGGCGTGGGCTGCTTGAAGGACGGCAGGATCGTCGAGCCGCCGACCTTCCGAAGCGCGGTGAGGAAAGAATCGTCGGAGGCTGGATCCGAGGGCGTACTGAAATCGATGTCGAAAGCTATGTCCTGCGCGCCGGCAGCCTCGAGCCTGTGCAGGAGGTCGGCGTGCAGACTGCGCGGCCAGGGCCATACGCCGATCTGATCGATCGAGGGGGCATCGATGGCCACCACGACGACGCTACCGGTGGCGGAACGCGACTGCCAGGCAAAGCGCAAATCGGTGAGCGCGTTGCGCAGCGCGCCGTGCCATCCCGTGGATAGCACGACCGCCAGCGCGATCACGACAAGAATATGCGGCCGATAGCGTTTCACCCGATCCTCCCGCGCACCCGCTCTCGCGCGGGCGCGCCCCCATCGCCCCTAGGAAATCGCCTTAGTGATGGTGACCATTCCCGTTGCCGTTGCCATTGCTGCCGTTACCGCCACCGTTGCCGTTGTTGCCTTTACCGTTGCCGGTGGCAGCACTGTTGTTGGCAGCACTGTTGTCATTCCCTTTGTCGGATTTACTCTTGGGCGTTCCACTGTTGCCGGGCACATCGCTGGTCGACCCGGCACTGGTCGCAACATTGGTTGTCGCGCTTGAAGACGTAGACGAGCCGGCAGCCGCGGATCCACTGCCGCTGACGGTGACCGCCGTGACGCTCGAGCTGTTGGAGGTCGTGGTCGTCGTGCTCGACTTGCCATCGCTCCACACCGTGCCCGTGCTGGCGTTCGCATTGCGCACCCGTCCTGGCGCGACGGCACTATGGGCGAGCCCGTGCGTGACCGTGTGGAAGTTCAGCTTGACCTCGCCGAGCGAGTTCGAGATCCGCACAATGCCAGGCTTGGGCGCGTGAGTTCCGCTTGGCTGGTGCATCGGCACGCCCGCGACCTTGATCCCTTTCTCGATCTTGCCAAGCGCATGGATGGCATGGCCATTGGCAGCATCGCGGGGCGCCGACAGGCCCGACTTCGGCACGGGGACCCGATCGATGGTCGAAGCACGCGGCTTGCCTTGCTCGATCGGATTGAGTGTGCCGGAGCCACTCAGGCTGAGCCCGGACTTGCCATGCGCGAAGGCGGTGGCCACCTGGCCGGGCATCACCTGGGCGATCTGGCCGGTCTTGAAATCAGACACTTCAACCTGCCCGCGGAGCACGCCGACCTTGGTGCTGCCCGCGCCGACCGTGACGCTGAAATGCGTTCCCTTGACCACGGCGGCGAGGTAGGGCGTCTCGACCTCGAAATGCTTGACATTGCGCTTCTCGACCTCGAGCAGGATCGAGCCCGCCTGCTGGATGATGGTGGTCGAAAGACCCTCCTTCTTCTCGGCCGGCACACCGACCACCGAGTTGGGAGAGATCAGGATCGTCTCCTCACCGCGAACGAGCAGGACGCGCCCGTTCCGGCCGGTGCGGATGGTATCCCCCGGCTTCAGTGTCTCTTCCTGGTTCAGCGAGACCTGCTGCGCGCCACTGGTCGCGAGCCAGACCTCGCCCGATGACTTGCCGACCGACCAGACGCCGTCATCCGCGGCGGATGCGACGGATGTGGCTCCCAGGACCAGCGCTACCATCACGGCGCACCGCATTCCAATTCGGACAAGCATAATGACCCTCAGCCGGAGTTACTGCCGAGCCTTCTGCGTATCCGAGATCACTCAAGATTAGCTTAGCGGTAATCCGGGAGTCCGGCGGACGCATTAACGGATCATTGACCATAAAAAACTAAGAAAAATCATGCAGCTACTGAATCCTTACCGGAACCAGGCGACGTCTCCGTCAAACTACGCAGGACAATCCACGCATCGCACCGTGGTACGGTACCTCGCTGCCGCCTTGGTCCTCCTATGGTCGACATTTACGGGACTCCCCCAATCACTCGCGCAGCAGGCGAACCAGCCGGGATTTAATCCTCTTCAGCCGGAGAAATACTTTGAAAACCAAACCAAGCAGGAATCCCTCGGCCGTCCGCCGGTGAAGCTGCCCTCGGTCGGCGGGCCCAATACCGGCGGGGATACCAAGCCGCAGTTCGTGCTGCGCGACATCGACGTGACCGGCGCCCGGGCCATCCCCCATGATCGCATCGCCGTCGTCTACCAGACCTATCTCGGCAAGCAGATCTCGCAAGCTGACCTCGCCACGATCGCCGGGGCGATCAGCGATCTCTACCGGGTCCAAGGCTTCCATCTGAGCCGGGCGATCGTGCCGGCGCAGGACATTGCCGACGGCCGCGCCCGGATCCAAGTCATCGAGGGCTCGATCGTCGAGGCCGAACTGAAGGGCGACGGTGCCGAGCAGTTCGGCGTGAGGCCAATGCTCGGGCCGATTCTAGCCGAACAACCCTCGCGCCTGGCAACGCTTGAACGCCAGCTCTACCTCGTCAACGGCCGGCCGGGCGTGCGCATCGCCGACACCTCGCTGGAGGAGATCGGCGGCACGACCGGCCGCTTCCGCCTCACCGTCTATCTGAAGACCTGGCATGTCTTCACCTCGTTCGGCCTGGACAATTTTGGCTCGTCGTCGGTCGGTCCGTGGCAGACCTACGCGACGGGCGCGTTCAACTCCTACCTCGGGCCCGGTGACACGCTCGCCGTCAACCTGTCGACCATTGCCAACGACCCGCGCGAACTCGGCTTCTCTCGGCTGTCTTATGACGCCCCGGTCGGCGTCGACGGCGTTCGGCTGGGTGGATCGGTGCTGTACAGCGCAGTCAGGCCTGGGGATGCGCGGCGCCTCGCCAGCGACATCACCACGACCGAGGCGTTCGAGTTGCATGCCAGCATTATCCCGCTCCAATCCCAATCGTCCACGCTGACCCTGACTGCGGCGACGACTTTCAGCAATGTGTCGGAGCACGATCTGTACGGTCCCTGGTACAACGACCACATCAGAACCGCGAGCCTCACTGCCGACTACCGGCTGCAAGATGGCTTCGGCGGCACAAACTACGCGACGATGACGTTTCGCCAGGGCCTCGATATCTTCGGCGCATCGCATGTCGACGACGATCTGTTGTCGCGCGATGGTGCCACCTCGAACTTCTCGGTGCTGAACTTCTGGTTTACGCGCTACCAGACGCTCAACGACGCTTGGTCGCTCAAGCTGTCTGCAGCGAGCCAGACCGCGTCACGCCCCCTGTTCACTTCGCAGCAATTCTATCTCGGCGGTGCAGCCTTCGGCCGCGGCTATGGCGCGGCCGAGATCAGCGGCGATAACGGTCTTGCCGGCTCGCTCGAGGTGCGTTTCGACCAGAAACTCAATTTTCGCTACTGGAGCGGCTACCAGCTCTACGCCTTTGGCGACGCCGGCGCCGTCTGGAACGACGGCTACCGGCTGAGCGACGGCTTATCACTGACATCGGCCGGTGCAGGCGTACGGTTCTTCCTGGCGCAGGATCTCCAGGCGGATTTCGGCGTGGCGGTGCCTTTGAGCTACCGCGCGCCGGACAATGAACGCCGCAGCCCGCGCTTCCTGTTCACCCTGTCGAGTGCGTTCCGGCTCTGCCCCGAACGCGGCAGAAATAGCTGCCTTTAGCCGCGTGGCCCTTCCTGATGCGGCCCTTTTGCGGTCGTCCTCACAGACTTGCCTAAATTTAATCCCGCAATCTGGTCACGATCGCTCGATCCGGCCGTTTTCAATAGCCATGTTCAGTCAAAAGTGATTGAGACGGAACTCATGAAAAGGGTGTTTGCAATTCTGGCTTTTCTATGTGTCCTCGCGGCGGGCCAGTACGTTATCGTCAGCAAATTCGCGATCCGCCATGAGATGCTGTCCTTGTTTGACGCCGCGCGTCAGCGGCCGATCTCGGTCGATATCGCGGTGCGGCGCGACTACGAGACCAAGGCCAATCTCGGTCTTTGGAAGCTTCCGGTCGCCATCATCAGCAACGGCAACACGGTCAAGGCCACCGAATATTCCTTCCTTGCCAACGTCCTTGCGGCGCGTGGCTATCTGGTCGCCAGCATCCAGCAGGATCTGCCCAGCGATCCGCCCCTGATGACCCATGTCGGCCAGAAATATGTCGGCCGGCGCGAGGTCTATATCCGCTGCGAGGCCAACATCCTCTTCGTGCTGAACACATTGAAGGGGCGGCAGGAGAATGCCGACTACGACCACATCACGCTCGTCGGTCATTCCAACGGCGGCGATGTCTCCATGTATGTCGCGCAGCAGCATCCCGAACTAGTGTCGAAGGTGATTACACTCGACAATCTCAGGGTGCCGTTCGTCCTCAACGACCGCATGAAGATTCTGTCGTTCCGCTCCAAGGATCCGCATTTCCTGACCGACCCCGGCGTGCTGCCGACGCCGGAAGAAGCCAAGGCGCGGGGCATCGACATTATCCATACCGGTGCGCAACACACCGAGATGAGCGATCGTGGGCCCGACTCGGTCAAGGAGAAGATCCAGGCGACACTTGACCGCTTCCTGCGGGACAGTGCCAGCAGCGCGCTCGCGCCTGCCAATACCACGGCCCCGATGATCATGAACCCCGGCGACTATTAGTCGGGACGCTTTGCGGCAGATCAACCCAACTCCATGCCGGCCGGGATAAATGGCCATACAGCATCGGAGAGGCACGTGTTACACCATACCGAAAGGCTTGATGCGACCAGGCTCGACATGGAGAGCCTTGGCCTCCCCCCGGCAAGGGCGCCTGCACCCATGCGCCATTTCTATCGCTTGGCCCGCAGGCTGTTCCGCTCGATCATCGCACGTATCGACCTCTCACAATTTCCGGGATCATGCTGCGGCTGAGTAGACGGTTCGCAAGCGAATGTAGGCAGGTGATGAGATGCGCGCAGCAGCAAGACGAATTTGGCTCCTGCTAGCGACAGTGGCGAGTTTGGGTATATCGCCTGTTCTGGCGGCCGACGCCAATCACGGCGCCGATCTTGCCCGGCGCTGGTGCGCAAGCTGCCACCTCGTGACGAACAGCCAGGCTCAGGCCAGCGTCGACGTCCCCTCCTTCGCATCGGTTGCGCGCAAGCCTGATTTCAGCCCGGAGAGGCTCGCGTTCTTCCTGCTTGACCCCCATCCGAAGATGCCGAACTTTCCCTTGAGCCGGACCGAAGCCGCCGACATCGCTGCCTATATCGGATCGCTGCGCCAGTAGCTGGCTCGCTCCAAGCTCTCAACAATGCAAATCCCTGCCGGACGAGCCGACAGGGATCAGCAGAAAGGACGATGGACGGCGGATGAGCCTCATCCGGTGGCCCATCATGGACCTGCATGGGAATTGAAATGCGCCTCAACGCGCTGCGCAAGATCAATTTGTGAGCAGACAATCCAGATCAGGATTTACCCTTGCCCGGCTGCATGAAGTTGCCGGTCATCTGGCGCATGTGATCGCCGGCGTTGGTGAACTGGCTGCGCAGGAACTCGGACTGGATCCGCATCGCCTCCTGAAGGTCGGTCGCGTGAACCAGCTTGCGAGCATGCTCGAATGCCGCCTTCATGTTCTGCTCGGTGAAGGCGAGCGCCTGCTTGGACACGTCCGCGCTCGCGCCAGGAACCGACGACATCGATTTGGTGGCGGCATCGAAAAACATGCCGAATGCCTTCTCCGCCTGGTCAATCGTCTTCTCCGCCAGGTCGCGCAGTTCAGCCGGAACTTCGAGCTTCGGTTCGATCATGGCCGTACTCCTCCCTCTTTTTCCTGTCTGATTATCACATTTGCCGCACCGCCTTCCAGCGGCCATGCTTCAGCAGGGGCCGTCACCTGGCGGTCCATCGCCGGCCGGGAGGGCGGACAGAGCGTATTTGCCGGCGCCCGGCCAAAGCTTAGGACAAGGGATGGTCGGGGAGCGTTTCGTCGGTGACAAGATCCTCGACGAGCTTGATGACCTCAAAGCGCTGGCGGGGGGCAAGCTTGAGAAAGGCGCGTAGCAGGCGGAGGCTCTCGACCGTGCCGGTCGCGGGAGCACCGAGCTTGAGATGCAGTTCAGCCGCGAAATTGAGGTTCTTCATCTCGCACCTATCACAGGATCGGTCCTTCGGTTCGAGCGTCGTAAGCCCGATCGAGGACCTGATGTCGTCACCGACGCCACGGCGACGACGAACTCTAGGTCGGAGCACCCGGCAGGCTGGCGCGCTGAGCAGATCTCAACAAGGTTGCAATTATGTCAAGGAACAACCCGTCGGGCAAGCCAAACCGTGAGACTTAGCGATGCTTCATCGATAGCGTGCCACGGCAATTCCGGATAACAGGAATACTCGCCGCAGTCACCCACCTGCGTCAAGAAGCAGCATCATCACCACAAGGCTCCGACCACTGTCAATTCGACCAACGTTTCGCATCGTTTCTGACATGCTCGGAAACTGGCAAAACCCGGACTAGCGCTTCTTCAGCGTATACACGTAATCGTTGAGCCCGATTTCGGCGGTTGTATCGTCGACGAAATGAAGGTCGATCTCGCAGCCGGTCTCCAGTGTCTTGATATGGGCCCCCATGAAGCCGAGCGAAGCGGCAAGCGCCTTGGGATCGACGGTCTTGTCCGCGCTGTACATCTCGTCGAATGCGCCCTGGAAGAGCATGTCTGGACCATAATCCGTCACCTTGTAGTGCGGCTTTGCGCAGGAAAATGGACGCGGACCGGAGATTTCCCCGGTCTTGAGAGCCACTGTCTTGCCCATCAGCCGCGCGCGCTCGGCATCGTCAGGCTTACGATGCGGATCGGCCCAAGGCGCAAGCACGGCCGTCGTGAAGGCCCAGTTTCCGACAAAAAACGGATCGGCGGCCACGGCGGAGCCAGCCATGCCAAGCGATGCGAACAAACAGGCAATATGGGTGGGTTTCATGCGGCAAGTCCCCTTCACGTCTTGGACTCCTCGCCCCGCATCAGGGTTCATCACGATCCGATATTTCTCGCTCCGTGAACCGTCGATCAAGAACGTGCGACCAAGCGGTTGCGAAACGGCCACGCAGATCACGGGCGCCATGGCTGATGAATGATTCTGATTCGGGCGCACTCAGCACCAAAGGACGACGGCATGCTTTCTCGCTGCGATCTCATCAAGGGCGCCGCGGTTGCGCTTCTGACTCTCTCGACGCAGGGCGCATGGGCGCAGGAGACCAAAATGAACCTGTTCAAGATCGTCACCGTCAAGGACGAGATCATCATCGGGCTGTCGCCCGACGAGCTCCAGGCGCTCGGCGGCAGTGACGCAAGCGCGGTCGCGCACGCTCTGGCGCAGAAGGGCGACCTCACCGTCTGGCAGTACAACGTGCATCGCGGGCAGAACGGTGAAATGCAGCAGGCCCCCACGGCCAAAATCGGGCTTTTGGCCAGCGCTTCGCTCCGAGTCGAGCCCTACACCACGCCCTACCAGATCATGCCGCATCCGTGACGCGAGATCGGGACGGCCGGCGGTAAAGCCGCCGGCCCATCCTTCAGCGGCGCCGCGCTGAGGCATCCGTCGCAAAACCGTAGACCAGGGCCAGCCGGTCGAGGCATTCGCGAAAACGCCGGGCGAAATAGTCGTTCCAGCGCTGGGTGCGGACAGCGCGCCGCTGCCCGATCTGATCCATGGTCAGGCCGAGCACGAGCACGTCATGCACCAGCGCGGCGCCGTCGGTGCCAAGCTCGCGTTCGACCCGGTTCAGCCGTAGCACGGCCTGGCGCTGACGCTCGGTCAGGGGCTCGCGAGAGCGCGTGCCGTCGACATGTTCGCGGGTCGGATCCATGGCTTGCGGGCCCCGCTCGGCCCTCTCCCAGTCGTTCTGGTAAGCGCGACCACCTCGATATTGCGCCTCATCAATCTGGTGATGCGAGTGCAGTCGGCCGAGCGGATCATTGCGAATCGACCGCATGGCCACGATCTTCTCTTCGGAATCAAGCGCGAGCGGGTTGTCGACCTCTGCCTCCATGACCTCGGCATTGAACGGCAGGTCACGCGAGCGCCGGTCGTGAAGTTCGGTCAATCTGTAAGACTTGTTGCGTTTGGCACGAGCCACTTGGAAATTCCTTGCCAATTGACGTGAAAATGGAACGGTCGCGCGCGGGTCAGGCGGCGGAGACGAGCCTCAGCACGACGGCAGCAGCCGTACGGGCCGCGCCGGGACCGCGCGTCAGACGCGCATGCGGCGCGCAATAGCTCGAACCGGGTTGACGTGGGTGACCGCAGAAGCTGATCTCCTCCCCCTCCTTGTCGCCGCCATAGGGGTAGCGGCAATCGCCTCGTTCGAGCTCGTCCAGCGTGATCAGGCGCGGCTGGATGCCGACGCAACGCAGTTTGGCGGGTTGAGCAGGTCTCAGGGCCGATGGCGGCGGCAGGTTCAGGCCAGGTGGCACGGCACGAGGCGGTGTGCGCGGAGCGGGCTCGCCCGGCAGGGACGGCACGATCGACGGACTTATCATTCGTTCAGGCGTGGCGAGCCCAAGCCCGAGCCGCTTGGCGCGACCGATCACGGCGTTGCGCGTGTAAGCCGTTCCAAACCTTGCGTTAATCTGTCTTCCGATCTCCCCATATGACAGTCCCTTGAAAAAATAGTCGCAAAGCGCGTCGGAATGCTCCGACGACCAACGGCCCGGTTCCATGCTGCTGTCCTGTGATGCGCCCCGATCCCACGATCCGGAGGCGAAACACACCTTCCGTTATTCCGAAGGTGAAGTCAAGCCATCTTTTCTGATATTCATAATTGCATTAATTCCGAATTTCGGATTACAAGGGCTGAGCCATGGGCAATCGAGGGAATCACCATGTTGGACGTTGCGATGATCGAGCGGGGCCTGGAAAAGACGGGCAAGAGCAAGGGCGGGCTGGCCGCGGCGATGGGCGTACGCCCGGGTGCCGTGTCGGAAATCCTCGGCGGTGAACGCCTGGTGAAGGCCTCGGAAATCATTCCGATCATGGAATATCTTGAGCTGAACCTCGCGCCGATCATGGGTCGCGTCGGGGCCGGTGCCGTGATCGAGCCCGACGTCGAGCAGGTTCCGCCGGAAGGGCTCGGCGACATCGCGCTGCCCTTCCCGATCATGGAGGAGACCGTCGCGTTCGAGATCGTCGGCGATTCGATGCTGCCCAAATATGAAAGCGGCGACGTGATCGTTGTCTACAAGGACCAGCGTCACCCGTTGTCGAGCTTTTACGGCGAAGAGGCCGTGGTCCGGCTCAAGACCGGCGAGCGCTATCTGAAGACCATCGAGCGGGGCAAATCCCCATCCGTCGTCAACCTCACCAGCTTCAACGCCAAGCCGATCGTCGGCGTCAAGCTGGACTGGGTCGGAGAGATCTGCCTCTCGATGCCCAAAGGCCAGCTCGAGCGGTTGCGCGCCAAATCGGCCCGCCCGCGCAAGAAGGGTCGGTAAGCAAGATTTCCGATAATCGGAAATAGGTCTTGACCTTCTTCTCATTTTCAGAAATACTCTGCCGCGCTCCCGGTCGTCGGGGCGCGGCAGGATCGCTTGATGCAGTATTTCGTCGTGATGATCGATTACGGGCGCCGCGGTCGCGAGGCGGTGGTCGATCCTGAAGTCACCAGGCGCGAGGTCATCTCCCGCGTCAGCTCGGGCGAATATCAGAACATTTTGTTCATCCACGAAGTCGCGGACAATTGCGTCGACGACGTGACCGAAGCCATTTTGGCCGAGGCCGCCCTCCCCGAAATCCCGCCTGAAGACGTTGACCTCCAGGCCAGCCGTCATGACCACACTCGCGACCTGCGCAAGCACGAGAAAGCGTGATGCAGGCTGAAACAACCTGCGTCACGGCTCAACCCAAGCTCACACCGTCAGAACGGTCGATCCCGTGGTCTTGCGCGCGGCAAGGTCGGCATGCGCCTTGGCGGCATCCTTCAGCGCATAGGTCTGGTGCACCTCGATCTTGACCGCTCCGGACTTGACGACGTCGAACAGCTCGTTCGCCATGGCGACCAGGTTCTCGCGCTTGGCAGCGTAGGTGAACAATGTCGGCCGGGTAACGTAGAGCGAGCCCTTCTGCGCCAGCAGACCAAGATTGAGCGGCTCGACCGCGCCGGAGGACGCACCGAACAGCGCAGCGACGCCAAGCGGTGCGAGGCAGTCCAGCGACTTCAGGAACGTGTCCTTGCCGACGGAATCGTAGACCACCGGCACCTTCTTGCCGCCGGTGATCTCGTCGACGCGTTTCACGAAATCCTCGCGGGTATAGATAACGACGTGGTCGCAGCCGTGCGCCTTGGCGAGTTTCGCCTTCTCGTCGCTGCTGACAGTGCCGATGACGGTTGCACCGAGATGCTTGGCCCATTGGCTCAGGATCAGACCAACGCCGCCGGCGGCGGCATGCAGTAGAATGGTATCGCCGGCCTTCACCCGATAGGTCTGCCGGATCAGATATTGCGTGGTCAGCCCCTTCAGCATCATCGCCGCCGCGGTCTTGTCGTCGACGCCGTCTGGCAGCTTCAACAGCCGGTCGGCCGGGATCAGCCGCACCTCGGAATAGGCGCCGAGCGGTGAGGCGCCGTAGGCGACGCGATCGCCCGGTTTCAGATCGGTAACGCCGGGGCCGACCTCCTCCACGACGCCAGCCGCCTCGCTGCCGAGCCCGCTCGGCAATTGCACCGGATACACACCCGAGCGGTTATAGATATCGACGAAGTTGAGGCCCACGGCAGTGTGGCGGATGCGCGCCTCTCCCGGGCCAGGCTTGCCGACACTGATCTCCTCCCAAACCAGGACTTCCGGACCACCGGTCTTGTGAAAACGAATGGCGTGAGTCATGGGCGTTGCTCCCTTATCGTTGCGTTGATGGTCCGAGAAAAAGCGGATCGGCCGGAGAAATAGCCATTTGGTCCGCCCGTTACAGTATAGAAGACGTAACAAGAATGTCACAGCGAACGACAAACCCTCGCCGTTCCGCCTCTGTTCGAGAGAGTTGATGAGGGTCTCGGAGCGACCGGCAGTAGCTTCTGCGCGGGGTTTGGTGGTCGCCTGCGAAGGAGAGCCGAGATGCCAGCTTATGTACAGCATCATCAGGACATCGAAATCGCGCCTGTGATTTGCCCGACATGCATGGGGTTCCTGCCGATGTATGTGCGCGAGGTCGAGCCGCACTGGAGCCTTGCCAAGATTGACTTCGTCTATGAATGCGCCGATTGCGGCGCCGAGGTCAGGCAGACCATCCGCAAGCCGGAGCTGCCTGCGGCACTGATCGCTCGATCAGCCGCCCCTAAGTATTTGCGCTGAACGGAAAAAGTGCCGCTCAGCGCGGGTCAGGCCGTCCCAAACGAGGCTTGTTCTTTGCCGGGAACGCAGGCAGAACAAGCTTCAAGCAAGACATTTGGGAGCGCCATTTCGTGGCTGATCAGAACGCCTCGACCTCGATCGAGGCAGTGGAGAGCGGCCTCGCCGCGCAAGGCTATATCGCGAGCCGGCAGATCGCGACGGCCGTCTACCTGTCGCAGCAGATCGAGAAGCCGATCCTGGTCGAAGGCCCCGCGGGCGTCGGCAAGACCGAGCTCGCCAAGGCAATCGCCGCCTGGCGCGGCAAGAAGATGATCCGCCTGCAATGCTACGAAGGCCTCGACGAGGCCAAGGCGCTCTACGAGTGGAAATACGCCAAGCAGCTGCTCTACACCCAGATCCTCAAGGACAAGCTCGGCGAGGTCCTCGGCGGCGCGCAAACGCTGCATGCCGCGCTCGATCAGCTCCATGATTTCGGCGACGTGTTCTTCTCCAAGGAATTCGTCGAGCCGCGCCCCCTGCTCCAGGCACTGGAACAGCCGGGCGGCTGCGTGCTGCTGATCGACGAGATCGACAAATCGGACGCCGAATTCGAATCGCTGCTGCTGGAGATCCTCTCCGACTTCCAGGTCACGATCCCCGAGCTCGGCACCGTCTCGGCGATCACACCGCCGACCGTGATCCTCACCTCCAACAGCGAGCGCGATCTCGGCGACGCCCTGAAGCGGCGCTGCCTACATCTGCATATCGGCTTCCCCGAGCAGCGGCTGGAAGAGCGCATCGTCGAGAGCCGTGTCCCCGGCATCTCCCAGACGCTGCGCCGGCAAATGGTCGGCTTCATCCACGAGATCCGCTCGCTCGATCTGAAGAAACTGCCCTCGGTCAGCGAGACCATCGACTGGGCCCGCGTCCTGGTGCTGCTCCAGGCTTCCGAGCTCGACACCGAGATCGTCAAGGACACGCTCAACGTCCTCCTGAAATATGAGGCCGATATCGAGGCGGCATCGCCGCAAGTGACGACCTTCATCGCCAAGGCAGCCCGGTCCAACGTCTTCGGTTGACGCCGATGCGCGAGAACCTCCATCGTTTCTTTCGGGCGGCGCGGGGCGCCGGCGTCCATGTTTCGCCCGCCGAAAGCATCGATGCAATGCGTGCGGTCGCGCAGGTCGGCATCACCGACCGCACCATCCTGCGCGACGCCCTGCTGCTGACGCTGGCCAAATCGCAGGACGAGAAGCTCGCGCTCGGCGACTGCTTTGATCTGTTCTTCAGCCAGCCCGAGCCGCCGCAGGATCAGCCCGAAGCCAACGACAATGGCGAGGATTCGCAGGACGCGGATCAATCGCCCTCTGCAAATGCGGCCAGCAAAGCGGGCGGTGGTCAGCCGCAGCAGGGATTGGGACCGCTCGCCGAGATGCTGCTCTCGCAGGATCGCAACGCGATATCAGCTGCGATCGCCAGCGCCTCAGGTGCGGCCTCGCTCTCCGACATCCGCTACTCCACCCAGCGCGGCATCTTCTCGAGCCGCATCCTCGACGCCATGGGCTTTCAGCGCCTGCGCGATGATCTTGACGAGCTGACCGGAACCAATCCCGCGCTGGCTGAGCGCCTGCGCGCCGCGCTCGAGGCCTTGCGCGAAGCGGTGCGCGACACCGTCTCGCAGGGTCTTGCGCTCTATGCCCGCGAAGAGGCTGAAAACCTCCGCAACGAAATCTTGCGCAATGCGCCTCTTGCCCGCATCGAGCGGCGCCAAGTGGCGGAGATGCGCGCCCTCATCCGCCAGATCGCGCGCCGCCTGCGCGAGCGCTATTCGAAGCCGCGCAAGCGTCAGCGTCGCGGTCATCTCGACGTGCGCCGCACGCTCCGCCGCAACGCCGCCTGGGGCGGCGTGCCGTTCCTCACCGCATGGAAGCGCAAGCATCGCGACCGGCCGAAGATCGTAGCACTGTGTGACGTCTCCGGCTCCGTAGCACAGGTCTCCGATTTCTTCCTGCTTCTGATCCACTCACTGCACGAAGTTGTGGACGACGTCCGCTCCTTTGCATTCTCGTCGCATCTGATCGAGGTCAGCGAGATCCTGGAGAAGAAGTCGCCGGAAGAGGCGATGGCCGAGATCATGTCCAAGGTCGGATTCGGCTCGTCCGACTACGGTTCGTCGCTGGTCGATTTCGAAAAAGACTTCATGGGCGCGCTGACGCCCCAGACCACCGTGATCGTGCTCGGCGATGCCCGCAGCAACAATCTCGATCCGCGCGCGGACATCCTGCGCCGCATCTCCGAACGCTCGAAGCGCTTGGTCTGGCTCAACCCCGAAGGACGACTCGCCTGGGGCTTTGGCGATTCCGAGATGCCGCGTTATGCGACCTTTTGCAGCGTGGTGCGGCAATGCGCCACCGCGCAGCAGCTCGAGCGCGCGGTCTCCGATATCGTTGCCACTTATCAGTAAGTCTCGTCAGTAAGTGTCGTCGGTAAGTCTTTGGGCTCGCGGCGAACGTCAGTTTCGTGCAAGCTCTGCGTGAGCGACATTACACTCGCGAAAGTGAGAGGCAATTTCGTCGAGCGCACGCTGTTCCCATTCCTGAGCTTGCGCCAGCCAGAAAACCCGACGCTCGAAATCGAGCGCCGCGCGCTCGCGGCACAGGGATTCCTGACTACGAATTTCGACCAGCCTGTTCATGCACTCACACTCCTCCGCGTGAAGCCATTCCCCACAAATCAGCCTAACAGAGTCACGAACCCAGCGTCTCACCCTTTCTGGACATATCGCGACGCAGAATGAGACAGCAACGCTTCCCGTGCACTGCGCCCGTCGCAACGCAGCATCAAATCAAGATCATCAAATAGTGATCGGCGATCGGGACGATCGTCGCATCTGGCCGATCTTAACTATTGTGGCGCAACAGACTGCGGCAATTCGTGAAGAAAAGTTCTAAGCAGCTCACCGAATTCCCGACTCATTGTCGTCGCATCATCTTCATGCCGCGCCGCTAACAGGGGCGCGCGAACGTGACTAACGCTTGAGGCAACATGAGCAACGACGTCGACTTTGATCTTTCACCGGACCAGTGGGAGGCGCTGAGAGCGCTCCGCAATCCGGTGCCGAGCGGCCGCCTCGCGAAGGCTTATCTGCTCGAAGGTCTCGCCAAGCTTGGCCTCGTCGACGTCAATGACGGAGTGCCCGCGATGACGCCGGCGGGACGCAAGGTGCTGGTGCGCGGATCATGCCGATTGCTGGATCTGGCGGCATAGCATGCGCATCAAAAAATCTGGGCTGTCACGATCGCGTAGGCGATGAACACAACGCCCAGTCCCCACACCATCGCAGGAATCTGTGACCGCCGGCCGAGGGTTACTTCCAGTGCGATGTAGCTCAGAGTCCCCAAGGCCATTCCGTTGATGAGGTTGTTGGTCAGCACGGTGACGAGCAACGTCAGGACGATCGGAACCGCGTTGCCGAGATCGGTCATGTCGATGCGGGCAAGGCCCTGCATCATCAGCACCCCAACCAGCACCAGCGCAGGTGCGGTTGCTTGCGATGGGATGATGACAAAGATCGGCCAGAAGAACAGCGCCAGGAAGAAGAACCCCGCGACGGTCAGCGACGTCAGGCCGGTGCGGCCGCCGGCCTGCACGCCGGTGATCGTTCGATATAGGCCGTCACAACCGACGTGCCGAGCAGCGGTCCGACGATGGAGGCCGTGGCATCGGTCGCAAAGGCCGCGGTGGCGTTCGGGATCGAGCCGTCCGGCTTGCGCAAATTGGCGGCGCCCGTCACGCCGATCAGCGTGCCCAGCGTCGAAAAGAATTCGGCGCACAGGAAATAGAACAGCAGCGGCAATGCCACGACGATATGGCTGAAGAGATAGCCGACGTCGAGCGCCATGAAGGTGCTGGTCGGCCAGCGCGGCCACGATATGATCGCTGACGGCATCGACGTCACCATCTTGCCGTTGGCGCCGGGAACGAAGAAGCCGATCACGGTGAGCAACACGATCGACAGGATCAGCGCCGCCGGGACCCGGCGGACCACCAGCACCGGCGTGAGCAGGAGGCCGAACAGCGTCAGCAGCACGGGCGGGCTGCGCAGCGATCCCATGGCGATGTAGGTCGACGGATTCTGGACGACGAATCCGGCGCCTCGCAGCGCAATAAACACGATGAGAGTCCCGACAGCCGCCTGGATGCCGATCTTCAGCGCTTCCGGCACGTCCTTTGCGACCTTCTCGCGCAGCTTCGACAGGCTGAGGATCAGGAACAGCACGCCGGTGAAAGCGACCATGGCGAGCGCGCCCTGCCAGGGCATGCCCATCTGCTTGACGATGACATAGGTGAAGATGACGTTCGAACCCATCGCGGGCGCGACCGCGAGCGGCAGGTTGGCCCACAGTCCCATCATCACCGAACCGAAGATCGCGGCCAGCGCCGTGGCGCTGACGAGATCGGCGCGATCCATACCGGCGTTGGACATGATCGCGGGATTCACGGCGATGATATAGGCCATCGCCGCGAAGGTGGTCGCTCCGGCCATCATCTCGCGCCCGACACCCGTGCCACGCTCGGTGAGGCGGAAGGCCCGATCGAGCAGCCCGGTAGCTGCCCCTGGCGCCGGCTCTGCAGAAGCAGCTTGCGGCTTCGTCATCTCGTCCATCCCAGTCCTCCTACCAGACCACCGGGTGTGCTTCGCCCGTCTGCACATTGATGAAACCGAGCGGCGCCTGCTCGCACGGCGCCACCAGGACCCAGCTCCAGGGCGCACAAGTCAGCGTTGCAAACATGAGCCGTTCAGGAAATCCCGGATACCAGCGCGGCCGGAATGTCGGCTCGTACATCCAGTCGACCTTGCGGCCTTCCGCGTAAAGCGCCTGCATCTCGGCGTCGAGCGCCTGCGCCGAGCGGCAGCTCATCAGCCCGCCGACCTCGAAGCGTACGGTGGCGACGAGCTCGCCCTCGCGCACCAGCGCCCATCCGCCCTGAAGCTCGATCAGCGCATTCACCGCCTGTGCCATCGCCGCGTCGGACGAGCCGACCACCCAGATATTGTGCTTGTCGTGCGCCACCGAGCAGGCGAGCGCCGTTTCCGGCGTACGCGGTCCGCAGCCGCGCCAGAACATCTTGGCGACACGACCGTCGCCGGAAAAGCGGTCGACGATGGCGAATTTGGTAATGGCTTCGCTCTCGTCGCGCTGCACGGCCCCGCCTCGCACCGGCAAGTCGAGCGTGTAGAACTCCGGATGCCAATGGAAGGGGCGGATCACCGCCGCTTTCATCGTGGCACGGCCGGGGTCAGCCCGCAGCTCGAAATCCTCGGGCTTGATCTTGCGCTTGATGTTGACCGTCTTGGTCGCCCACTCCGGCCAATCGATCTTTGGCACCTCGCCGAGATAGCGCTTGCCTTCGGAAACCTGCACGCCGTCGGCCCACACTTCGGCGATCGTCAGCTTGGCAACATCCGACAGCAGCACGACGTCGCCGAAGCGCCCCGGCGCCAGACTGCCGACGAACGGCGTGAGGCGCATGTGCCGCGCCGGGTTGATGGTGAGACACTGGATTGCGATCTCAGGCGCAAGGCCGGCTTCGATCGCGACCCGCGCATTGTGATCGCTGGCGCCGAGTTCGAGCGTGTGACTGGCACTGCGGTCGTCAGTGGTGAAGGCGACCTGCGACCAATCCTGCAAACCCTTCGCAAGCAGCCATTTGACGATCTCGTCCATGGCATAGACGCGCAGCTCGACAAACAGGCCCCGCGTGAGCTTGTCCCAGGTCTCCTCCGGAGTCTGCACCTCGTGATCGGATGCAAGCCCGGCCGCGGCAAAGGCGTTGATGGAGGGCAGATCCCGCAGGCCGGACGCGTGGCCTTCGACGACGCCGCGTGCCGCAAACGTCGCCTCGATCATGCCCCAGAGCCGCTTGTAGGACGGGTTGTCCGGATTCCACACAGCCGGCCAGTCCATGACTTCGTCGAGCCCTGTGACCATCAGGCTTTCGGCCATGAAGCGCGCCTGCTCATCGCGGCCATACCAGCCGCCGCCCCATTCATATGCGGTCGGTGGCACCGCCGAACCGGGCTGCGGAAAGATCTTGAGCGGCGAGCCGCGGCGACGTGCCTCGAACCAGAATTCGAGATTGCGCGCGCCGTTGACGTTTGAGAATTCGTGGCTCGCCTCGCAGGTCCAGGTATTGCCATGGGGCAGCACCAGCGCCGCTTCCCATTCCGGCGTCAGATGCGAGCTTTCGATGTGCTTGTGCACTTCGCCAAAGCCGGGCACGGCCGCGAGATCCGGCCGATGCACACGCTCGCGGACCTCGCCGGGATAGCTTCCCGCCGGCCCCACCCACGCGATCCGTCGGCCCTTGAAGACGATCTCCTGGTCCTCGCTCCAGGTGCGGCTGTGCACGTCCAGTAACTTGCCCACCCGCAAGGCGCGATCGGCGGGACGGCGACCGAGCGCCGTCAGCACCAGGTCCTGGCGGATGCAAACCTCGTCAGGCGCATTGATCAGGAGATCGTCGGGTATCGCGTTCATGGCCTGCCTCACTTTATGCCGGCACTTTCGCAGCCGCGGTCCGCTTGCGCGGCGATTTTCCGGACTTCTTATCGGACTTGCCGCTGCGCGCGGCGGCGGCATCGCGCTGACGGACGTCCTTCAGGAGAGTCGTGAGCGCCCATTCGATCGCGTCGGCGATCTCGGCGCTCGTCATGCCGAAATCCTCGCGCATCGCGTTCCAGGCCAGCACGTTGTTGAGGTAGGACGCGAGCGCCTCGGCTTGGCGGACCTCCTTTGCGGGGAGATGCCGCACCAGCGGCGCCATCGCCTTGCGATGCTGGTCGATCAGGTGCCGCCTGAAGTCGGCGCGCACCCGGCGGCCTGCCCTCGTCATCGCGATGGCGCGTGCCAGATGCGGATGACGGTCGAACCGCTTGCACAGTTTGCGGAAAATCTCGGGCAGTTCGTCCGGCGAGGTGAAGGGAATGTAGCTGAAGACGTTGTCCTCGATCCATTCGCCGGCCGCGGCAAACAGCTCCGCGCGGGTCTTGAAGTGCCGATAGATGGTTCGCTCGGCCACTTTCGCGCGCTTGGCCACCGCGGCCATGGAAATGTCGTCGGCCTCTTCATCCTCCAAAGTCTCGACAAACGCCGCAACGATGCGCTGGCGCGTCATCTCGGCATATTCGTCGCGAAGGCTTGCAGCATGTCGTTCGACTGTACTCATGTCATAAGTCTGACACCTGTCGATTTGCAGGGTCAAGCCGAGACTTGAGGCACGCGGCGCCGCAACAATGGGCGCCTGCCTGCTCCCGGAGGCCAACGGCCGCCGCGAGCACGACCACCGCCTGCCGCCTGAAAAATGGACTTTTGCCCGCCACCAAAATCGGATTTGCTCCGCCGACAAACAGCGCGGGCAACGACGCCGCGCCGGACACGCAAGGGAGCTGCTCATGAACGGGCTTGGCGGACTGAACAAATCTCCCAATGGCGTGGTCATCGGGCTCGTGCAATTGCAGCTGCCGAACGTCGTGACCCGTGCCGATCTCGCCCGGCAGACCGAGCGCATCGTCTGGATGGTCGGCAAGGCCCGCCGCAACCTCTCCACCATGGATCTGGTGGTGTTCCCCGAATACTCGCTGCACGGCCTCTCGATGGACACCAATCCCGAGATCATGTGCCGGCTCGACGGGCCGGAGATCGCGGCGTTCAAGCAGGCCTGCATCGACAACAGGATCTGGGGCTGCTTCTCCATCATGGAGTTCAACCCGCACGGCAATCCCTACAATTCCGGCCTGATCATCGACGACCACGGCGAGATCAAGCTCTATTACCGCAAGCTTCATCCCTGGATTCCGGTCGAACCGTGGGAGCCGGGCGACGTTGGCATTCCCGTAATCGAGGGGCCGAAAGGCGCCAAGATCGCGCTGATCATCTGCCATGACGGCATGTTCCCGGAAATGGCGCGGGAATGCGCCTACAAGGGTGCCGAGATCATGATCCGCACCGCCGGCTATACCGCACCGATCCGCGACGCCTGGCGCTTCACCAATCAGGCCAATTCGTTCCAGAACCTGATGGTCACGGCAAACGTCTGCATGTGCGGCTCGGACGGCTCGTTCGATTCCATGGGCGAAGGCATGATCGTCAATTTCGACGGCAGCGTACTGGCGCACGGTACCACCGGCCGCGCCGACGAGATCATCACCGCCGAGGTGCGCCCCGATCTCGTGCGCGAGGCCCGCATCAGTTGGGGCGTCGAGAACAACATCTACCAGCTCTGGCACCGCGGCTATGTCGCGGTGAAGGGCGGCGCGATGGACTGCCCCTACACCTTTATGCAAGACATGGTTGCAGGCAGCTATCGCCTGCCGTGGGAAGACCAGGTCAAGGTCACCGACGGCAACTCCTGTGGCTTCCCGGCGCCGACGCGGATGTTCGGCAGGACGGCCAAAGCCGCGGAATAAGCGGTTTTCCGGCCGAAACCGCGACATTCTGGCACGGTTGTTGCTCCTTTTGACGCTCAAGTTGCGTCAAACCGGGGGAATCCACCATGTCGACCATTACCGCGGCACCCACCGCTGAGCCCAAGCCGCTCTATACGTCCCTATTCGTCCAGGTCCTGGCCGCACTGGTCCTGGGCATCATCCTCGGCGTGGCCGCTCCGGACTTTGCCATCGGCCTGAAGATCCTCAGCGACGCCTTCCTGAAGCTGATCTCGATGATCGTGGCGCCGATCGTGTTCTGCGTGGTTGTGCATGGCATTGCCGGCGCCGGTGACCTCAAGAAGGTCGGCCGGGTCGGCGTCAAGGCGCTGCTGTATTTCGAGGTCATGACGACAGTCGCGCTCGTGGTCGGCCTGTTGCTTGCCTACATCTTCGGTCCCGGCCACGGCATGAACATCGATCCCTCGACGCTCGATGCCAAGGCGCTCAACACCTACGCCGACAACGCCCACAAGCTGGCGGGCGGTGGCGTCGGTGCATTCCTGATGAACGTGATCCCGACCACATCGTTCGACGCGCTGTCGCGCAACGACGTGCTCCAGGTGCTGTTCTTCGCCGTGCTGTTCGGTGTCGGCTTGGCGCTGGTCGGCGGCGAGAAGGGCGCTCTCGTCACCTCGGTCATCGACGCGGCCTCCACGGTGCTGTTCCGCGTCATGGGGCTGATCGTTCGCGTTGCCCCGCTCGGCGTTCTCGGCGCGGTCGCCTACACCGTCGGCAAATATGGCGTCGGCTCGCTGAAGCAGCTGGTTTCGCTGGTGATGCTGTTCTACATCTCGGTCGGCATCTTCGTGCTCGGTGTGCTCGGCAGCGTGATGGCGCTCGCCGGCATCAACATCCTGAAGTTCCTGTCCTACCTGCGCGAGGAATTGACCATCGTGCTCGCGACCGCCTCTTCCGATGCGGTGCTGCCGCAGATCATGAAGAAGCTGGAGCGCATGGGCGTGAAGGATTCCGTGGTCGGCCTCGTCATCCCGACCGGCTACTCCTTCAACCTCGACGCCTTCTCGATCTATCTCACGCTGGCCGTCGTCTTCATCGCGCAGGCCACCAACACACCGCTGTCCTTCGGCGATCTCCTGCTGGTGCTGGGCGTCTCCCTGATCACGTCGAAGGGCGCGCACGGCGTCCCGGGCTCGGCCATCGTGATCCTGGCCGCGACGCTGAACGCGGTGCCGAGCATTCCGGCGATCGGCCTTGTGCTCGTGCTGTCGGTCGACTGGTTCATCGGCATGGCCCGCGCAGTCGGCAACCTCATCGGCAATTGCGTCGCGACCGTGGTCGTCGCCGCCTGGGAAGGCGACCTCGACCGCGCCAAGGCAGCCAAGGTGCTCGAGGGCGGCGAGCTGGTGGACGTGACGGCGGGATAGCGCGGCGGTTCAGTCGTTCCACTGGAGGAGCGGCGTTCCGTACGCCCTCCTCCACACCGACAGGAAGCGCGGGAACCAGGAGTGCGCCACCGCGCCTTTATAGGCCCAGGTGCGATACTTCAGCCCCTGCTCCGAGATCAGCTCCTGATAACCGCCGTGGACCTCGGTCGCGGTGCGGATGTCTTTCAATATCCCTTGCGCGCAGGCGCGATAGATATTGCTCTCCGAGAATTCGTCAAAGTCCAGCATGCGATCGGCGAACTCGACGTTGAACGTCGGCCACGACGAGCGACCCTGATAGGCCGGTGCCGCAATCTTGTGGATCATCTTGTTCCGCGGATTATCCGCCGACACCAGGAAGTGGAACGTGCTGGGGATGCGGAAGCGAGGCTCGGCGAGGATCAGATCCGTCGTGGCCGCGAACAGCGCACGCTCGCTCGGATCGTTCATATTCCAGAAGCCGCGATGCACGCTGACGAAATCCAGCGCGACCATGGAGGCCGGCGCGCCCGCCGGGCCATCCAGCGAATGCCTGATGTAGCCGTCCTTGCCGAACAGGCGGAGCAGACCCTTCTTGTACTCTGCGAGGTCGCGCCCGAGCAGCCGCTTCAGCTCATTTTCATCGACGATGCCGAGTTGCACGCCCCACACGAACGTCGTGTAGACGCAGGCATTGGTGACAAAGCGCCGGCGCTCGGCGCGGGTGTCGGTTGCTGCCGAACGAGGGCCGCTGGCGTCGCAGAGCAGATATCTGGCGCCGTCAGCATCGTACGGCTCGAGCTCGCTTGCGAGCTTCAGGGTCGCACGCTTGAGATCGGCGCCATATTCGACCAGCAGCAGGCGACCGGCATGCGCGCATTGCGACATCGCCAGATAGGACGACGCCCGCCTCTCGGCCGAGAGCATCTGCTGCAGACCCGCCAGAATGCCGAGCAACGTATCCGAGGGACGCGAGAAATAGTTCACGCCGAGATATCGGCCGCGCCCCGCCGGAACGATTGTCGTGGTGACGACATCGGCGCGAACTGCCTGCAGCAACAGGCGCACGCTTTTCTCGAGCAGGCGGGCCCGACGCAGCGCATCCTGCGCGTCCATGATGGTCTCGGGGTCGAGGACGTCAGGATAGAACCAGGCAAAGTCGCGCGGATAATAGGCGGAGGCGTGCGGAGCACCTGTGACGAGGAAAGCCTCGGTCACCGAAAAAGCGCTGTCCATCGAGTGGCGATAGAGGTCCTCGATCGCCGACGGCGAATGCTGCGACTTTCTCATGAAGCGGTCGCCGAGAAAATTCACCGCCTGAAGCGCGTTGGCGACCAAGGTCGCAGCCGCGCCCTGGTAAAACCGGTTCTCTTGCCGGCTTGAAATGGAATTGTCGCTGTTCATTTGTCTAAGTCGGCTGGCGCCTGGTGAAGTTACGCCATTTTACACTTCTCTGATTCGTGTCTCTACCCGGTGACTTCCGGGCCTACGCCGCTCTCGGCTTGAAATTCTCGATCACCCTGAGCAGCACCCGCGCGCCGGCGTCGGCGTCTGCAAGTTCGACATGCTCGTCGGGATGATGGCTGATGCCGCCGCGGCAGCGAACGAAGATCATGCCGACATCGGCGATGTCGATCATCGCCATGCCGTCATGCCCCGCTCCGCTCGGCAGCTCGAAGGTGGAAAGACCTTCGGCTGCGATCGCCTGCGCGATCTGATCCTTCAGCCAGGGCGCGCAAGGGACAGTGCGGTTCTCATGGGTGACATCGAGCTGAAGCGCCAGTTGCCGGCGCTTGGCGATCGCCTCGATCTGGCGGACCACGTCGGCGACCGCGCGCTTGCGATGCATGTCGGTCGGCGCTCGCATGTCGATGGTGAAGGATACCTCACCCGGAATGACATTGGTCGCGCCGGGCCTCGCCTGGATGTAGCCGACGGTGCCGACCAGCCCGCCCTCGTCGGTGCGGCAGAACTGCTCGATGGCGCCGATGCATTCGGCCGCGCCTGTAAGCGCGTCGCGGCGCAGCGCCATCGGCACGGTGCCGGCGTGACCGGCCATCCCGGTCAACCGTGCCGCCAGCCGTGTCGCGCCCGCAATCGCGCTGACGACGCCGACAGGGAGATTCCGGGCTTCCAGCACCGGCCCCTGCTCGATGTGCAGCTCGAGATAGGCCAGCAGCTCGCGCCGGGCGCGCGCGGCCGCGCCGATATGATCGGGGTCGAGGCCGAATTCGATGATCGCATCGCGCATCGACACACCGTCCCGGTCGCGCGTGTTCAAAACGCTCTCGTCGAACGTGCCGGCCATTGCACGACTGCCGAGCAGGGTCGAGGCGAAGCGCACGCCTTCCTCGTCGGCAAAGCCGACCACCTCGATCGCGAACGGCAGACGTTTGCCCCGGCGATTGAGGTCGGCGACACAGACAATCGCCGTGATCACACCGAGCGGGCCGTCCCATTTGCCGGCATCGCGCACCGTATCGTAATGCGAGCCGAGCATCAGGCAGGGCGCTCCCGGCTGCTCGCCATCATAGCGGCCGCAAACATTGCCGATCGCGTCGAGATGCGCGCTCATGCCGGCCTCGCGCATCCAGCCGAGAATGACGTCCGAGGCCGCGCGCAGCTCCTTCGTGAGAAAGATGCGGGTGAGCTTGTCGCCGTCTTCCGAGATCGCCGCGAGCTCGTTGACCCGACGAACGATCTCGTCGCCGAGCGATGCATTCTGAACGGCGTTACCAGCACCCATCTCGGTCAAGCTTTCCATCCTGGAGACCGCGAGGGGCGGTCGCAGTATCAATCGATACAAGTTCGGTGCCAGCGAATTCAGACCAGCGCCGTCGCGAGTCAGCCGCGTGGTTAGCATGAATGTGGACGATCAGCCGGCCGTCTGCAGTCGTCCATCCGCGCGACAGACGGTTTAAGATTGCTTAACTACATTGCATACAATCAGAAAATACTGCCCAGAATTTAATCTCACACCATCCTGATCAAAATTTGCACATTTGATATATATCATATTTTACAAATGGTTACATCGATATGCACACCCCTTAACCTCTGGCATGAAGCTTGCGACATCCCATCGCGGGCTCCGCCAGACCGGCGCAGCCGCGAGATTTGAGGCGGTCAATCCGCCAAGGGGAGCAAGCAATGGATTTTGGCAGGATTTCACGACGTCATTTGTTGCAGGGCGGTGCCGCCCTCACCCTCGGCGCAGCGGCAGGCGCCCGCCCGGCCTTCGCGGCCGAGACCACGATCGGCTTCATCTATGTCGGCTCGCGCGACGACTACGGCTACAATCAGGCCCACGCGCAGGGCGCGGCGGCGCTGAAGAAGATTCCGGGCCTCAAGGTCGTCGAGGAAGAGAAAGTCCCCGAGACCGACGCGGTCGAGAAGACGATGGAGTCCATGATCAACCTCGACGGCGCCACCCTGCTCTTCCCGACCTCGTTCGGTTACTACAATCCGCACATGATCAAGATGGCCACCAAGTACCCGAAGCTGCGCTTCGAGCACTGCGGCGGCCTCTGGACCGACAAGGACCCGAAGAACGCCGGCAGCTATTTCGGCTATATCGACGAAGCCCAGTACATCTCGGGCATCGTCGCCGGCCTGACGTCGAAGAGCGGCAAGCTCGGCTTCGTCGCGGCCAAGCCGATCCCGCAGGTGCTGCGCAACATCAATGCCTTTACGCTCGGTGCGAAGTCCGTCAATCCGAAGGCCACCACGCAAGTGATCTTCACCGGGGACTGGTCGATGCCGGTCAAGGAGGCCGAAGCCACCAACAGCCTGATCGACCAGGGTGTGGACGTGCTGACCTGTCACGTCGACGGCCCCAAAACCATGGTCGAGAACGCCGCGCGGCGCGGCGCCTTCGTCTGCGGCTATCACACCAACCAGTCGGCGCTGGCGCCCAAGGCCTACCTCACCGGCGCGGAGTGGAACTGGGAAGCACTCTATCCGAAGTTCGTCAAGATGATCGCCGCCGGCGAGGGCATCCCGAACTTCTACCGCGGCGGCCTGAAGGAAGAAATCGTCAAGACCTCGCCCTATGGTGAAGCCGTCTCGGCCGAGGCGCGCAAGGCGGCGGACGAGGCGAAGGCCAAATTCCTGTCCGCGGACGGCTTTGCCATCTTCAAGGGCGGCCTGGTCGACAACAAGGGCAAGACCGTCATCCCGACCGGTACCGACCGCGGTCAGAAGGATCCCGAACTCGAGAAGATGGACTATCTCGTCGAAGGCGTGATCGGAGCGACTTCGTGACATCAGAAACAGCGGATTCTGCCCAGGCGGTTGGGACGATTGCCCCGACCGCCGACCCCGGCTTTCTGCAACGCCACGGCGGCACGATCGAGTATGTCCTGATCCCCGGCGCGGCGCTGGCCGGCGCGCTCGTGGTCTTCGGCATCTTCGTCATGCTGTTCGGCAAGAATCCGCTGGATCTCTATTTCTATATGTACCAGGGCGCCTTCGGCACCTGGTTTTCCTGGCAGAATACGCTGACGCGCGCTGCGCCCCTCATTCTCACCGCGCTTTGCACCGCGCTGCCGGCGCAGCTTGGGATGGTCATTATCGGCGGCGAGGGCGCGCTGTTGATCGGCGCGCTGTCGGCGACCAGCGCAGCACTGCTGCTTCAGGGCATGCCGCCGCTCGTCGTGCAGATCGGCATGGTGATCGGGGGCGTGATCGGCGGCGGCTTGTGGATCATGCTCGCCGGCGCCTTGAGGCAATATCGCGGCGTCAACGAGACGATCTCGAGCTTGCTGCTCGTCTACATCGCGCTCGCGATCCTCAATCATCTCGTCGAAGGCATGATGCGGGATCCCGCAAGCCTCAACAAGCCGTCGACCCGCGAGATAGGCGCCGCCAACATGATCGGCTCCATCCCGGGCACCGACGTGCATTGGGGCCTCGTCTTCGGGCTGATCGCCGCGGTAGCGGCCTACATTCTGATCTATCACACCGTGTTCGGCTTTGCCGCGCGCGTTGCCGGAGGCAACATCCGCGCTGCCAAGATCGTCGGCCTCGGTGTCAGCAAGCTGATCCTCACCATCTGCTTCCTCGCCGGCGGCGCCGCCGGCCTTGCCGGCATGGTCGAGGTCGCGGCCGTCCAAGGTCGGACCAATGCCAATCTCGCGGCCGGTTACGGCTTCACCGGCATCCTGGTCGCCTTCCTGGCACGGCAAAATCCGCTCGCCATCATTCCCGTCGCGATCCTGCTCGGCGGCATCAGCGCCAGCGGCGGCTTGTTGCAGCGCCGCCTGGGACTGCCTGATGCATCGGTGCTGGTGCTTCAGGGCATCATCTTCGTCTTCGTGCTGGCCAGCGATGCGCTCTACGGCCGCATTGGATTCCTGAAGGGCAAGTCCTGATGGCTGACGGATCGATCGGACTCTGGACCGTCCCGCTCGCCGTCCTCGGCGGCGCCATTCGCGTCTCGACGCCCTTCCTGTTCGTGAGCTTGGGGGAATGCATCACCGAGCGTTCGGGCCGCATCAATCTCGGCCTCGAAGGCACGCTGGTGATGGGCGCGATGAGCGCCTACGGCATCTCTTACCTGACGGGATCGCCCTGGCTCGGCGTGCTCGCGGCCGGCATCACCGGCGCCTTGCTTGGCGCGCTGCATGCCGGCATCTGCTCGCTGCCGCGCGTCAACGACGTCGCGGTCGGGATCGCCTTGATGCTGTTCGGCACCGGTCTTGCCTTCTATCTCGGCAAGCCGCTGATCGAGCCCACCGCGCCGCGCCTGCCTGCGATCGATTTCGGCTGGTGGAGCGACATCCCGCAAGTCCGCGCCGCGCTGCGCATCAACGTGCTGTTCCTGATCGGCGTGGTGCTGGCGCCGATCCTCTATTGGGCCTTCCGCATCACGCGCTGGGGCCTGCTCATCCGCACCGCCGGCGAAAGCTCGGACGCCGCGCGCGCGATGGGCCATTCCGTTCTGCTGATCCGTCTGCGCGCCACCATGGTCGGCGGCTTCCTCGCCGGCATCGGCGGCTCCTTTCTGTCATTGTTCTATCCCGGGAGCTGGAACGAGGGCCTCTCCTCAGGCCAGGGCATCACCGCGGTCGCGCTGGTGATATTCGCGCGCTGGGATCCCCTGCTCAGCCTCTGGGCCTCGCTCGCCTTCGGCGGCGCGGCGGCGCTCGGGCCGGCGCTGCAATCGGTCGGCGTCACCTCCGGCTATCACCTCTTCAATGCAGCGCCCTACATCCTGACACTGGCGATCATGATCATCACCTGCTCGCCGAAACGCACGCTGACCGGAGCCCCGGCCGAATTATCGATCACCCGCTAGAAAGCGAGATCATGCCCGAGCGCTATATCAAATCCGAGCCTTACGCCTGGCCTTACAACGGCGATCTCCGCCCTGAAAACACCGCGCTCATCATCATCGACATGCAGACCGATTTTTGCGGCGTCGGCGGCTACGTCGACAAGATGGGCTACGATCTGTCGCTGACGCGGGCGCCGATCGAGCCGATCAAGAAGCTGCTCAGCGTCATGCGCAAGCAGGGCTTCCACATCATCCATACCCGCGAAGGCCACCGTCCCGACCTCTCCGACCTTCCCGCCAACAAGCGCTGGCGTTCGCGGCAGATCGGCGCCGGCATCGGCGATCCCGGCCCGTGCGGGCGCATCCTGGTGCGCGGCGAGCCCGGCTGGGACATCATCGAGGAACTGGCGCCACTGCCGGGTGAGCCGATTATCGACAAGCCCGGCAAGGGCTCGTTCTGCGCCACCGACCTCGAGCTGATCCTGCGCGTGCGCGGCATTGAAAATATCGTGCTGACTGGCATCACCACCGACGTCTGCGTCCACACCACCATGCGCGAGGCCAACGATCGCGGCTTCGAATGCGTGCTGCTCCACGATTGCTGTGGCGCGACCGACAAGAGCAACCACGATCACGCGCTGAAGATGATCAAGATGCAGGGCGGCGTGTTCGGCGCGGTCTCGACCTCGGACGCTTTCATCGGAGCGATCTCGTGATCATTGGCGAGCCGCCACCGCTTGTCGGCGCCTTCGGCGTCGACGCGCTCGCCATGACCATGCGCTTCGGGGACTTCCTGGCCCTGGACAATGTCGAACTGAAGGTACGTCCGGGCTCATTCCACGCGCTGCTCGGCGAGAACGGCGCCGGCAAATCGACACTCGTCAAATGCATCATGGGCTACTACCACGCGACGGAAGGCGACATCCTCGTCGGCGGCCGCGAGCAGGCGATCGCCAATCCGAAGGATGCCCATGCGCTCGGCCTCGGCATGGTCTACCAGCACTTCACGCTGGTGCCGGCGATGACGGTTGCCGAAAACCTCGTGCTTGCCCGCGACGACGTGCCGGCCGCGGTGAACTGGCCGAAGGAGATGAAGGAGCTCGAGGCTTTCCTGGCGCGCATGCCTTTCAAGGTGCCGCTGTCAGCCAAGGTCTCCGACATCTCCGCCGGCGAACGGCAGAAATGCGAGATCCTTAAGCAGCTGTATCTGAAGCGCCGTTTCCTGATCCTGGATGAGCCGACCTCGGTGTTGACGCCGGCGGAGGCCGACGAGGTGCTCGGCATGCTCCGCGACATGGTCGTCAAGAGCGAGCTGACCATCCTGATGATCACGCACAAGTTCCGCGAAGTCATGGCCTTCGCCGACGAGGTCACGATCCTGCGCCGCGGCAAACTCGCCGGCGCCGGCAAAGTGTCGGAACTGACGCCGGACGCAATGGCCCGCACCATGATCGGCGCCGAGGAGCTGACCGTTCAGCCGCCACGCACCGGCGAAGCCGGCAAGGCGCGCCTGGAGCTGGAAAAACTCCGCGCGCTCGACGATGCCGGCGCCGTTGCCGTGCATGACGTCTCGCTCACCGTGCGTGCCGGCGAGATCGTCGGCATTGCCGGCGTCTCCGGCAACGGCCAGCGCCAGCTCGTCGAAGTCCTGGCCGGCCAGCGCGAGGCGGAGGGCGGCGAAATCCGCGTCGCCGGCGATCCCTATCACGCCAGCCGCGAGGAGATGCGGCGCCACAAAATGTCGCTCCTGCCCGAGGAGCCGCTCAAGAACGCCTGTGTCGGCGGCATGAGCGTTGCCGACAACATCGCCTTCCGCGAGTTCGATCGTGCACCTTTTGCCAGCGGCGGCTGGTGGCTCAACCGCGGCGCTTTCCGCGACGATGCCAAGAAGAAGATCCGCCAGTACAAGATCAAGACGCGCGCGCCGGAGACGCCGATCTCGGCGCTCTCAGGCGGCAATGTGCAGCGCGCCGTGCTCGCCCGCGAGCTTGCGAGCGATGTCGAGGTGCTGATTGCGGCCAATCCCTGCTTTGGGCTCGACTTCGCGGCCGTGGCGCAGATCCACGCCGAGATCATGGCCGCACGTAACCGTGGCGCGGCGGTGTTGCTGGTGAGCGAGGACCTCGACGAATTGCTCGAACTCTCGGACCGGCTGGTGGTAATGTTCCACGGCGAATTCGTGTATGAAGCACGAACGAGCGAGGCAGATCTCACCGAGGTCGGCCGGCACATGGCGGGGCACTGACTGCGGAGGCGCGATGGACGGCACAAGCGAACGCGACGAGCGGTTCCTGCGCCTGTCCTTCGCGGTGGCGAGCCGGTCCCTCACCCATGGCAACCATCCCTTCGGCTGCATCGTCGTCGGCGCCGATGGCAAGGTGCTGATCGAGACCGAGAACGGCTACATGCCTGACCATGACGGCACTGCGCATGCCGAGCGCCTCGCAGCCACGCAAGCCTGCCGCACGCTCCCTCGCGATGTGCTGGCAGCGGCGACGCTGTATTCCTCAGCCGAACCCTGCGCGATGTGTTCGGGGGCGATCTACTGGGCCGGCATCGGCCGCGTGGTCTACGGCCTTAGCGAGCACCGCTTGCGCGGCATCACTGGCAACCACCCGGAGAACCCGACGCTCGACCTGCCTTGCCGCGACGTCTTTGCGAGCGGCCAGCGACCGACCGAGGTGATTGGCCCGCTCCTGGAAGACGAGGCCGCAGCACTGCACGACGGCGTTTGGACGAAGTAGGCGCAACAACATTCGATTTCGTAGGGTGGGCAAAGGCGCGTTCGCGCCGTGCCCACCATCTCTCTCGGTCGCAAAAAATGCGTGGGCACGCTTCGCTTTGCCCACCCTACGGCAGTTGTGCCTCCGCGTCTCAAAGGCAGAATGGCGCCGCGCATTCCTGCGCGACGCCATCCTAACCCTGAAGTCTCGGGCGGTCAGAACTTCACAGTGACACCGCCGTAGACCGTGGACTCGGTGCAGCTGTGGGTGCTCTGGCCGGTCGCGGCGACCGTGCAAACGCCGGGCATGGCGTTGTGGTCGAGGCCGAACTTGTTCTGCCAGTAGCGATAGGCGACCCAGAGGTCGACGAAGTGCGAGTACTTGTCACCGAAGGCCGCCTTCGACGCGTCGAAGGTCAGGCGGATCGGTTCGCTGTTCAGCTCGGTCTTCGAAGCGGTCGAGAACCGGCCGATGCCCGAGAGCGCGGGAAGGCCGTTCGAGTCGCCCTTCGGGCCATACCAGCCGGCGCGGCCGCTGATCGACCAGAACTGCATGTTCGGCGGCAGGAAGCCGAGATCCATATAGTAGTTGATTTCGACCGCCCAGGTCGCACGGTAGCTGACGTTGCCGTCGGAGTTGCAGGTCACGCCCGCGACACCAGGGCCGAACAGGCCGCACTGCGTGAAGGCGTTATGGTTCGAGAACTCCCAGTACACCAATGGCGCGACGTCGACGTATCCCTTGTAGGGAAGGTCGAAGGCGAACTGCAGACCACCGACAACGTCGCGCTTTGCGGGCGCCAGGAAGTTGTTTTCGGTGTTCGCGTCCATACCGACTTCGAACGAGATGTTGTGCAGCGGGCCCATGGTGAAGGCCTTGGTGTTGAACAACTCGTTCCAGCCGAAGGTCGAACGGAACAGGCCATAGATCTCGGTGGCGCCGGCGCAGTTGCTGGCGGTGCCGTTGATGTTCACGCCCGGCGCGACACAGGGCGATGCCGGATCGTTGTGACCCGACTTGAACATCGAGATCGTGAAGAAGTTGGTGCCGTAGGCCCAGAGGTCGAAGTGTGTGAACGAGTAGACTTGCTTGGCGGTGGTGCCGTTGATGCTGCCGTCCGGCCGGGTGCTCCACATGCCGGGGTCGGTACCCTTCGGCATCCAGGAGAACGACACGCGGTCATCGATCACCAGGAAGAACGGAAGGTCAGGCGCCTTCTTGGCCGCTTTGACCGGCAGATCTGCCGCGTGAGCCCAGCCACCGATGGCCAGCGTAGCAAGTGACAGCGCCGATGCTGCAACTGCCTTGAAGCGAAACGACATCCTGAATACCCCCAAGTTTGGACACGTAAAATGAACGTCCCTTGGGCGACACTTGCTCCGAACTCCCGAGCTGAGAAGCCTCAACTTTTTTCAAGGCATGCCGCATGTTTCGGCAGCAAACGACGATTCACCGCGGGAAATCTGAGGGTTTTCGCGTGACGTTGCCGCGCGGAATCGACAACGCAATGCCGAACATTCCCGATTGATTTCGTTTGCGTTTCACCTCGACCGAGCAAAGCAAATGCTGATGCTCGCAACGGCCGTCACGACGATCCCGCATTGCATACGCGTGCTGGCGCGATTTTGATCAACGTCACATCGAGCCTGCCCAGCGGGTTCCGATTTGGTTTAAACCGTCACAAATTTGCAACAGACCTTCTGCAGGGCCGCGCCGCAACGGCACCGGGCTCTCACCTATGGCCCGACGAACCGCGCGGCTCGCGACACCGCCCCCTGCCGAAGCGTTAAGCAAGGGATGACGCTTTTTCACACCTTACGCGGCGGTTCAAACTAGCCCACTATTGAGGCACACCATGCAAGCGCATCAACGAATGTTAGATCCGACGCCTCACGGCCTGCATTCCGGCGAGTCCCCGTTGCTCAAGACGGTCGGGCTGACCAAGCGCTATGGCGAGTTCCTCGCCAACGATTCCATCGACATCGACGTCTGGCCTGGGGAAATCCACGCCCTGCTTGGCGAGAACGGCGCCGGCAAATCGACGCTGGTGAAGGCGATCTATGGGCTGATCCAGCCCTCTGCCGGCGAAATCCGCTGGCAGGGCGAACCAATCGTGCTGTCCGGCCCCTCTGAGGCGCGCAGCCGCGGCATCGGCATGGTGTTCCAGCACTTTTCGCTGTTCGACAACCTCACCGTCGCCGAGAACGTCGCCCTTGGCCTCGACGGCAAGGAATCGTTCAAGGACATGTCGGCGCGGCTCGAGCAGGTATCCAGAACCTACGGGCTGCCGCTCGATCCCAGACGGGAGGTCTGGCAATTGTCCGTCGGCGAGCGCCAGCGCATCGAGATCGTTCGCGCGCTGATGCAGGATCCAAAATTCCTGATTCTGGATGAGCCGACCGCCGTGCTGACGCCGCAGGAGGCGGACCAGCTCTTTGTCGTGCTGGAACGGCTCAAGGCCGAGGGCCGCGCCATCCTCTATATCAGCCACAAGCTCGAGGAGGTGAAGCGGCTCTGCGACACCGCCACGATCCTGCGCGGCGGCAGGAAGATCCAGACCTGCAATCCCAGGCAGGAGACCGCCGCCTCGCTCGCGCGCATGATGGTTGGCGGCGAGATCAAGGAAGTGAAGGCGGCCGCCGGGCGGCGGACGACGATACCACGGCTGGTCGTCAACGATCTCTCGCTCGCGCCCGACGAGGCGCATGGGGTCCGGCTCGAACACATCTCGTTCGAATTGAAGGGCGGCGAAATCCTCGGCATCGCCGGCGTCGCCGGCAACGGCCAGGACGAATTGTTTGCCGCCCTGTCCGGCGAGCGATTGTCGAAAGATCCTGGAACGATCGTGATCGAAGGCATCGCCGCCGGCCACCTCTCGATCACCAAGCGCCGCAGGCTCGGCGCCGCCTTCGTGCCCGAAGAGCGGCTCGGCCACGGCACTGCGCCGCGCATGAAGCTGTCGGAGAACGCGCTGCTGACGGGACATGCCGCCAGCGGAATGGTCCATCACGGCTTCATCGACACCGCGGCCACGCTGAAGACGGTGGACAAGGCAACCGAGACGTTTGACGTCCGCAAGGCAAAGCGCGACCCGGAAGCCGCATCCCTCTCCGGCGGTAATCTGCAGAAATTCATTGTCGGCCGCGAGATCCTGCGCAACCCTGCAGTGCTGGTGGTGAGCCAGCCGACCTGGGGCGTCGACGCTGGAGCTGCCGCCGTCATCCGCCAGGCGTTGCTTGACCTTGCGACCGCAGGCGCCGCGGTGCTGGTGACCAGCCAGGATCTCGACGAGCTCGCCGAGATCGCCGACCGTATCGCCGTGATGTTCCACGGCCGGCTGTCTGCTCCGCTGGCGGCAAGCGAGGCGACGCGCGAGAAGCTCGGCCTGTTGATGGGCGGCAGCAGTCTGGAGCCGAAGGAGGCCGCGCATGCAGTTGGTGCTTGAGAAGCGCGCCGAGCGCTCCAACACGATCGCGCTGGTCTCGCCGCTGATCGCGATCGGCCTGACGATCGTGACCATGACCATCCTGTTCGCGATCCTTGGCAAGAATCCGGTGCTCGCCCTGCACGCTTACTTCATCGCGCCTCTGACCGACGGCTATTCGCTTCAGGAGATCGCTGTGAAGGCCACGCCGCTGGTGATGATCGCGATCGGGCTGTCGCTCTGCTACCTCGCCAATGCCTGGAACATCGGCGCTGAGGGGCAATTCCTGATCGGCGCGGTTGCCGGAAGCTGGATTGCGGTCAAGACGCAAGGCACCGATGCCGGAGCCTGGGTGTTGCCGGCCATGCTCGTGCTGGCCGCTGCCGCCGGCGCGCTCTATGCGCTGATCCCGGCAATCTGCAAGGTGAAGTTCGGTGCTAGTGAAATCCTGACCAGCCTGATGCTGGTCTATGTCGCCGACCTCCTGCTGGACTATCTCGTCCGCGGGCCCTGGCGCGACCCGAAGGGTTTCAATTTCCCGACCACGGCGGAGTTCGATCCCGTCTCGACGGTGCCGCTGCTGATCGAAGGTGGCCGGCTGCATTTCGGCTCGATCATTGCACTGCTGGTCGTGGCAGCCGCGGCAATCCTGCTTGGACGCACCATCAAGGGATTCGAGATCCGCGTGGTCGGTGCTGCGCCGCGCGCGGCGCGGTTCGGCGGCTTCAACGCCAACCAGCTGATCATCCTGACCTTCGCGGTGTCCGGCGCGCTGGCCGGCCTTGCCGGCATCATCGAAGTCGCAGGTCCCGTCGGACACCTCCAACCCGGCATCTCACCCGGCTATGGTTTCACCGCGATTATCGTCGCGTTCCTCGGCCGGCTGAACCCGATTGGAATATTAATTGCAGGCCTGTTTCTCGCGCTTACCTTTATCGGCGGCGAGCAGGCGCAGATCGCAATGAAGATCCCGTTGGACGTCACCAAGGTGTTCCAGGGCATCCTGCTCTTCTACGTGCTCGCCTGCGATTCCCTCATTCTCTACCGCTTCAAGCTGGTCTTCCCGAACCGACAGGTGACCCGTGGAGCTGGTTGAAGCCATCATCCTGTCGGTGCTCGCCGCCTCGACACCGCTCCTGATCGCGGCAACCGGCGAACTCGTCACCGAGCGGTCCGGCGTGCTTAATCTCGGCGTCGAGGGCATGATGATTGTCGGCGCGGCCTGCGGCTTTGGCGGCGCGTGGTTGACCGGATCGATTCTGATCGGCGCGCTGTTCGGCATCATCGCGGGAGTGCTGATGTCACTGATCTTCGCGCTGATGGCACTCGGGCTCGCTGTCAACCAGGTCGCAACGGGGTTGGCGTTGACCATCCTAGGCATCGGCCTCTCCGGCCTCATCGGTGCAGGCTTCGTCGGCGAACGGCTCACGCCGGCCGCACATTTATACATTCCTGGCCTCACCGACATTCCTTTGGTCGGCCGCGTTCTGTTCGGCGAGGACGCCTTCGTCTATTTCTCGATCGCACTCATCGTCGGCGTCTGGTGGTTCCTGTATCGCACACGCGCGGGATTGATCCTGCGCGCCTGCGGCGACAATCATATCTCGGCACATGCGCTCGGCTATCCCGTGCTGCGCATCCGCACCCTAGCCGTGATGTTCGGCGGCGCCTGCGCAGGTCTTGCCGGCGCCTATCTGCCGCTTGCCTATACGCCGTTCTTCATTCCCGGCATGACTGCGGGCCGCGGCTGGATCGCGCTCGCGCTCGTCGTGTTCGCATCCTGGCGGCCGGGTCGGCTCGTGGTCGGCGCTTACCTGTTCGGTGCAGTGACGATCCTGCAACTGCATGCGCAAGGCTGGGGCGTCGGCATTCCCTCGCAATTCATGTCTGCACTGCCGTATCTGGCGACGGTCATCGTGCTGGTCCTGCTCTCCCGCGCGCGCACCGGCGGCTCGACCGCGCCGGCCGCGCTCGGCATCGTGTTCGTGCCTGACCGCTAGCGTTTTGGTTTCCGCAGTGTGCGCGATGGGGCGCGCACGCTGCGGATCGTGGCTATCCCCTGATGTTTGGAGATTGATGATGAGGAAATCACTTCTTGCGCTGGCTGCCGGCCTTCTGCTTGCCGGGAGCATCAGTGCAGCTTCCGCCGCCGATAAGCTGAAAGTCGGCTTCATTTACCTCGGCCCGATCGGCGATCTCGGCTGGACCTACCAGCACGATCAAGCGCGCTTGGCGCTCGAGAAGGAGCTTGGCGACAAGATCGAGACCACTTATCTCGAAAATGTCCCTGAAGGTCCCGACGCCGAACGCGCCATCGAGCAGCTCGTCCGCGCCGGCAACAAGCTGATCTTCACGACGTCGTTCGGCTACATGGATCCGACGCTGAAGGTCGCCAAGAAATATCCGAACGTGCATTTCGAGCACGCGACCGGCTACAAGCGCGACAAGAATATGTCGACGTATTCCTCGAAGTGGTATCAGGGCCGCTACATTCAAGGCCTGATCGCGGCCAAGATGTCGAAGTCGGGCGTGCTCGGCTATATCGGTTCGTTCCCGATCCCCGAGGTCGTCTCCGGCATCAACGCGACAATGATCGCGGCGCAGAGCATCAACCCCAACATCAAGGTCAAGATCATCTGGGCCAACACCTGGTTCGACCCGGGCAAGGAAGCCGACGCCGCCAAGGCGCTGATCGACCAGGGCGCCGACGTGATCATGCAGCACACGGACTCGCCCGCCGCGATGCAGATCGCCAGCGAACGCGGCAAGCTCGCCTTCGGCCAGGATTCCGAGATGATCAAGTTCGGGCCCAAGACCCAGCTGACCTCGATCCTCGACACCTGGGCCCCCTACTACATCGCCCGCGTCAAGGCCGAGCTCGACGGCACCTGGAAGTCGGAAGACACCTGGGGCGGTCTCGACAGCCACATGTTTGCGATGGCGCCGTATACCAATATGCCCGACGACGTGAAAAAGATCGCCGAGGATGCCCAGGCCGCGATCACCGCCGGCAAACTGCATCCGTTCAAATGCCCGGTCATTGGGCAGGACGGCAAGGAGATCGAGTGCAAGGGCGGCGCCAATCTCGATGACGGCCAGATCCTCGGCATGAATTTCTACGTCAAGGGCATCGACGACAAGCTGCCGGGCAAGTAGCACGCTTCTTGCATTGCCTAAATCACCTGCTCCTCCCGGAGGAGGTTCGGAGGGGGTGGCCAGAAGCACCCGGCACTTGTGGCCGCCCCCTCTTTCTATCTAGCTCGCCTGCATCGCCCGCGCCGCGGCGCTGTGCCGGCGGATCAGGTCCGGAACGTCCAGTCCCGGGATCGTGCCGTCGATCACGGCCCAGTTCCCCGCCACCATCACCCTGTCAGCCCGATGCGCGCCGCACAGCACCAGCGCAGCCAGGGCATCGCCGTGGCCGGAGAAACGCAGCTCGTCGAGCTTGAACAGCGCGAGGTCGGCGGCCTTGCCGACGGCGATCTCGCCGAGTTCCGGGCGCCCGACGCAGGCTGCCGAACCTTGGGTGGCCCAGCGCAGCGCATCCTTGTGGCTGACCTTGGTCACGCCATAGCGCGCCCGCTGCAGCAGGAACGCCGCGCGCACCTCCTGCATCAGGTTCGACCCATCATTGGAGGCCGAACCGTCGACGCCAATGCCGATCCCGACCCCGGCCTCTTCCATCTCGCACACCGGACAGCAGCCGGAGGCGAGCAGCTGGTTGCTGCACGCGCAATGGCTGATGGTCGTCCTGGCCTTGCCGAGCCGCTTCATCTCGTCGGCGTTGAAAAAGATGCCGTGCGCGAGCCAGGTCCGCGGATTGAGCCAGCCGCATTGCTCGAGATAGTCGAGCGGACGGCAGCCATACATCTGCTGGCAGAACTTGTTCTCGTCCTCGGTCTCGGCCAGGTGCGTGTGCAGGCGCACGTCGAGCTTGTCGGCGAGATCGGCGGTGGCGCACATCAAGGACGTCGTCACCGAAAACGGCGAGCACGGCGCAAGCGCAATCTGAACCATCGCATCCGCGCCGCGCTGGTGATGCTTGGCCACCACGCGCGCGCTGTCGGCCAGGATGGTGTCCTCGTCCTGCACGACGCTGTCAGGCGGCAAGCCGCCGTCGCGTTGCGACAGGTTCATCGAGCCGCGCGTCAGCAGCACACGGACGCCGAGCCGCCTTGCGACGCCGACCTCGATATCGACGGACTCCTCGAGCCCGGCCGGGAAGACATAGTGATGATCCGTCGTCGTCGTGCAGCCCGAGAGCAGCAGTTCCGACATCGCCACGGTGACGCCGAGCTCGAGCGCCTCGGGCGTCATCTTCGCCCACACCGGATAGAGCGCTTGGAGCCAGGGAAACAGCTCGCGATCCATTGCCGCCGGCAGCGCCCGCGTCAGCGTCTGATAAAAATGATGATGGGTGTTGATGAGGCCCGGCAGCACGACATGCTCGCTCGCATCGAACACCGTGACACCGGCAGTCGCCGGCGTTCCAACTGAAGGCACGAGTTCGACGATACGACCATCCTTGACGACGACCCCACGGCCAGCGCCGTCAGCGAGAATGGCCAGGGGATCCCGGATCCAGATCGGCTTTGCGTCGCTCATGTCTCCATTTCTCCTCGCCCTCGTTAACGAATCGCCTGCAAGGCAGAGGCCATCCCGAGAGCGTTATTGCTGCGACTTGTTGTTGCTACTTGGCGCTGGTCTTGCAAGACTTTACCTCGACACAAATCATCAGGCGCAGGCGTTTTCGCAGCCATGGACTTGAATACCATCACAGCGGTCTCCCGTCCGCAAACGCGCGCCGAGCTGCCCGTTTGGACGCCAGGTGATGCTTGGCTCGCGGGCGGCACCTGGCTGTTCTCCGAGCCGCAGATCCACCTCACGCGGCTGATCGATCTCGCCGATCTGAAATGGCCGGCGCTGACGATCACCGACAGTCATCTCAGCATCGCAGCCACCTGCACCATCTCGCAACTCGACGCGTTCACCTCTCCGCCTGACTGGCTCGCGGCCCCGCTGATCAGCCAATGCTGTCGCGCCTTCCTCGCCTCCTTCAAGATCTGGAAAACGGCGACGGTCGGCGGCAATCTCTGCATGTCGCTGCCGGCGGGACCGATGATCTCGCTCACATCCGCACTCGACGGCGTTTGCACAATCTGGAAGGCCGGCGGCGGCGAGCAGAGGATTCCCGTCGCCGAGTTCGTCACCGGCAACCAGCGCAATCGCCTGTCGCCGGGCGACCTTCTGCGGCAGATCGACATTCCGCTTCCTGCCCTGAAGCGTCGCGCCGCGTTTCGCCAGATCTCGCTCGCACCGGTCGGCCGCTCAGCGGCCCTTCTGATCGGAAGCATCGACAGCGATGGTGCGCTGAAGCTGACCGTAACAGCATCGACCGTGCGACCGATCCAGATATTGTTTCCCGGGCCGACCGATGCGAGCACGCTTCGCACTGCGATCTCCGAAGAGATTCCCGACGATCTCTACCACACCGACATTCATGGCAAGCCGCTTTGGCGCAAGCACATGACGCTGCGGCTCGCCGAGGAGATCCGTGCCGAACTGCTGGGTGCAACGCCGTCATGAGCTTCGAGATCAACGGCACGACATTTCCGCAAATGCCGCGCGCCGGCCAATGCCTGCGCACGTTTTTGCGCGAGCTTGGCCAGTTCGGAGTGAAAAAAGGCTGCGACGCCGGCGATTGCGGGGCCTGCACGGTGCTGCTCGACGGCGAGCCGGTGCACAGCTGCCTGATCCCCGCGTTCCGCGCGGAGGGACGCGCCATCACCACGATCGAAGGGCTCGGCGGCGAGGACGGAACGCATCCGATGCAGCAGGCCTTTCTCGACGCGCAAGCGTTCCAGTGCGGCTTCTGCACCGCTGGCATGATCCTGACTTGCGCCTCGTTGAACCAGGCGCAACGTACCGACCTCGGCGCAGCGCTGAAGGGCAATATCTGTCGCTGCACCGGCTATCGCGCGATCGAGGACGCGATCCACGGCAAATGCAATGTCGAGGAGCGCGTCGAGGCCGGCGGCGCCTTCGGCCGCAGCCTGCCGGCGCCCGCAGGGCCGGACGTCGTCCGTGGCAAGGCGCGCTACACGTTCGACACCGAGATCGAGGGCCTGCTGCACGTCAAGCTGCTGCGCTCGCCGCACGCGCATGCCCGGATCGTGTCGATCGACAAGTCGGCGGCGATGGCAGTTCCGGGCGTGCACGCCATCCTGACGCATGAGGATGCGCCGATGGTGCTGACATCGACGGCGCGGCATGAGAAGGATTGGATGGATCCCGAGGATACCCGCATCCTCGACGACGTCGTCCGCTTCGTCGGCCAGAGGGTCGCGGCGGTGGTGGCCGAGAGTGAAGGCATGGCCGAGGAGGCGTGCCGGCGGCTGAACGTCACGTACGAGATTCTGCCCGCGCTGATCGATCCGGAGCAGGCGATGATACCGGGCGCGCCGCTCGTTCATCCCGACAAGACCAGCGCCAACCGCGTTGCCGACGCGCAACGCAACCTGGTCGCCGAGATTCATGGCGAGTTCGGCGATGTCGCCTCCGCACTCGCCACCTCCGCCGTGACGTACGAGGCCACGTTCCACAGCCATCGCGTGCAGCATGCGGCGCTGGAGACCCATGGCGGCCTCGCCTGCCTCGACGAAGCAGGCGTGCTCAACGTCCGCAGTTCGACACAGGTGCCATTCCTGACCCGGCGCGCGCTCTCGGACATCTTTAGGCTTCCGATGGACAAGGTCCGCGTGTTCTGCGAGCGCGTCGGCGGCGGCTTTGGCGGCAAGCAGGAGATGTTCGTCGAGGATATCCTGGCGCTGGCCGCGCTGAAGACGGGACGCCCCGTCAAGCTCGAGCTCACCCGGGAGGAACAGTTCATCGCGACCTCGACGCGGCATCCGATGCGGGTCCACATCAAGGCCGGCGCCGACTCCAGCGGCAAGCTCACCGCGCTCCAGCTCGACGTGCTCTCCAACACCGGCGCTTACGGCAATCACGGCCCCTCCGTGATGTTCCACGCAGTGAACGAATCGATCGCCGTCTATAACTGCCCCAACAAGCGGGTCGATGGCTTCGTTGTCTACACCAATACGGTGCCCGCCGGCGCGTTTCGCGGCTATGGCCTGCCGCAGTCGGTGATCGCGGTGGAAGCCGCGATCGACGAACTGGCCAGGCAGCTCGGCATCAGCCCTTATGACATGCGCCGCCGCAATATCGTCAGGCCCGGCGATCCCATGCTGTCGCCACCTGAGTCCGAATATCACGACGTGCTGTATGGCTCCTACGGGCTCGACCAATGCATCGACCTCGTCGAACGCGCCATGCTGGCGGATCAGCCGCAGCCCGAGCTGTCGCCGGACTGGCTGACCGGCGACGGCATCGCTCTGACCATGATCGACACCGCACCACCCGCCGGCCACATCGCCGACGCCATGATCGCGCTCAACGAGGATGGCGGCTTCGATCTCACCGTCGGTACCGCCGAGTTCGGCAACGGCACCAGCACGGTACACCGGCAGATCGCCGCGACTGTCCTGGCGACCACCGTCGGCAGGATCCGCCTGCGCCAATCCGATACCGCCCATGGCGGCCACGACACCGGCGCCTATGGCAGCACCGGCACCTTCGTGGCCGGCAAGGCGACGCAGGCCGCCGCGGCGCAGCTTGCGGCCGATCTGAAGGCGGCCGCTGCCGGTGCGTGGCTTTGCGATGTCGCGAGCTGCACGCTCGAGGACGAATTCGTCGTCAGCGGCGTGCGCCGCATGTCCTTTACTGAGATCGCGAAGCTCGCGCGCGAGGCGGGTCGTCCGCTCGCGGCGCAAGGCAATTCCGAGGGAACGCCACGCTCGGTCGGGTTCAACGTCCAGGGCTTTCGCGTCGCCGTGAACAAGGGCACCGGCGAGATCAGGATTCTCCGGAGCGTGCAGGCCGCCGATGCCGGAATCGTCGCCAATCCCATGCAATGCCGCGGCCAGGTCGAGGGCGGCGTCGCGCAAGCCCTCGGTGCTGCGCTCTACGAGGAGATGGTGATCGACGCGGAGGGGCGCGTCACCAATGCCAAATTCCGTGACTACCATCTGCCGTCCTTCGCGGACGTGCCGCGCACGGAGGTGTTGTTCGCCGAGACATCCGATACGATCGGGCCGCTGGGCGCGAAGTCGATGAGCGAGAGCCCGTACAATCCGGTCGCCGCCGCTCTCGGCAACGCCATCGCCGATGCCACCGGCATCCGCTTCACCGCGCCGCCTTTCAAGCCGGACCGGCTGTTTCCCGCGCTCCTCGCCAAGTTCGGCGGCTAGCTGCCGCGATAGGTCGAATAGCTCCACGGCGTGACCAGCAGCGGCACGTGGTAGTGCGCCTCCGGCTCGCCGATCGCAAAGCGTAGCGGGATCTCGTCGAGGAACGGCGGATCCGACAGCGGCACGTTGCGCTCGGCGTAATACTTTCCGACGTTGAAGCGGAGCTCGTAGCGGCCGATGGGCAGCGGGCGACCGCCGATCAGCGGCTGGTCGGTGCGGCCGTCAGCATTGGTGACGGTGCGCGCGATGATACGATTCTCGCCGAGCGCAGCGAGCTCGACCAGCTCCACAGGAATCCCCGGCGCGGGCTTGCCGGCGTGGTTGTCCAGCACATGGGTCGAGAGCCGGCCGTGCACCTTCAGCGTGTCGTCGGCGATGACCAACTGGTCGAGCCGCAGCGCCGAGATGCGCCCGATCTCCTCGATCGCACGACGCGTCTCGGTCTTGGCAATGTTGCGCAGCCGCGTCTCGAAGTCGCGCAGCACCGCATCCTTGGTGTGACGTCGCACGCAGACGATATAGGGGAAGCCGAACTTTTCGCGGTAAGCGTTGTTGACGCGCTCGAACGCCGAATATTCGGCCTCCGACAGCCGGTCGAGGCCGGCGCTGTTCTGCTCGTCAGTCGAATCCGCCGTCAGGCCCGCCGCGCGCTGGGTCTTGTTGGCCAAGTCAGGATGCGCGCGGAGCAACGCCAGCTGCACGTCGGGTTCGGCCGCCTGGATCGCCGCCATCAGCGCGGCGTGCAACTGATTGATGCCGGCGAACGGCCGCTGCGCCGCGATCTGCTCGGCAATCCACGGCGAATATTCGACGACATTGGCGAGCGCGGCGACGAAGTCGGCCTTGGTTGCGGCGTTGAGATCGGCGAGCGGGATTTGCGCCATCAGATTTTTACCGGAGCTCGAACGCGTCGGCGGCGAGATGCGCGTGCTTGTCGTGCCAATGCTGCGCGATCTGCAGCCGCGTCGGCACCCAAACGCGATCGTGCTTGCCGACATAATCGAGGAAGCGGATCAGGCCCGCGGCGCGGCCGGGCCGGCCGGCGAGGCGGCAGTGCAGTCCCACCGACATCATCTTCGGCGCGGTCTCGCCTTCGGCGTAGAGCACGTCGAAGGCGTCCTTCAGATAGGTGAAGAACTGCTCGCCTTCGGCAAACCCTTGCGGGTTGATGAAGCGCATGTCGTTGGCGTCGAGCGTATAGGGAATCATGAGCTGCTTGCCGTTCGCGCCCTTGACCCAATAGGGCAGATCGTCGGCATAGGAATCGCAGAGATAGAGGAAGCCGCCCTCCTCCATCAACAGACGGTTGGTGTTGATCGAGGAGCGCCCGGTGTACCAGCCGAGCGGCCGCGATCCGACCGCCTCGGTGTGGACACGGATGGACTCGGCGATCTCGGCGCGCTCCTGCGCCTCGGTCATGTCCTTGTGCTCGATCCATTTCAGGCTGTGGCTTGCGATGTCCCAGCCTGATTCCTTCATCGCCGCGACGATCTCGGGATTGCGCTTCAGCGCAGTGGAGACCCCGAACACGGTGGCCGGCCATTTGCGCTCGCCAAACAGCCGCCACAAGCGCCAGAAGCCGGCGCGCGAGCCATATTCGAACATGGATTCGATATTGGCGTGCCGCTGGCCCGGCCAGGGCTGCGCACCCAGCACGTCGGACAGGAACGCTTCCGAGGCGCGGTCGCCGTGCAAGATGTTGTTCTCGCCACCCTCCTCGAAATTGACAACGAACTGCACCGCGACCCGGGCGTTGCCGGGCCACTCTGGATGCGGCGGGTTGCGACCGTAACCGCGGAGATCGCGCGGGTAGCTGTTGTCAGTCACTCAGACTTCCTCGAAGCGGATCGGCAGCGCACCCTTCCACAGCACGCTCTTGCCGAGCGGTGCCAGGTTCTCCAGCCCCGAAGTCACGGTGATGAAGTGATTGCCGGCGAGCTGGCCCATCTTGCTGGCGAAATGCACGCCGCCATAGGCGAGCAGGATCTCGGTCTCGCTGATGCCGCCGGGATAGAGGATGATCTGGCCCGGGGCAGGATAGCTGGTGTGATTCTCGTAGCCGACACCGAAGTCGAGATCGCCGAGCGGCATCCAGACGCCTTCGCCGCTCCAGCGCACATGGATGATGTGGCTCTCGAACGGCAGCGCCTTGCGGAACGCCGCGACGGTCTTGGGTGCGGCCTGCTCTTCGAAGCGGGCATCGAAGGTGAAATCGCCGGCGCGGATAACGAGTTTGCTCATCTCATCTCTCTGGGTCGGGGCCAAGGGATCGCCCCACGGGGAACTTGCACGCAAAGAGCATTCCAGCGGGCTTCGCGCAAGGGCGTGAGGTCCGTTACCTGCGGTCGTAGGACCAGCCGAAAATGCCGCTCCGCCGTACCTCCGGCTCGGGCTCCGCAGCGGCGGCGGCCGGCGGCGCCTCCTTCAGTTCCGCCTGCGGGGGTGGCGGCGGCGGCACCGGCAGGTTCTCGCATTTCATGGAATAGACCAGCTTGCCGTCCGCGGTGCGTCCGATCGGAGCGCAGGGGTCGGGATGCGCCGCCGCGGCTTTGGGAGCGGGTTTGACCTGCGCCACCGCCGGCGAGGCGATCAAAAGCAGGACCAGCAGATATTTCGACATCGTTGTCGCGCCTGAAACCTTCATTGCTCCCATTCAACCGGATTGCGCCAGCCAAGTCCATCGGGCCCGGCTGGGCGACTGCCGAATATTTAACCGGGACCAAAAAATTTGCTCGCCCCATCGTGAACCCGGCCAGGGTGATATCAGGCCGGACGCATCGCCATGTCATCCGCGACGACGATGATATTCTCACGACCGGAACGTCGTCACGGGAGAAACACCATGCGGAAGACTCTTGCCCTTCTTGGCGCGACGCTCATCACCGCCATCACCATCCAGACCGCCAGCGCGAACGACCGTCAGCACGTTCGCAAGGCACGACCTGCCCCCATTACCCAGTCGGTGCGCGACTCCAATGCAGCCATGTGGCCGTCGCAGCCCTCTGAACCCGACTGGTCGCGCTACGCCAATGGCGCAATGTCGGCACCGGCGGGACGGTGAGACGAAAGGTGTAGAGCGCTCTCGTGCCCCGGACGCGGTGCAGCGCGTTGCGTTGCTGCGCAGAGCCGGGACCCACGCGACACGGATTGCTCGGAGATCTGGGCTCTGCAGCGCACCGTACCGGACGATGCTTCGCATCGCCGGGGACGCTGCGCTGCGTCCGGGGCACGAAAGCGGAAGATGCGGCGCGACGTTCCACGTCATTGCGAGCGGAGCGAAGCAATCCAGACTGCCTCCGCAGAGAGATTCTGGATTGCTTCGCTGCGCTCGCAATGACGGAGTGTGTGGCGGCAGGCTGGTTCTCCAAGTGACCCTGTCATTCCCCGCGCAGGCGGGGAATCCAGTACGCCGCGGCTTCTCGGTTCTTTCATTGCTGTCTCGGCGTACTGGATCGCCCGGTCCTAGTGCGCAATTGCGCACTGGCCGGGCGATGACGGCGAGCGTGTAGACGCAGTATGAGGCCACGGCATCGCTCTTCCGTTCGCAGGTGTCGTAGGGTGGGCAAAGGCGCCAAGCGCCGTGCCCACCATGTGCTGGTGGTGGGTACGCTTCGCTTTGCCCACCCTACGATAGCGTCGCCTGCGGCAAGCAGCTCCAATCGCAGACACGCCTTTGCGGTTGGACGCTCCACACCTCCGCAAAGGCTTGACCGTAGCGACGACGGCCGGGACCACACGGTTTTGCCGTACGCGCGTTCGCTTGGTGCCGCAGGGGCTTTCGGCAGTGTGCACACGCACCGAAAGCATGTTGGCACGACGAACGAACAGCGCCGCTCATCCACACGCGGTCTCGGGCTCACAGGGACTACCCGCCCTGCCCGCACCCTCTCGTGCCGACGCTGCCGCGTCCACCGCATCCCCGGCTCGCAAACGTGACGACGTACGATCGCCCCTCAAGGTGAGCCGGGATGGGCGATACATACGACATTTCCGAATTTCGGTAAAGTGTAATATTTTTGCGCACGTGGATTGACAGAGGGCGACACACGCCGGCCTCTCCGTGTCATTCCGGGGCGCGCTTCTTGGCGCGAGCCCGGAATCCATTTCACAGCGTGACCTGGGGCCCGATGGATTCCGGGCTCGATGCTGCGCATCGCCCCGGAATGACGATGGGGAGAGTCCGTGGCCATATCAATACGGATCGTAGTAGGAGCGCGGCCCACCATAGTAGCCATAGCCCGGACCATAATAGCGCGGGCCGCCATAGTAATAATTGTCGTAATATTCCTGGCGCCGGCTCTCGGCGATCGCGCCTCCGATCAAACCGGCCGCGGCGCCCATGAAGGCAAGGCCCGCAGCGCTCGGCCCGCGCCGGTAATAGCGATGACGGCGCGCGGCGCTGAAATCGGTCGCGGCGGATGCGCCCTGCCCGGCCGTGGCGGCGGGCGGAGCCTTGGCCGGACCCTTGGCCGCTGCCGGCGATCCGGCAGCCGACGGCGCGACGGACGCGACGGCCAGAGCAAGACCGGCGAACGCCGCCAGTGCAGTGCTGCGGCCATTTCTCGATTTCACCGACCTGTCACTCATCTTCGCGTCCTCTGCTCTCGCCAAAAAAGGCGACATGAAAACACGGTATAATGCGCAAGGCGCCGCAATGGTTTCGCGATCGCGGCAATCTGCCACGCTTTGACTGGATGTACCGCGTCTAGGCCCGATAGCTCCAGTACTTCCGCACCGCATCGCCCGCGGCCTGGAGGTCAAAACGCTGGTCGGGCGCGAGTTGCTGCACGATCAAACTGAACATGTCGTTCAGGATCGAGCGCTTCTCGCCGAAATAGGAATGGCGCAGGCCGACCAGGCTGGTATCGACCAGCGAGGCATCGATGGTGTCGACGCCGTCGACGATCGTCAGCGCCTCGCCAGCCTCGCCCGCCCGGGGATAGCCGTGCACGAATTTCGAGGCCAGCAGCGCCACGTCGCGCGACGAGGCATAGAGCGTGACGCGCGCCGCGCAGCCTTTGAATTTTGCCGCGAGCTGGACAAAACGGTCACGATCGATATCAGGCGCGGCAAAGACGATCTGACCGAGCTTTGCGGCATCGGCCGGCAACCGCCAGGACGTCACGCCTTCGAGCGTGTTGATCACGGCGCGGTTGCCCATGCTGTGAGCGATGACGTGGACCTTGCCGGCGCCGATCTCGCCGAGCGCGAGCTGGAGAAACGCTTCGAAATGATCGCGCGACCAGTCGATCGTGCTCTCGTCCACCGTGTACTTCCTGGTGTCCGCCGCCGACGCCCAGCTATAGAGCAGCGTCCTGCCGGCGAATTTCAGATCCACGGCAAGCTGCCCGGCGCGCCGCGCCGCGTCTTCAAATGTGACGTTATAACCATGTACGAAGATCAGGACGTCGTGCAAATCCGCCGCCGCAAGCGAATCCTTCAAGGTGGTGACGAAGGCGTCCCTGCCCAGCGCGCCCACCGACTTGAGGATGACGTGCTTCTCCGGATTGGCCGAGAATTCGAGGTGCCACCACTTCGGACCGGTGAGCTCGCCGAGGTCGCGGCCATGCGTGGGCACGCTGACCTCGGCGATCCCGAATGACGGCGTCCCGCGCGCAGCGCCAAAATAATGCGCGGGCGTGTCGTCGCCGCGGGCGCGGTCGGTGCCGTAGAACACGGGGATGGTGACGATTCCGGTCGCCTCATCCATGGTCGGCTCGACGATATCAGGGACGACCAGCGGCGAGACCCGGCCACGGCGGGTCACGGTCTCGGTGGCGGGTGCGGGGGCCGCCATGTCTTCCATCACATGCGAGACGAGCTCCGTAGCGGGCGCCTCTGCGAGCAGCCGCACGAGCAGCAGGTCGAGCGACTGGCGAAGCCTGGCCGGATCCTCGCCTTTGCCGGCGCGACCGGCCAATTCCTGCAATTCGTCGGCGTAAGGGGGCCATTTGTCGCCCAGCAGATCCTTCAGCCGGGGCCCGAGTTCGAGCAAGGCAAGCAACAGGCGAAGCGTGTCCGACATCGCACGTCCCTCGTCGCTGGATGCGGCCGGGGGCCAGCCCCGCCGTCGATCCCTAGCCTAGAGGTTGTGAACGATCTGGCAAGTCCGCCCGGCGTGCCGACCTCAGCCTGCCTGGGTGCGATTAGGACAATGCACCCAGCACGCCGCGCGTGGCCTTGTCGATCTCCTCGACATAGCGGCGGCGGGCGGTGGTCTCGGTCAGGAAGCCGACCACCTTGCGGCTGTCGGTGGAATCGACCACCGCCAGCATTTCGGCCTCGGCCTCGTCGAACACCGCCATGGCAGACTTCACGTTCATTTCCGGGATCAGCACGATCTCGGTCAGCCGCGCAAGTTCGATGATCTGGATGTCGTCGGCGATGGTGTCGAGGTCGCTGGAGAACAAATCGGGCAGCAGGACCAGGCCGACATATTCGTCGGCGTTGTTGACGACGACGACGCCCGGGCGCGATCCCAGCGGAAATTCGCTGCGGGTCGCGGCGATCGTGGTGCTCGAGGGCACCTTGGCGACGTCGGAGCGCATCAGACGCTCGACGGTGAGGTTGCGCAGCCAGCCGACGTCATTGGCGCTGCGGATGGTCTCGCCGCGCAGATGCAGGCGCCAGGTCGAGAAGGAGTGGCCGAACATGAAGCGGACGCAGATCGAGGTGACGATGCAGCCGGCCAGCACCACGGCGGTGACGTCGACATTGCGGGTCATCTCGAGCACGAGGAACGACATGGTCAAGGGACCGCCGACGATGGCAACGCCCAGCGTCGCCATGCCGGTCAGCATCGCCACCAGCGGATCGATCACGAAGTTCGGGCTGATCAGGAGCAGCACCGCGGAGAAGAACTTTCCGATCAGGCTGCCGACGAACAGCGAGGCGAAGAACAGACCGCCGCGGAAGCCCGAGGCCAGCGAGATCAGGCAGGCCGTCACCTTCAGCCCGATGATGATCGCGACCAGGCCGATCGTCATGTCGTGGAAGAGGTCGAGCACCATGGCGCCGTGGCCGGCCGCCAGCACCTGCGGCGTGACGAGGGCGAAGCTGCCGACGATGAGACCGCCGAACACCGGGCGCAGCCAGACTGGCAGCCATTTGAACAGGCGCTCGAACATCGGCGAGGAGCGCATCACGGCAATGCCTACGCCGCTGGTGATGAGCGCGAGCCCGATCAACGCCAGATATTGTTCGACGCCGACGGCGCTGACCTTCGGTATTTCGATGGAGTAAGGCGCGCCGCCGAGCCATTGCGCAGTGAGCGCGCCGGCGAGCGACGCCGCCAGGATCGGCGCGGCGCTGCCGACCGAATAGACGCCGACGATCAGCTCGCAGGCGTAGAACGCGCCGGTGATCGGCGCGCCGAACGCCGCGGCGATCGCAGCGGCGGCGCCGCAGCCGACGATCAGGCGAAGATCGTTACGGCGGAGATTGAAGAATTTGCCGAACAGGGAGGCGATGCCCGAGCCGATCTGGGTGTAGCCGGCCTCGAGGCCGACAGACGCGCCGCAGCCGTTCGAGATCAGGGTCTGGCTCGACACCACCACGCTGTCGCGCATCGACAGATTGCCGCCGCGCAGCGCGTTGGCCTCGATCGGGTCGACCGCGCTCGAGATCTTCAGCCGCCGCCGCCACCATTCCATGATGCCGAGCATGAGGCCGCCGAGCGCCGGCGCGATCATCGCCGCCCACGGATTGATATAGGTGTTGGCGGAGAGGCGTACGTCGATCGGAATGCCGTAGATCACGACATGGGCGATCTGCGCGATCACGGCCATCAGGGTCACGATCGCACCGGCCAGCGTGCCGATGACGAGCGCGAGCGGGATCAGGTAGAACTCGTTGCTGCGCAACAGCGCGCGCAGCCGGACCATCGTGCGGTTGGTCCCCTTGCCGTCGACGAAATATCTGATCCGCGCGAACACCGCTTGCGAGCCCTACCCTTCCGACAGGCCGTAGCCGGCCATGCGCTGACGGACCCGCTCGATCTCGGCGCTCGAGAGCAGCGGCGGTTTACCGATCTGGAGGCAGCCGTGATATTGCCGCGCCAGCGTCTCGACCTCGACGGCGAGCCACATCGCCTTGTCGAGCGTCTGGCCGATCGCAATCATGCCGTGATGGTCCAGCAGGCAGGCGAGCCGCCCCTCCAGGGCGCGCACGGCGTGCCTGGACAATTCCACTGTCCCGAAGGTGGCATAGGGCGCGCAGCGGATGCTGTTGCCGCCGGCCGCCGCGATCATGTAGTGCACCGGCGGAATCTCCATGCCCATGATCGCCAGGATGGTGCAATAGGTCGGATGGGCGTGCACGACGGCGTTGACCTCAGTGCGCGCCTTCAGGATGTCCAGATGGAAGCGCCACTCGCTGGACGGCTTCTGGCTAGGTGCATGCGAGCCGTCCATCGCCATGAAGACGATCTGGTCCGGCGTCATGGTGTCATAGGGCAGGCTGGTGGGCGTGATCAGGAGCCCCTCGCCATGCCGCACGCTGATATTGCCTGAGGTGCCCTGGTTGATGCCGAGCGCATTCATGCGGCGGCAGGCGTCGATGATGGCCTGTCTCTTTGCGAGTTCGTCCGCTGTCATCGACTTCGATTTCATCTCGACCTTCTTGACGATGGGCGTCTTGTTAGACCCGAAGTACGTCAAAGCAATATGGCTGCGCAAGCGAAAGCGGAACTGTTCTGGCGCCAGATTGCCGGCGCGCCCGCATGGGCGATGAATTTATTGTAAAATCAACAGATTAACAGTTCGTCGCGGACCCAGAAGTCTCAACACAGGTTGGCCCGGACAGCCGCAATGCCGTTGATCGCGAATTGCACCGAATAGGCCCCGGCGGCATGCCGAGCACCCGCGAGGGTACCGCATTTCCGGTGCGGCCGAGCGTGCGCGCGCAGCAGCGTCACGAAGGCGGAGAGGGCGAAGTCGAGCATGGCTGGGCGTCACGGAAGTCCAGCCACAGCGGCTCGCGCAGGCCTTCGCGAGGAACATTTGCCTGTCCCGGCTCTTGATCGCGAGAGGATTGAGGAAGGACGGGCCTTCCCGTGTCGCCTCATCAGGAGGACCTATGGCGAAGAAAGCAAAGAAACGTGCACCCGCGAAAAAGGCCGCATCGCGCCGCCCGCGTCGGGTGCCCAAGATGCTGAGCGACCTTTTCCTGGAAACGCTGAAAGACATCTATTACGCGGAGAACAAGATCATCAAGACGCTGCCGAAGATGGCCAAGGCCGCGCATTCGAAGGACCTTGCGGCCGCCTTCAACAAGCACCTGCGGGAGACGCAGGGCCAGGTCAAACGGCTGGAGCAGATCTTCGGGATGCTGGACAAGCCCGCTCGCGGCAAGCCGTGCGAGGCGATCAACGGCATCACCGACGAGGGCGCCGAGATCATGAAGGACTTCAAGAACGCCCCTGCCCTCGACGCGGGCCTGCTTGCCGCGGCGCAGGCCGTCGAGCACTACGAGATCTCCCGATACGGCACACTTCGCACCTGGGCCGAGGAGCTCGGCATGCCCGAAGCGGCAAGGCTGCTGCAGGATACGCTCGACGAGGAAGAGGCGACCGACCACACCCTGACCGAGCTCGCCACGTCGGTCATCAACCTCGAAGCGGAGGCCGAATACCGCGAAGCCGCCTGATCCCGACCACCCGCCCAATTGTTGCCTCCGGCGCCGCGGAACATCTTTCGCGGCGCCGATGCGCCTCAGCACAAGGGATTGGCGCAAGGACCTGTCGCAAGGACCTGGCGCAAGGGCCTGCTCCCGTTCGAGAGGCAGGCATGCCGCCAACGCGCGATGCTGGAATTTGCGGGAACCATCACCATATCCCCGTTTTCCAACCGCAGCGCCTTCTTCCGAGTTTTGCCATGCAACCCAAGAATCCCTTCGACTGGATGCTGTCCGAGGCCCTCGACCAGCTGACCCGCGGCGAACGCATGCGGCAGCAGTTCGGCCGTCAGGACGCCTGCTGGGAGCCGCCGATCGACGTGCTCGAGACCGAGCATGAGCTTCTGATCCTGGTCGCGCTTCCCGGCGTCAATCCGGACAATGTCGAGACGGTCATCCATGACGGGGTCCTGGTCATTTCGGGCCAGCGCACGCTGCCGCCGGAACTGCGCAACGCCCGCATCCACCGGCTCGAGCTGCCGCAGGGACGCTTTGAGCGCCGCATTGCATTGCCCCTTGGCCGCTACGCCATCAGCCGCTTCGTGATGGACGGCTGCGTCGCGCTGCGCCTCGCCAAATCCTGAGGTCGATCATGGCCACCGAACAGATGAATACCGCACAGACCAATCCTGACGTGAAGATCCCCGACGACGCACTGATCATCATCCCCGTGCGCGAGATGGTGCTGTTCCCCGGCGCCATCGCGCCGATCGCGATCGCCCGGCCGAAATCCGTCGCCGCCGCCCAGCAGGCGCTGCGCGAGCAGCGGCCGGTCGGCATCGTGCTGCAGCGGAGCCCCGAGATCGACGAGCCCGGCCCCGATGATGTCTACAAGGTCGCGACCATCGCCAACATCGTGCGCTACATCACCGCACCCGACGGCACGCATCACATCGTCTGCCAGGGCGTGCAGCGCGCGCGTATCCTCGACTTCCTGCCGGGGACGCCGTTCCTGGCTGCGCGTTTCCAGCAGATCCCCGAGCCGACCACGACCTCACCCGAGATCGAGGCACGAGCGCTGAACCTGCAGCGCCAAGCCATCGAGGCGATCGAGCTGCTGCCGCAGGCCCCGCCTGAGCTGGTCGCGATGTTCCAGGGCACCAGTGCGCCCGGCGCGCTGGCGGACCTGGCGACGTCGTTCATGGACATCAAGCCGCAGGACAAGCAGGAGGTGCTGGAGACCATCGACCTCTCCTTGCGCGTCGAGAAGGTGTCGAAGCACCTGGCCGAACGGCTGGAGGTGCTGCGCATCTCCAACGAGATCGGCCAGAAGACCCGCGCCTCGTTCGACGAGCGGCAGCGCGAGGCGATCCTGCGCGAGCAGATGGCGACGATTCAGCGGCAACTGGGCGAAGGCGACGGCAAGGCCGCCGAAGTCGCCGAGCTGACGGCTGCGATCGCCAAGGCCAACATGCCGCCGGAAGCGGACGCGCATGCCAGGAAGGAGCTGCGCCGCTACGAGCGCATGCCCGAGGCTGCCGGTGAAGCCGGCATGGTGCGCACCTATCTGGACTGGCTGATCGAGCTGCCCTGGGCGCTGCCGGCGGAGAAGCCGATCGACATCAAGGAAGCACGTCGCATCCTGGATGCGGATCACTATGGCCTGGAGAAGATCAAGAGCCGGATCATCGAATATCTGGCGGTGCGCAAGCTGGCGCCGCAAGGCAAGGCGCCGATCCTCTGCTTCGTCGGCCCGCCCGGCGTCGGCAAGACCTCGCTCGGCCAGTCCATCGCCCGCGCGATGGATCGCCCCTTCGTGCGCGTCAGCCTGGGCGGCGTGCATGACGAGGCCGAGATCCGCGGCCACCGCCGCACCTATATCGGCGCGTTGCCCGGCAACATCATCCAGGGCATCAAGAAGGCGGGCGCCCGCAACTGCGTCATGATGCTGGACGAGATCGACAAGATGGGCCGTGGCGTGCAGGGCGACCCCTCCGCCGCGATGCTGGAGGTGCTCGACCCCGAGCAGAACGGAACGTTCCGGGACAATTATCTGGGCGTGCCCTTCGACCTGTCGCGTGTTGTCTTCATCGCGACCGCCAACATGCTGGACCAGATTCCGGGTCCGCTGCTGGACCGCATGGAGCTGATCAGCCTCGCCGGTTACACCGAGGACGAGAAGCTGGAGATCGCACGGCGCTATCTGGTGCGGCGGCAGCTGGAGGCCAACGGCCTCTCGCCCGACCAGGCCGAGATCGAGCCGGAGGCCTTGAAGCTGATCGTCAAGGGTTACACGCGCGAGGCCGGCGTGCGTAACCTCGAGCGCGAGATCGGCAAGGTGTTCCGCCATGCCGCGGTGCAGATTGCCGAAGGCACGACCGCAAAGGTCGTGGTCACGGCAAAGGACATCGCGGCCATACTGGGCCAGCCGCGCTTCGAGGGCGAGATCGCACTGCGCACCAGCGTTCCGGGCGTGGCCACCGGCCTGGCCTGGACGCCTGTCGGCGGCGACATCCTGTTCATCGAGGCAACGCGGGTGCCCGGCAAGGGCGCGATGATCCTGACCGGCCAGCTCGGCGAGGTCATGCGCGAGAGCGTGCAGGCTGCGCTGACGCTGGTGAAGAGCAGAGCCAGCCAGTTCGGCATCGATGCCTCGATGTTCGAGAAGAGCGACATCCACGTTCACGTGCCCGCGGGGGCAACCCCGAAGGACGGACCGAGCGCGGGCGTTGCGATGTTCACGGCGCTGACGTCGCTGCTCACCAATCGCACGGTGCGGAGCGACACGGCCATGACCGGCGAGATCTCGCTGCGCGGCCTGGTGCTGCCGGTCGGCGGCATCAAGGAGAAGGTCGTGGCTGCGGCCGCGGCCGGCTTGAAGCGGGTGATGCTGCCGGCGCGCAACAAGCGGGACTATGACGACATCCCGAAGAGCGCGCGGGACAATCTCGAATTCATCTGGCTGGAACGTATCGACGAGGCCATCGCCGCCGCGCTCGAGCCGGCGGAAGTCGGCGCCAAGGTCGAAGCGGCGGAGTGAATGCGATGAAGAAACTGCTGGAAGACGCGAAGCGATCGCGGACAACGCAGAAGCTGCGCCAGCTGCTGGGTCGGGCCATCGACCGGGTGCGCGATGCGCTTGCAGGACCGGAGCCGCGGCTTCAGCCGATCCCGGTCCGGGTGAAGCGCCGCAAGGGTTGAGCCCTCCGTCTCAGGCCCTCGCGGCTGCCCCAAGTCAAAAGGCCCCCTTTATCGAGGGGGCCTTTGCGTTATCAGGCCACGGCGTCCTTGGCCGCCTTGACCGGGCGGGCGCGGACGATCTTCCGGGCCGGCTTGGCCTTGAACATCATCTCTTCACCCGTGAACGGGTTGGTGCCCTTGCGCGCCTTGGTCGCGGGCTTCTTGATGACCACGAACTTGGCGAAGCCCGGCACCAGGAACAGGCCGTTCTTCTTGAGCTCCTTGTGGCCGACGTCGGTCAGCGTCTCCATGACGCTCTTGACGTCGCGCTTGGAAAGCTCGGTGGCGGTCGCAATCTTTTCGATCAACTGCGATTTGGACATTTGGGCTGGCATCGTGTCTCCTCTGATTCGTTGCCGGTTGCATATTAGACCAACCGGCGAAGGCCTATAGCCTTCTGCACAGTTTTGTCGCGGTTTTACGGGCTTTTTTGGCCCCCTGAGACAAAAAACCCTGCATTTTAGCGGCTTCCAGAGCGGATGGCGCCTCGCGCAGCGGTTTTTGCCTTGTTTCAAAGGCCCGCAAGCAGCCTTGCTAAAGCTGATTCGATGCTTTCGACAAGCGACGACCGGCCTCTTTGTGAGAGGAGAAGCGCGATTCACCCTGAAAAATAAGGCTTGATCGTCGCCCTGCGACGTTTTTCCCTGCTTTTTACGGGGCCGCGGCGCGCTAGACGCGCTCGATGATGATGGCCGGCGCCATGCCGCCGGCCGCGCACATGGTGACGAGACCGCGCTTGAGGTCGCGCCGTTCGAGTTCGTCGAGCACGGTGCCGATCAGAATCGATCCGGTCGCGCCGATTGGATGACCGAGCGCGATCGAGCCGCCATTGACATTGACCTTGGCGCGGTCGAGCTTGAGATCCCTGATATATTTTTCGGTCACCACCGCAAAGGCCTCGTTGATCTCGAACAGGTCGATGTCGTCGATGGTGAGCCCGGCCTTCGCCAGCACCTTCTTCGTCGCCGGCACCGGCGCGTTCAGCATCAAGGTCGGGGAGTCCCCCATATTGGCCATCGCCACCACGCGAGCGCGGGCTTTAAGGCCGTGCGCTCTAGCGTAAGACGGCGATGCGAGCAGGATCGCGGCAGCGCCGTCAACGACGCCCGACGAGTTGCCGGCATGGTGCACGAAGTTGATGTCGAGATCAGGATATTTTTGCAGGATCAGGCCGCGATAGGTCGTGCCCTTGTCGTCCAGCGCATAGTCGGCGATCGCGGGGAACGCCGGCTTCAGGGCAGCCAGCCCTTCCATCGTCGTCCGCGGGCGCGGATATTCTTCATGGTCGAGCGCGAGGCTGCCGTCCTCGCGATGCACGGGCACGAGGCTCTTCTTGAAATGGCCGCCGGCAATCGCCTGCGCGGCGCGCTTCTGGCTTTCGAGGCCAAGCGCGTCGACGTCCTGCCGGGTGATGCCTTCCAGCGTCGCGATCGCATCGGCGCAGACGCCCTGATGCGACTGCGGATGTCTGGCGCGAAGCCGCAGATTGCCGGAGTCCATCATCATCGGACCGCCGCCGCGGCGCCCCTCCATCGACATCATCTCGCAGCCGCCGGCGATGACCAGATCCTCCGCGCCCGCCATGATCGAGCTCGCCGCCATGTTGACGCTGGTGATGCCGGAACCGCAGAAGCGATCCAGCGTCACGGCGCTGGCTCGCACGTCATAACCGGCATCCAGCGCCGACATGCGGCCAAGATCGCCGCTTTGCGTTGCCACCTGCGCGCTGCAGCCCCAGACGATGTCGTCGACATCGGCGGTGTTGATCCCGGTGCGATCAGCCAGGGCGCGCAGCACGGTGGCACCTAACTGCTGCGGATGAATGCCCGAGAGAGCTCCCTTGCCGGCCTTGCCGACGCCGCGCGGGGTGCGGCAGGCATCGATGATCAGCGCGTCGGTCATGGGCGTTGTCCTCTTGTTATGCGTGTTGAGGACGGTTTTGAATCACGGGGGAGGCGGAGTCAATGCAAGGTGTTTACGCGCCTCACGCGCATTTTCCGCGACACGAAAGCATCCGCGACGTCATGGCCGGGCTTGTCCCGGCCATCCACGCGGCACAAGAACGTGGATGGCCGGGACAGGCCCGGGCATGACGACCTTCTGCATGTTTGATGCCATCACGCGCCCGCCGCGTTCCTCGCGATCACGTTGCGATAGAAACTCGCGCTGAGTTTTGGCGTTCGCACCTGGGTGTCGAAATTGACGTGGTAGAGCCCGAAGCGCTTGTTGAGGCCGAACACCCATTCGAAATTGTCGAGCAGGCTCCAGAGGAAATAACCGCGCACCGGCACGCCTTCCGCGGTGGCACGCTGAAGCTGGGCCAGATAGTTGCGCAGATACATGATGCGCTCGGTGTCGTAGATCTTGCCGTCGGGCGTGACCTGATCCTCGCCGGAGGCACCGTTCTCGGTGATATAGATCGCATCGGTCTTCCAGATCTTTGCCGCGAGCTTCGGCACCCAATAGATCGTCTCGGGGCCGACGCGCAGCCAATCCGAATTCATGTGCGGAAAGGATTTCGGGATCGGCAGCGGCATGAAGCCCGCGCCCTGGTCGGAGGCGACGATATAATGTTGCGGCGCGTAGATGTTGAGGCCGAGGAAGTCGACCGGTGAGCCGATGACCTTCAACTCCGCGTCGGTGTATTTCGGCGCATCGGCGCCTGCATATTTCAGGAATGCGTCGGTGTAGCGGCCCGTCATGATGACGTTGAGATAGCCGGCGTTCAGCTCGCGCAGCGCGATCTCGGTGGCGCGGACGTTCTCGGGCGTGTCGATCGCGGGAATGCAGGCGTCAATGTTCTCGGCAGGTCCGACGCGCGTGCCGCGGCGGCCATGGGCGCGCACCGCCTGCACGGCGAGACCATGCGCGAGTGCGCTGTTGTGCCTGATCTGGTTCACGTCGGCCTGCGGCAGCGTCAGGCCGGGCGCATCGATGCCGATGCCGTAGCCGAAATAGACGAAGCGGCCGCTCTCGTTCAACGTGAACACGTTCCCGACGCGATCGGTGAGATGCTCGGCGACATAGGCCGCGTAATCGCCGAAGATCTTGCAGGTCTCGGTCGACCGCCAGCCGCCAAAGCGATCCTGCAATGATTGCGGCAGGTCCCAGTGATAAAGCGTCAGCCACGGCTCGATGCCGTTCTTCAGGAGCTCGTCGATCAGGCGATTGTAGAAGTCGAGTCCCCCAGGGTTCGGCTTGCCGTCACCATCAGGGAACACCCGCGGCCAGGCCACCGAGAAACGATAGGCTTTGCAGCCGAGCTCCTTGATCAGCGCAATGTCGTCCTTGTAGCGATGATAATGCTCAACGGCGCGATCGCCATTGGTGCCGTCCTCGATCTTGCCGGGGATGCGGACGAACTTGTCCCAGATCGAGACCCCTCGCCCGTCCTCATCGACCGCACCCTCGACCTGATAGGACGAGGTCGCTGTACCCCAGAGGAAGGCCGGCGGAAAACTACTCCCGCTGCGCGGCGCCGCTGCCGGCTTGGCCTCGACCATTTCAAGGGGACTTGCGATTCCTGCTGCGGAGAGTCCCGCGACTTTCGCGAACTGGCGACGCGAGACCTTGTCCGACATTGATGCTGCCCCGAAAAGATTGATGCGGCGGCACAATGACGGCGCGCAGGCGGTTTGAGAAGCGCCGGCGCCGAGATTTGTTGATGCGGAATTGCGCTGTCCCGACCCGCGATATCGAAGCAGGCGCGATGGCTTCCTCGCTCAGCGCGAGCGCCTCGGCAGCTTTGGCAGCTTGGCGGGATTGAACGCCGGGACCTCCGCGGTCCGTTCGGGCGCGGCCGGCTGTTCCGCCAGAATGAGCGTTCCCTGGAGGACGACTCCCCGCGCCTGCGCGGCCGTCGCCGTGTAGGTTGCGATCTTGCCGGGGCACGTGCCCTCGATGTCCAGCGTAAGTTCATCATAGACGCCGAACACCGTGTCACGTCCTTCGGTGTGACGCTTCGTCGACACGGTCGCGGTGAAGCGGTCGCCATCGAGCTCCAGGGAGCCGTGATACGTCATCAGGCTGTCACGGCCCCAGATTTGGCCATCGGCGACATGGACAATGCCGGTGCCCTGGTCGAATGGCGTCTTGTACCACGCCGCGTAGGTCCCGTCCCTCAGCATGGGGCCGTCTCCCCTGGTCTCGCTACGCCAATTCATCCGCACGATCGGCGCTAAAGCCCGGTTAATGACCGGGCCCGTACGAATCCGGTACCTCTGGCCTCAAGTTCCCTGGACATGTTCGGGAGGATGACGCCGAAGAGGCGAACTTCGAGGGGACTTCGCGCGAACAACGCCTGCTGTTGCACGCTCGACGTGCTTTTGCTACGGTTGAGGTACGCGCCTCATTTCACCTCATGGGCCGGCCGGTGACCCGCCCTTGCCGCAAAGTTGCGGATCGGCGTCCGACCTGTGCGTCCAGTGAGGGGGATGAGGCATGTGCCCGGTTCGGGCTGAAGCAGAGTTGGCCTTCATGAAGGGCCGACCGCCAAAGGGGAGGATGGTAATGAAGCGTCTCTTGCTCGCAGGTGTATCTGTCGCGTTCGCGATGTCTCTGGGCCTCGGCTCGGTCGATGCGGCGGACAAGAAGGTTCTGGCCTTCGTCGTCAACGGCGCGTCCGACTTCTGGAAGATCGCGGAAGCCGGCGTGAAGAAGGCCCAGGGCGAACTGCCCAACTACAATCTTCAGCTCAAATATCCGGAACAGGCCGCCGCGGCCGTCCAGCAGCGCATGATGGACGACCTCGTCGCCGCCGGTGCCGCCGGCATCATGGTCAGCGCGGTCGATCCGAAGAACCAGGTCGAGCATCTCAACAAGATCGCTTCGCAGACGCTGCTGTTCACCACCGACAGCGACGCGCCGAACTCGAAGCGCATCGCCTATATCGGCTCGTCCAACGTCGACCTCGGCAAGGACGCCGGCAAGCTGATGCTGAAGGCGCTGCCGAACGGCGGCAAGTGCGTCGGCTTCGTCGGCCTGCCCGGCGCCGACAACGCCCGCGAGCGCATCGAGGGCGTCAAGGAGACCATCAAGGGTTCCAAGGTCGAGCTGGTCGACGTTCGCGGCGACGAGATCGATCAGACCCGCGCCAAGCGCAACGTCGAGGACATCCTGGCCGCCATGCCCGACGTGAGCTGCCTGGTCGGCTTCTACTCCTACAACACCCCGCGCATCTATGAAGTGCTGAAGGAGGCCGGCAAGCTCGGCAAGATCCAGATCATCGGCTTCGACGAGGATCCGATCACGCTGGGCGGCGTCAAGGAAGGCGCTATCGCCGGCACCGTCGTGCAGCAGCCGTTCGAGTGGGGCTATCAAGGCATGAAGCTGATGGCGAAGTACATCGAGGGCGACAAGTCCGGCGTACCCGCGGGCGGCATCATCATCGTGCCCGGCAAGGTCATCGACAAGAGCAATGTCGACGACTTCATGGCCTCGATGAAGGCGATGCTCAAGAAGTAGGAGACGCGCGGGCGTTGCCCGCAGCCTTCAATGACTGAGCCGTTTCTCGAACTCGTCGACATCAGCAAGAGCTATCCCGGCGTGGTCGCACTCGACCACGTCGGCCTTGCCGTGTCGCCGGGCGAGGTGATCGCGCTGATCGGCGAGAACGGCGCCGGCAAGTCGACCTTGATGAAGGTGCTCGGCGGCGTGGTCGAGCCGAGTGGCGGCCGCATCCGCGTCGACGGCGTCGAGCGCAGCGCGCTGACGGTGGCCGAGGCGATCGCCGCGGGCATCGCCTTCGTCCATCAGGAGCTCAACCTGTTCGACAATCTCGACGTGGCCGGCAACGTCTTCATCGGCCGCGAGCCCGTGCATGGCGGGCCGCTGCGGCTGATCGACCGCAAGGCGCTCTACGCCAGGACGCAGCCGCTGCTCGACCGCCTAGGTGCCGATTTCGCGCCGGACGCGCCGCTCGCCGAGCTGTCGCTGGCCCAGCGCCAGCTCGTCGAGATCATGAAGGCGCTGTCGCTCGATGCGCGCCTTGTCATCATGGACGAGCCGACATCGAGCCTGACCCTGTCCGAGACCGACCGCCTGATGCGGGTCATCGCGGCCCTGAGGGGCCACGGCGTCAGCATCATCTTCATCACCCATCGCCTCAACGAGGTGATGCAATGCGCCGACCGCGCGGTGGTGTTGCGCGACGGACGCATGGTCGGCGCGCTGACCCGTGCCGAGCTTTCGCCGGCCGCGATGATCCGCCTGATGATCGGGCGCGACCTCAAATCGCTCTACGTGCCGCCGGCCGCCCCGCCCGGCGAAGCCGTGCTCGACATCGTCGAGGCCGTGACCGACACCTATCCGGAGCGCACGGTGAGCCTTTCGGTTCGCCGCGGCGAGATTTTGGGGCTGGCCGGCCTCGTCGGCTCCGGCCGGACCGAACTGGCGCGGGCCGTTTTTGGCGTCGATCCGCTCCGGGGCGGCGCGATCAAGCTGAACGGCGAAGCCATCCGCGTGACCAACCCGCGCGCGGCGATCGACCATGGCATCTACCTGATCCCGGAGGACCGCAAGGGCTGCGGGCTGCTGCTCGACGTGTCGATCGCCGAGAACATTTCGCTGCCGGATCTGGCGTCCTATCTGCGCTTCCTCCTCGTGAACACCGCGCAGGAGACCAAGAACGCCCGGGTCCAGCGCGAGCAGCTCAAGATCCGCGCGCCTGACGTTGCAACCGCTGTCGGCTCGCTGTCCGGCGGCAATCAGCAGAAGGTCGTGCTGGCGAAATGGCTGTCGATGCGGCCCAAGGTGCTGATCTTCGACGAGCCGACGCGCGGCGTCGACGTCGGCGCCAAGCAGGAGATCTACGAGATGCTGCGCCGGCTGACCGACGCCGGCGTCGCCATCCTGATGATTTCGAGCGACATGGAAGAGGTGATCGGGGTCAGCGACCGGATCGCCGTCATGCACGAGGGCGCGATCTCGGGGTTCCTTGATCGCAGCCAGTTCAGCGAGCACAACGTGCTCCAGTTGGCCGTCGGCCACGCGGTTTGAGATGAGGGTGCCTTGAACAAGAAAGATCTGAGCCTGCTGGTCCTGATCCTCGTCGTCGGCGCGGTGGTGGCCTTCATCAATCCGCGTTTCCTCTATGTCGGCAATCTCTCCAACACGCTGAACCAGGTCGGGATGTTCGGCATCTTCTCGATCGCGGAAGCCTTTGTCATCATCATCGGCGGGATCGAGCTCTCGGTCGGATCGGTGATCGCCCTGCTCGGCGTTCTCTTCATCGACCTCATCGTCAATCACGACGTCAACTGGATGCTCGCCGTGGCCGCGATCATCGCGAGCGGCCTCGTGATCGGCCTCGTGCACGGCGCGCTGGTCACGCGGATGCATATCCAGCCGTTCGTGGTGACGCTGTGCGGGCTTCTGATCTATCGCGGCGCGGCGCGCTATTACACCGAGGACGCGACCGCCGGCTTCGGCTTCGGCGCCAGCTTCCCGACGCTGGAATGGCTGACCGCGGGCCGCACCAATCTGCTGGGCTTTCCCGTCCCGCACAGCATCGTGGCGCTGATTGTCGTTGCCGCCATTGCGTGGGTGCTGCTGCATCGCTCGGTGTTCGGCCGCTATCTCTACGCGGTCGGCAAGAACGAGGAGGCCGCGCGCTATTCGGGCATCCGCTCCGAACGCGTGATGGTTTCGGCCTATGTCATCTGCGGCGGGCTGACCGCGTTTGCCGCGATCCTGTTCGCGATGTACACCCGCTCGATCTCGCCGGCCGTGCACGGCTCGTTCTACGAGCTCTATGCCATCGCCGCGGCCGTGCTCGGCGGCTGCTCCTTGCGCGGCGGCGAAGGCTCAATCGTCGGCGTCGTGCTCGGCACCGTGCTGCTGCAGGTGCTGCAGAACCTCGTCAATCTCCTGGGCATCCCGAGCTCGCTGAATTTCGCCGTGATGGGCGCGGTGATCCTGATCGGCGTGCTCGCCGACCAGTATCTCGTCCAGCGCCGGCAGCGCGTGAGCGCGGCCAAGGGCCGGACCCAGGCAAGCCTCACGGCTGCCCCGCTCGAGGGGTGAGGTGGCGTGAGCTCAAAACAACCCCATGCACAGTAGCCGGGGATAGCAAAATTAATGGCTTGATGCGCAACGCGATCGGGATGACCAATCATCGCGCATGAGCTCGTTGTTCGAGCACAATATTTCCGAAAAACAGAATACCGCTTGTTCCGTCGGGCAAAACAGGCGTATGATGGCATCATCAGGGACTGCGGGTCCCGATCATGTGCTAACGTCCCTCCGCAAGCCCCGCGAGCGTCATCGCTGCTCTGAGTTCATGCACCGTCGCTGTTCCCGCGCCGGCAGCCCGGAACGCCAGAGGAGCCGGATTCAGCGGAAGCCGCGTCACGTTGGCCGGGCCGCGCGGCGGCTCGTATATCATCGCCTGGCTTGCGCCGAATGGAATCCGATCGAGCTGCCGAATGGCGCTGCGCATCTCGCGGAGTCCGGCATTCAGAGGCATGGCAAGGGGCGGCTGATCGGACCAGACGCCGAGCGCGCGGGCCGCATCCGGCAACCCGGCTCCAGTCTGCCAGGGATGACCGACGGGCTGCGCCGTATCCTTCAGAATCTGGAACAGCCGTTCGACCCGGTGGGCGTCCTTGGCGATGAAGGTGCCCTTGAAGTCGGCGTGGTCGGCGAGGATCAAGGCTGCAAGCGCGGCAACGTGAGCAGCTGCGAGCGAGGTGCCGTCGCAGACGGCGTAGCCGCCCGGCGACTGGCAGGTAATGACTGCAACACCGGGCGAGCACAGGTCGAGTTCGGGCCCGCGGCAGGAAAACGGCGGTACGAACAACCCCCCCGCCGCCGCAGTGGCAGCTGCGGCCTGCGCCGCCTGCGGACTGTCTTCCGGGAAGCTTCCCATCCGTCCGACAGCGCCGACTGCCATGACATGCGGGGAACAGGCCGGAAACAGTACGCCCGCTCCGGAGTTGCCGGCAGCGGCGATGATGCTGACGCCTTGCTGCTTGGCCATGGCAATGCGCTGCTCGACCAGCACGGAGCCGCGCTGACAACCGACTCCAACGCACGCCACGTCGATACTGTTTTGCAGGCAATAATCGAGCGCCGCGATCAGGTCGCTGCAACGGGCATCAGTTGGAAGCTTGTAAACATGCAGCTCGCTGTCCGGGGCATAGCCACGGATACCGTGATCTGCCTGCGCAGCCGCACGGATGATGCCCGCGCAAGGCGTGCCGTGGCCAGTGACGTCATTCGACCATGAGCGTTCTTCGCCACCCCTGGCATCGATACCGTGATTGATGTCAGCCAATTGCTTGTGGCTGGTCGCCACGCCGCTGTCGATGAGAGCGACCTTGACGTCAGCGCCGCGGCATTGGTTTGGAATCTGATCGAAGCGCATCGCTTCGCCGCCCCAATCCAGCCCGCCAGGGAGCGCCAACGGTTTCAGGGTGAGGGTATTCACCGCATCGGCCTCGATATTGGGCTGCTGTTGCCACACGCCCCAATGGCCGGAGCGCGGGCTCACGAATACGGCGGCGATTGTTTCCGGCACTTCGTCCTGCAGCGTCAGAACGACGCTGCCATCACCATCCGTTCGTCCCTGCACTGACGCCTGCTCGCCGACGAGCTGCACAGCTGCTTGTTCGACCGGCGCACCTGCTTCGCTGAGGACCCGGATGGTCACCTTCAAGTCCGGCCCGAGTGCGGTCATCGTCGTGGCCGCCGGGATGAAAGAGGAGGCCGGGCGGACAAAGGATGCAGCTCTCAGATGGCCGTCCGGCTCGATGATCAGGCTGCCGGCCGTGGAGCGGCGCAAGGCGGCGGCGGCTTCGTCAGGCATGCGCACGATCGCAATTGGCGGACCACTGACGCCGCGCTGGTCATGGGTCCACAGGATGTTGCCGAACTGGTTGAGTTGTTCGGCCAGGGTTTGAGCGCTGACACCGGGGCCCGCTGGGGCGATCATATATTGAGTGCTGCGCACTGGTTTACGTCGATTGTCGCTTGAGGTCGGTCGCGCATCATCTGGGCTTATTGCCATGGCGTCGCCTCCGATTTCAGTGGATGGAAGATTGCGTGCGATCCATCGAAGCCTGCCGCAGCACCGGAAGGCGGGGATCGGCTGCGCGGGCGGCTTCGATCGCGCGATAGGCGAAATAGATCAGGTTGAAGGCCTGTGCAAAATCCCGCTCGGTAAACTTATTGGCTGCCTGGGTGACGATCGAGACGCAGTTTTCGAGGCCCGCATGCTGTGCCGCGTTGGCCTCCAGATAGGCAGAGAGCGAACGTAATGATTCTGCGATCATGTCTCCGATCATGCTTTCCGCGGCCTGATGATCGAGCACCGGGTTCGGCATCGGGAAGGTGCCGGGCGCGGTTCGGAACGGCTGCTCGAACCCTTGCGACTGCAGGCGCAGGAGCAGCGGCATCAAATTGCTGAGCAGGCCCACGAGCTGCTGAATGTCTGAGGAGTGGCGCTGTGACGATGCGGCGGAGGGATTGGAATCCGACATGAGGGTTCTCCTTCGGAGGATGCGCTGCGCGACCGCCGCTTCTGGCGGCGGTCGCGCCTTAGTGCGCGGTCAGATCATCCGCTGCTGGCCGTAGGCCTGGAGGTTACCGATGACCTGCGGAATGACGCCGATCAGCTGGCGGGTGATGTCGGCGACATCCTGCTGCGTCAGTTGCCGCTGCTGGCCAAAGCTGGTCTGAGCACCGCCGAATGCCGCCTGGAACTGCGGTGCACCGAACTGGGTGCCCCACATCTGCGTGGGCTGAGTTTGCGTTGGATAGCCGAGGCCAAATTGACCGAGGCCGCCGAATTGCCCCTGACCGGGACCGCCATGCATGGCCGAATGCTGCATTTGGGGCTGGCTTTGCAGCATTCCCACGATCTGCGGCACGATGGGCAGGATCTGCCGCACGACCTCGCTCACATCTTGCGGACTTAGCTGCCGCGGCGCCTGGCCGTAGGCCGCATAGCCTATGCCGGCGAACGGGTTCTGAGCTTGCGCGAGAATCTGAGGCAACGCCGGTATCAATTGCCGCACGACCTCACTCACGTCCTGCTGCGACAGCTGGCGCTGTTGTCCGCCCCATTGCTGGCCCCAGCCCGTTTGCCCGCCCCAGCCGGGGCCATATCCAAACGCGCCAAAGGTCGGCTGACCGCCGAACTGACCATGTTGCTGTCCATAGGCCGCCTGGCCCAATCCAAGGCCGCCGCCTCCATATTGCTGGCCGCCTTGCGAACCGAATGCTCCCAAGCCCCATTGTTGCGGCCCGAATTGTCCGAATGGCGAACCATGCGCGAGGTTCTGTTGCAGGGTATCGTAATAGGTCATCGCTTGCCTCCTTGCGATGGTTGGTGCCCTCAGCCCAAAACCCTTCCAAGAATTCTTCCAAGAATCCTTCCAAGAATGCTGCGAAGGCCGGTCGCACACGCGACCTCTTCGCCGGCAATAGCGATCCGTCGCGCCGGTGCGACGGCGCTGGACCTTCGAGTTCAAATGTTTGGTACGGATGTCTCAGCCGCAAGCGATGTCGCCCGCATGGAAGGCGCGAGTTGCGTCCCCGACGAAGTGACAAGCCGACGGTAGGAAATTTTTGAGCGGCAAAATGAAGCCGTCGAGAGATGTGGAGCGGATTTTCCTCACCGGCATGGTGGCCGATGATGTATCGCTTATGTCTTACGTCCGCTCATACGCTAGGCAATTACGCTGGTGCCTCCCCGGTACTGTAATGAGCAGAGACGCGAAAAACGCACTCACGTCAAAATAGTTTCGCGAAAGCGCGGCGATATTTTGGCAGCAATCAAACTCCGCAAAAATTTCAAGCCGGGATTTTCGTCAGCACTCTTTGCCTGGTCAACGAGCCTTCCGATGTGCATCGGCATCAACTTCAGCGAATGCAGCGATGCCGATTCAACGTGCTTTAGTACGCGAGGTTGAGCAAGGTGCCGACGCGCTCGGAGGTGGCGGGATGGCTGCGCAGCAAGCGTGCCGGATCATTCACAAATGCGGACGTGCGACTTGGCGCAGAGCCAATGTGATGGCGCTCGAGCTTGTCGAGCGCGGCGATGAGCGCTCGCGAATCGCCGGTGAGCTCGAGCGCCGTTGCATCCGCATCCATTTCACGCACGCGCGACAGCGCAAGTCCGAGCAGCTGGCCGAGAGCCGGGGCTGCGCTCAGCAGCGTCGCCAATGGCTGGCTTGATGTCATGCCAGTGAGATGATGGCTGCTTCGCAGCCGCGCGAGACCGGCGAGCGAGGTCCAGTCGATCGCGCGTCGCAACGCCGTCGCCCAGCCCATCGTCCAGGCGTCATTGTTGCGGATATGAGCGACTTCATGGGCCAATATCCCGGCAACTTCGTCGCGCGTCATGCCGCGCAGCAGGCCTTCGGTCAGCACGATGGCGCTGCGTTCCGGTCCACCAAGCGCATAGGCATTCATGTCGCGCGGTGCCGGCAGGCAATAGAGATCCGGCAATCGCACGAGGCCGGCCCGGCTGCAAACCCTTGTCAGAATGGCGAACAGGTCCGGCACCTCGGCGTGGGACAGCAGGTTGGCGCCGAACCAGCGATACATGTTCTCGCGCGAGATGATCGTTTCGTCGGGACGGGGCGTGCTTCCCATGAGCGCCCGCTGCATTCCCTCGGCCCCACCGACGATCCAGCCGCACACGGCGAGCAGCAACGTCATTGAAAGGATCGCCAATTGGGATGATTGATGGTTCGCAGCCTGATGGGCGTGCCGCCGATGCCGCAACCGCCACTGGTCTTTCGGGCTCAGCTCGATCCTGCATCGCAGGAAGATGCCCGGCTCTCCCGACGGCCAATGCATTTCCACGCTGACGGTAGGGCCGCACCGCAAAACGCGCAGCATCTCTCGCGGTGCATGTCGCACCAAGGCGAACGAAATGCCCGGTGTGAAGCCGACAACGACATCATGGCCGTGCCGATCACCACGCAACGCTATCGGGCTTACGCCAGCGTGAATCACCGTTGTCCCCCTTGTACACTGTCCCCTTGTGCACGCTCAAAGCGAAAGGATATGGATCTCACAGTGCGCTGTCATGCCAGTTTCATGCCGAAGTCCCGGTATCCACAAGGATCGATCTGCCCCGGTGAAAGCGTCACAGGAACCGGGTTCCTGTTCAAGATAAACGATGGTTTGGTCATGCGCTTCGGATGCTACTGCGGCGGCGGTCGCCGCCGGTGACGGCATAGGACGGTCACGAGCCCGGGCCATCCCCTGTCCAGCGATTTGTGAGCGCGCGCACCGGCAAACTCGGCAACGAACAAAAGGATGCCAGACAGGATGATGAGGACGGGCGGATGCCTAGAACGTCACCCGCATTCCCGCATAGAACGCGCGCGGCCTTGCCGGGCTCAGCGAGCGCGGGTCGGTGAAGGGGTTGCCGCCGCTCGTGAAGTTCGGCAGAGCGCCGGTGTCGAAGAACTGGCCGTAGGTCGCGTATCTGACGTCGAAGACGTTGTCGACCTTGCCGTAGAGCTGGACGTTTCTGGTGACCTGGTAGGAGGTGTGCAGGTTGCCGACCGTGTAGGACGGCAGCTTGGAATATTGGTTGGATTCGTCGCCGACGAGGTATTGGCTGGAGACGAACAGCGCGACGCCGCCGACCTTCCACGCGTCGGTCACGGCATAGTCGACACCGACCTTGACACGGTGGCGCGGGATCGCGGGGATCTGGTTGCCTGGCAAGACGTGGATGTGGCCGTCCGCATCGGCGAACGGGCTGTTCGAGCCGAGCGTCAATGGATCGAGGAAGCGGGCATCAATGAAGGTGTAGCTGGCCTGGAACTGAAGCGCCTGCGACTTGATGTCGACCTCGGCCTCCAGCCCCTGCCGCCGTGTCCGGCCGACATTGCTGAAATAGCCAAATCCGGTTCGATCAGGGACCGGGACGGCCAGGATGTCGTCATAGTTGGTGGCGCGAAAGGCGCCGAGCTTCCAGCCGAGTGTGCCGATGTTCAGCTCCTTAGCTCCGCGCAGGCCCGCTTCGACCGTCTTGGACACGACCTGCTTCAACGACGGGTCGGAGACCAGAAACGCTGCGATGAGACAGGGATTGTGCGGATCGGCGCAGCCGAGCTCGAGTGGCGTCGGCACGCGGTTGGCCTCGGAATAGCCGGCATAGGCGGTCAGCTCCGAATTGATCTTGTAGGTGCCGCCGATCACCGGATTGAACCTTGTGTAGGTGGTGTCGCCGTTGAGCGCGGTGCCGAGCTGGTCCTCCAGCGAGATGCGCGCCACGTTGAAGCGGCCTCCGCCTGTGATCGCGAAGGCATCCGTCACGTTGAACGTATCGGTCGCATACAGGCCGTTATATTGATTGACCGTCCGCAGCGAGACGGGACCGGCAAGCCCGGTCGCGTTCGTGCCTGATGGCCCGAGGAAGACGCCGCTGCCAGTCACGACATAGTTCTCTCCGATCGAGCCGATCTCCGCCATGGCATCGTAGCGCGTGGTGCTGGCATCATAGCTCGTGCCGATCACGAAGCGGTTCTCGTGCCCGAACAATTGATCGGTGTTGGTGGCCTGCCCCGAGACGCCAAGGCTGGTCGAGCGTATCGAGCTGCGGTCGATCTCGCCAAGAATCGTGCCCGGCGCAAAGGGATTGCCGAGCTGGACGCCATTGGTGCCGTTCGCGGGCGTTGCACCGTCGCCGAAGCACAGCAGCGTCGCGTCCGCCGTGCACTCCTCGACGTTGGTTGGATTGCCGTCGACGACCTTTTGCTCGTAGCGGCGCAGATGCGCGGTGCCTTCCAGCGTCCAGGTCGGCGTCGCATCGGCCTTGGCCGTGAGGTTGAGATAGCCGACGCGGTTGGAGCTGGTCTGCGGTGTCGTGTAGGTCGCGCCCCAATAATTGTTCAGCAGCTCGGCCGGCACGGTGGCGTTGGCGCCGAAATCGTTCTTGGCAGCTCCGACATTGACGTGGAATTCGCTGTCCCCCTTGATGTAGCCGACGTCGCTGTAGAAGCGCCGTACATCCGATTGGGAGAAGTTGCGGAAACCATTGTCGTGCAGGCCTTCGAGCGCGGCGTAGACGCCGTAGTTCTGGTCGACCTGCTTGCCCCATTGTGCCGAGCCCTGGATGCGGCCGAACGAGCCGCCCATCACATCGAGCTCTGCGCCTTGATAGGTGAAGCCGTCCTTCATTTGCAGATTGATCGCGCCCCCGAGCGCGTTGAGGCCGAAGGCGGGATTGTTGGTCACCAGCGTCGCCGACCTGATCGCCGCAGTCGGGATCAGGTCCCAGTTGACGGCGTCCGAGAACGCTTCGTTGATGCGCACGCCGTTCTGGTACACGGCGAGGCCTTGCGGCGTGCCTGTCACGGGCGAGGCGACAAAGCCGCGAAACTCGACATTGGGCTGGAACGGGTTGCCGGTGACCTCGCTGATGCTGACGCCGGCGATGTTGTCGCGGAGCGCATCGGTGACGTTGAGCGAGCCGGTGCGCTTGATCTGGCCCGCATCGACCGCGTTGATCGCCGACGGAACCTTGTCGACGTCGAGACCCCTGCCGGTGCCGGGCGCGGTCGGATAGACGTAGATCCGGCCAGTGCTCCTCGGCTTGCCTGCGTTCGCAGCTGTCCGCGCGACGCGGCGCGCCGGCGCGCGACGCGCGACCGGCTGCGGCGCCACCACCTCGACCGCCGGCAGATTCTGGACGTTGGTCTCCTCGTCCTGCGCGGCGCGCGCGCCGGTCGCGAGAACGAATCCCGACATCAGACCTGATGAGACCGAGGCCAACAAGAGACCTCGCGTGTGTCCAGCCCAGCGCATTCCCATCGTCCCACCCGTAACCACCGGCTGTTTTCATGTTCGCCTGATGGTTTGAGGCGAGTGTAATCGGCGGCACCTGATGCACTAGCCACAAAAGGTCGTAGGCTATCCGCACCCATTTTCCCGACGGAATCGGGAATTATTCCCGATCGGGAATTTTCCTGCTCGAACCGGGCGCGATCAGGCCGCCGCGGTTGGAACCAATGCTTCCACAGTGACGCCACCCTCGCCCGAGGCCACGTTGAGCGTGCCACCGAGCGCCAGGATGCGCTCGCGCATGCCGACAAGGCCGAAGCCAAGCTTCTGGCCAGGCTCCATGCCGCGGCCGTTGTCGCTGACCCGCACACGCGCGCAGCAGCGACCATCGCGGCCCGGCTGCTCCGCGGGCTCGATCACCACCTCGATCGCAGTCGCGCCGGCGTGGCGGAACGCGTTGGTGAGCGCCTCCTGCACGACGCGATAGATGGTGAGGTCGGCCGTCTCGCCGATGACGCCGAGCGCGGGCGAGATCGTGGTCTCGATGGTGACGTCGGGATGCGACTCCCGCCACAGCCGCGACAGCGATTCCAGCGCCTTGCCGAGGCCTAGCTCGGCAAGGCCGACCGGCCGCAACCGCTCCAGGACACGCCGCGTGAACTGCTGCAGCGCGTTGATCTGCTCCAGCAGCGCGCCGCCGTGCTTTCGCACGGCGTCTGCGCTCGGGGCCCGGCCATCGGCTAGCTTCGCCAGCGCGCTGGCATGGGCGCGCAGCGAGAACAGATACGGCCCGAACTCGTCATGCAGCTCGCGCGCGATCTCCTTGCGCTCGACATCCTGGAGCGACACCGCGCGCTCGGCAAGGCGTCGCTTGTCCTCGACCGCCTCGCCGAGTGTCGCCGCCAGATGATTAAGCCTGGTGCAGATCGCAGCCAACTCAGGCGCGCCACCGGGTGCAACGCGTGCACCGTAGTCGCCGCCCTCGAGCTCGCCCATGGTCTGCGCCAGGGACTGCAGCGGCGCAAGCGCCCGGCCGACAACTGTCATCATCACCAGGAACAGCACCAGCGCGATCACCGAGCCGACCTCGAGCTGGGTGACGATGGCATCCCAGATCTCGGCGATCTCGTCATTGGGATGCGAGGTGATCACCAGCGAGCCGGGCTTGCCATGAACCGTAACAGGCACGCTGACGGCGGTTTGCTCGGGATGAACCAGGCTGACGAACCAGGCCGGCGGCCCCGATGGATCGTCATCCGCATCGGACCGCGGTGGTGTCAGCGGGTTACCGCCGGCATCGCGAAGCGCGATGCTGACGTGACGCAGACGGTTCAGATCGTGCGCGATCTGGTTCAGCCTCGCATCGGGATCCGGCGCCTCGTTGAGATCGGCAACGATCATCTCGATGAATTCGCGCGCCAGCCGGATCACGCTCTGGTCCTCGGCCTGCACGCGCGGCCCCGCTTCCGCGACCTGGCGGGCGATGTTGACCGCGAGCCCGAGGGCAAGCAGCAGCGCCAGCAGAAGGTTGATGCGCCCACGCAAGGAAAGATTTTGCCACATTGCTTTCGCCCGTACCCGCTGCGGATCGCTCGCGCCTGCCCAACAACGTTGACAGGGGCGAAGCGCCCGATATCTAATCGGAAACGTACAGCAATCCCGGCGGGGTTGCATGGGCCGACAAGCTTTCTGGTTCGGCATCATGCGGCGCGGAATCGCGAAACTCACGCGAAATCGCGAAACTAAAGCGTCCGGCGCTGTCGCGGGGAACGCCTATGCGCATTCTGATCGTCGACGATCATCCCATTGTCGCCTCCGGCTGCCGCGCCGTGCTGGCCGACGAAGGCGAGGTCGAGATCCTGGAGGCCGCCGACGCCGAGGATGGCGAGAGCGTCTTCATCGTCGAGCGCCCCGACCTCTGCATCATCGACATCAATTTGCCGACTGTCTCCGGCTTCGAGCTGGCGCGCCGCATCCTCGGGCACGCGCCGGAGGCCCGCATCATCATGTTCAGCATGAACGACGACCCCGCCTTCGCCGCGCGCGCGATCGAATGCGGCGCCAGGGGCTACGTCTCCAAGACCGGCGATCCTGATGATCTCGTCGAGGCCATCCGCGCCGTCGGCGCTGGCGGAACTTACTTGCCGAGTGCGATCGCGCGCAGCATCGCCTTCGCGGGGCCCGCACTGGCGCAGAGCCCGCTGTCGAAGCTGAACGCGCGCGAGATGGAGATCTTGCGGCTGCTCAGCGCCGGAAAAAGCCTGTCGGAAATCGCCTGGCTGGTGCAATCGTCCTACAAGACGGTCGCCAACACCTCCTCGATCATGCGGCAGAAGCTGGGGGTGAAGACCTCGGTCGAGCTGGTACGGCTGGCGATCGACAGCGGCGTCGCCTGAACGCGCGCCACAAACTTTGGTCACACACGCATTGCATTCTCGATGTGGCGAGATGCCACGGAGCTATCAGGCATGACGATCCAGACTGTCTCGACCAACAGGTCCCATGGCGGCGTGCAGGGCGTATATCGCCATGCAAGTTCGGCGACCGGAACCGACATGGTGTTCTCGGTCTATGTTCCCCCGCATGCGGAAGGCGCCAAGCTGCCCGTGGTCTGGTATCTCTCCGGCCTCACCTGCACCCATGCCAACGTCACCGAGAAAGGCGAATTCCGCAAAGCCTGCGCCGAGCTCGGCCTGATCTTCGTCGCCCCCGACACCTCGCCGCGCGGCCCCGACGTGCCTGGTGATCCGAACAATGCCTATGATTTCGGCCTGGGCGCCGGCTTCTATGTCGATGCGACGGAGGCACCGTTCGCGCGCCATTATCGCATGTGGAGCTATGTCACCGACGAATTGCCGAAGCTCGTGGCGGGACATTTTCCGGTCGATGCCAAGCGGCAGTCGATCATGGGCCATTCCATGGGCGGCCACGGCGCGCTGACCGTGGCGCTGCGCAACCCGCACCGCTACCGCGCGACAAGCGCCTTCGCCCCGATCGTGGCGCCATCACAGGTGCCGTGGGGCATCAAGGCGCTGACCTTCTATCTCGGTCCGAACAAGGAGGCCTGGCGCAGCCATGACACCGTGGCGCTGATCGAGGACGGCGCAAAGTTTTCCGGCTTCCTTGTCGATGTCGGCGAGGCCGACAATTTCCTGAAGGAGCAGCTCAAGCCCGAGCTGCTGCAGGCGGCTTGCACCAAGGCCAACATCCCGCTGACGCTGCGGCGGCAGCCGGGCTACGACCACAGCTACTATTTCATCTCGACCTTCATGAGCGAGCATCTGCATTGGCATGCGGAGCGGCTGAAGGGGTGAGGTCTTTTCTTCTCCCCCTTGTGATGAGGGGTATATCTCCGCAACCGCAGCATCGTAGGGTGGGCAAAGCGACTTGTCCGCCGTAGCTCGGAGAGTGAAGGCGGAAGCATGCCCACGATTTGTCCCGAACCATCGACCGATCGTGGGCACGGCGCAAGTGCGCCTTTGCCCACCCTACGATCCCCCACTCGCTGAGAATATCCTACTAGGGCTTGCCGTAGTTCGGCGCCAACAGGCGGTTGCGGATCAGATAGCTCATCGTGCGCGTCCAGGATTCATCGGTGTTGCCGCGCATGTCGGCGCTGGCAGCCGTGATCATGTTGCCGGTCTTCACGTCACGCAGGTAAATGTTGAGATTGATGATCAGGTTCGAGACCTTCTGCACCATGCCTGTGATCTCGAGGTCTGCGCCCAGCTGTCCGGCAAGCTTGAGGTCGCAGCCGCCGCAGGCCTGCAGATTGCTGTGACGGGCCGCATCCCTGACCGGCGCGATATCGAGCACCTGGAACTTGCCTGAATCCGCCAGCTCCTTGCGGAGTTGCTCGCTGATACGATCGAGCCGCGCCTCTTCCGGCTTGGAGCCGTAGAACTCGCCGGGCAGGCTGGTGTCGATCAGCTCGAAATCGAACACGGCAAGCTTTGGCGGCTCGGCGGCTGCCTGCGATCCCATCAGCAGCAAAGCTGCGAAACATATCAGCGCTCGCATGATCGTGATTCCGATCCTCGTGTCGCGACGACCAAATGCGGGGTTGCAAGCCCGGCCAAATCGGTCATGCTTGAACAGAAACAATTCTCCATCGGCGGTCAAGCCGGGGAGGAGGTTGCGGAGGAAGCATGATCCGATGGTTGCTCGGCCCGATCGGCCTGTGTCTGGCAGCGGCGCAGGCGCTCGCGGCCGACTCTGTGACGATCGGCGTCGGCTATCTCGGTTTAGCCGGCACCAGGTCGACGCTCTCGCTGGTCGAGCAGCCGGCCGAGAATGACGGCGTCGCCGGCGCCAAGCTCGCGATCGAGGACAACAACACGACAGGAAAATTCCTCGGCCAGCGCTTCACGCTGGAGGAGCACCGCATCAGGGAGGGCGAAGATCCGGTCCAGGCTGCGACTGCGCTCGCCGAGCACAACGGTTTCATTGTCGCCGCCCTGCCGGCCGATGCGCTGCTGAAAGTGGCCGATGCCTTGCGCGATCGCGGCACGCTGCTGTTCAACGCCAGCGCCATCGACGAGCGGCTGCGCGAGGCCGATTGCCGCGCCAATGTGATCCACACCGCGCCGACGCGGTCGATGCTGGCGGATGCACTTGGCCAGTACCTGGTGTGGAAGAAATGGTCGCGCTGGCTGCTGGTGGTCGGCTCGCATGACGAGGACAAGCTCTATGCCGATGCGCTGCGGCGTGCGGCTGCACGGTTCGGCGCCAAGATCGTGCAGGAGCGCACATTTGAAGACACCGGCGGCGCGCGCCGCACGGATAGCGGCGTCACGCTGATCCAGCGGCAGATGCCGGTGTTCACGCAACAGGCACCTGCCTATGACGTGCTTGTCGCTGCGGATGAAAGCGAGGTGTTCGCCGCCTATCTGCCCTATCGCACCTGGGATCCCCGCCCCGTCGCCGGCTCGGCCGGCCTCGTGCCGCGCAGCTGGGATGCGGCGCAGGACCAATGGGGCGCGACGCAGATGCAGAACCGCTTCATGAAGCTGAACGCGCGCCGCATGACCGCGCTCGACATGCAGGCCTGGACCGCGGTGCGCATGATTGGCGAAGCCACCTCGCGGACCAATTCCGCCGACGTCAAGAAAGTCACCGACTTCATCAAGGGACCGAATTTCGAGGTCGCCGCGTTCAAGGGCACAAGGCTGACGCTGCGCGACTGGAATCTGCAGCTGCGGCAGCCGATCCTGCTGGTCGACGGCCGCATGGTGGTGTCGGTGTCGCCGCAGGAAGGGTTTCTGCACCAGGTCTCCGAGCTCGACACGCTCGGCTACGATCGCCCGGAGAGCAAATGCAAGCTGAAATGAGGATGCGGATGTTGCGTGCGGGATTGCTGTCCGGACTGGTGCTTGTCGCAGCGCCCGCGCACGCCTTCATCGCCTATGTCTCGAACGAGAAAAGCAACACGGTGTCTGTCATCGACACCGACAGCTGGACCGTCACAAAGACCGTCAAGGTCGGCCAGCGGCCCCGCGGCATCGAGTTCACGCGCGACGGCAAGTTCGTGATGGTCGCGGTCGGCGACGACGACACTATCCAGCTGATCGACGCCAGGACGCAAGCCGTGGTGGACACGCTGCCCTCCGGCCCCGACCCTGAATTGTTCACCCAGGATGCCGCCGGCAGGACGCTCTATGTCGCCAACGAGAACGACAACACGGTGACCGTGATCGACCTCGAGAAGCGCGCCCGCCTCGGCGATATTCAGGTCGGCGTCGAGCCCGAGGGCATGACCATCAGCCCTGATGGCAAGACCCTGATCAACACATCCGAGACGACCAACATGGCGCATTTCATCGATACGGCCTCGCGCCAGATCGTCGCCAACGTGCTGGTGGATGCGCGGCCCCGCTTTGCCTGTTACAAGCGCGATGCTTCCGAATTATGGGTGTCCTCCGAGATCGGTGGTACCGTCTCGATCGTCGATCCCGGGAAGCACGAGGTGATCGGCAAGGTCACATTCGAGATTCCGGGCCTGCGGAAGGAAGCGATCCAGCCTGTTGGCATCGGCATGACCAAGGACGACAAGACCGCCTTTGTCGCGCTCGGCCCCGCGAACCGCATCGCCGTAGTCGACACCGCCACGCGCAAAGTCGCAAAATATCTGCTGGTCGGCCAGCGCGTCTGGCACATGGCCTTCACGCCGGACGAGAAATATTTGCTCACCACCAATGGCGTCTCCAACGACGTCTCCGTCATCGACGTCGCCGCGCAAAAGGTGATCAAGACCATTCAGGTGGGCGAACTGCCCTGGGGCATCACGATCGCGCCAGGGATCGCACCATGACCAGCCCCGCTCCTGTTTCCGAACCGCGCCAGACGCCACGGCCCGATCCCGCCGCGGTACCGGCGCTGTCGATCGACGGTGTCGGCCATTCCTACGGCCAGCGCCGGGCGCTGACGGACGTCTCCTTCGACGTACAGCCCGCAAGCTTCACCGCCCTGCTCGGGCTCAACGGCGCCGGCAAGAGCACGCTGTTCTCGCTGATCACGCGGCTGTTCGGCATTCAGACCGGCCGCATCGGCATCTTCGGCCACGACATCAGCAAGAGCCCCGGCGAGGCGCTGCGCCTGCTCGGCGTCGTGTTCCAGCCGCGCACGCTCGATCTCGACCTCTCGCTGACGCAAAACCTGCTCTATCACGCGGCGCTCCACGGCATCATCAGGCGCGAGGCGGCGGCGCGCAGCGCCGAGCTGCTCGCGCGCATTGGCCTCAGCGAGCGTGCCGGCAGCAAGGTGCGCGATCTCTCCGGCGGCCAGATGCGGCGGCTGGAGATCGCCCGCGCGCTGCTGCACCGACCGCGACTGCTGCTGCTGGACGAGCCGACCGTCGGGCTAGATGTCAAGGCGCGGGCCGACATCATCAGCCATGTCCGTCAGCTCGTGAGCGAGCAAGGCATCGGCGTGCTCTGGGCCACGCATCTGTTCGACGAGATCATGCCCGGTGACGACCTCGTGGTGCTGCACCAGGGCAAGGTGCTGGCGCAAGGACCGATGGGCCGTGTCATCACCGAGGCCGGCGCACAGGACGTCAACACCGCCTTCATGCGCCTGACCGGCGCGCAGATGATGCCGGGAGGCGGCGCATGAGCAGCATCACCACGCGCGAGGCGCCGCGCGGCTTCTCGTTACAGGAGTACATGACCTGTCTGACCGGCATTGTCTGGCGCGAGGGCCTGCGCTTCCTGCATCAGCGCGAGCGCTTCGTCTCGGCCTTGGTGCGGCCGCTGGTATGGCTGTTCATCTTCGCTGCCGGCTTCCGCCAGGTGCTCGGCATCTCCATCATCCCGCCCTATGAGACCTACATCCTCTACGAGGTCTTCATCGCGCCCGGGCTGATGGCGATGATCCAGCTGTTCAACGGCATGCAGTCCTCGCTCTCGATGGTCTATGACCGCGAGATGGGCAATATGCGCACGCTGCTGGTGAGCCCGTTGCCGCGCGGCTTCCTGTTGTTCTGCAAGCTGCTCGCGGGCACGGCGGTGTCGCTGCTCCAGGTCTATGCGTTCCTGATCATCGCCTGGTTCTGGGATATCACCCCGCCTCCGATCGGTTACCTCACCGTGCTGCCGGCGCTGATCCTGTCAGGGCTGATGCTGGGCTCGCTCGGCATGTTGATCTCTTCCGGCATCAAGCAGCTCGAGAACTTTGCCGGCGTGATGAACTTCGTCATCTTCCCGATGTTCTTTGCGTCATCCGCGCTGTACCCGCTCTGGCGGGTGCAGGAGGGCAGCCCCTATCTTTACTATATCTGCCAGGCCAACCCGTTCACCCATGCGGTGGAGCTGATCCGCTTCGCGCTGTATGGGCAGATCAACTGGATCTCGCTCGCCGTGGTCGGAGCTTGCACAATCGTCTTCATGATCGGCGCGATTTTCGCCTATGATCCCTCGCGCGGGCTGGCCCGGCGCGGACCTGCGGGAGGCGAAGGATGATGGTTCGAGCCCTTGCCTTGGCGGTGCTTGCGTTCGCTGTCTCCACGGCGGCGCGCGCCGCCGATCCGCGCTATCCCAACTGGCCATGTGCGCAGGCCAAGGTTCCGGAGATTTCGCTGGCCGCGGTCTGGGCCGGTCCCGAGCTCGGTGACGCCGAGAGCAAGTGGAAGGACGACAGCAAGATCAGCGCGCTGGTCGCCAAGCTCGCGGCGCGCAAGACGCCGCTGGAGGAGGCCGAGAAGTCGGTGAAGGAGTTCCTGGCCGGCTCCGCCGACAAGACCGCGAACGCAAAGCTGCTGTTCGCCGGCTTGTTCGACACGCTCAACGCCCAGCGATCCCAGGTCATGAGCGGGCTTGAACGCGTCAGCCGCAAGCAGCGCGAGGCCGCCGACAAGATCCGCGAGGAGACCATCCAGCTCCAGGCCCTCCAGGACGCAACGCCCCGCGACGACGCCAAGGTTGACGCCATGAGCAACCAGCTGATCTGGGAGACCCGCATTTTCGAGGACCGCCGCAAGGTGGTGCGCTTCGTCTGCGAGGTTCCGACTGCGATCGACCAGCGCCTGTTCGCGCTCGGCCGGGTGATCCAGCAGGAAATGGAATAGCGTCAGGCCTGCTGACGGCTTTCATAAAAGTTCCCGCGATATCAGTGCGATCGTTAATGTTTGCCGCGCTATCTGCCGGAACCAAATCCATCTAGGATGGCTTGTCCCGTGAATCTAAACGCCGGGAGGCCTCGATGGGAACAGCAAAATTCATTTTCGCAGGCGCTGCGGCCATCACCGTGCTCGCAACAAGCGCCTTTGCTGACGACAAGACCGGAATGGTCACCAGCATCAACAGGCTCAACAATACGATCTCGATCCAGGAGATGCAGAAGGGCACGGTCGGCGGCAGTGCCGGCGGCGCCGGGGCGCTTCAACAGTACAAGGCCAAGGATGCCGCGATGCTGGATGCCGTCCATGCCGGCGACAGGGTGACGTACACCGCGACCGACGCCGACGGGGCGAGCACGCTGACGAAGTTGCAGAAGCAGTAGGGCGATTCCCACACCGTCATTGCGAGCCAACGGGTCCGCGCGAAGCGCGGCCCGATGACAGGCTGCGCGAAGCAATCCAGAGTCCCCGCCGCGGAAAGATTCTGGATTGCTTCGCTGCGCTCGCAATGACGGGGAGACAGCCGGGCCTACTGCTCTGGCCGCGGCTCCGGCTGCGCCTCCTGCGTTGGCAGCTTCGCGTGCTCCCAGCCGTCGGTGCCGTCAGGGTACCAGGCAACGTTGGCATAGCCGTAAGCCAGCGCGCGCTTGGCGGCGTTCCAGGACATCCAGCAATCGGCGAGGCAATAGATCACCAGCAGCGCGGCCTTGTCGTCATGCGAGGCCTGCGCAAGGCCACGCTGGAAATAATCGTCCATCGCCGGCGGCAGCGCGCCGTAGCCGGTGTCGGGTAGCCAGATGCTGCCCGGGATATTTTTCCGCGGCGTATCGCGCCAGACCGTGCCCGCGGGGAGGTTCTTCGGCTTCGGTGCACGCGGCAGCACATCGACGAAAGCACCGCTCTTCGCCCGCCAGATTGCCTCGGCGTCGGCCGTCGTCAGCACGCTCGCGCCTTCCAGCGTCGCCGGCACCGGCGCGCGGTAATTGTCGGTGCGATAGCCCTCCGGCTCGAACGGCTCCTGCTGCCGGGCCTGACCTTGCTGCGCCGACACTTGCTGCGCCAACGCCTGCTGCGCCAGCACTTGCGCCACCAGCGCAGCGGCGACGAGCGCAGCGGCCAGGGGCCATCTCATGGCGTCTTCTTGGCCGCCTCCACGCCGAGCGGCCTGTCATTCTCGTCGAGCAGAGGCACACCGAAGTCGAGCAGGATCTTGTTGATCTCGCCCTGGTTTTCCTGGATCAGCTTGTTGAGCTGCCGCTTCCAGTTCTGATCCGCGGCGCGCACGCCCATGCCGATGCGATAGACCAGTTTTGGCCCTGAGCTTTCCTTCACCAGCGGCGTCACGTGCAGCGAGCCGGCCTTCTTGGCGTAGTACCCCGCCATCGGCCCCCACAGCACACCGGCATCGATCTTCCCCGAGGTGAGATCGTCGATCATGGCCTGCGCCGAATTGGTGTAGCGTGTGTCGATCATCAACGGATAGGGCTTGGCGTCGCTCATCAGCCCGGCAATCGCCATGTTGGTCGCCGGCGGCGTGCCGGCGATGATACCGACATGCTTGCCCTTCAACTTGGGATCTTCGAGCGTGTCGACATTCTCGAGCCCGCTGCCCTCTTTCGCAACCAGCGCATAGGTGGTGCGGTAATAGGGATTGGTGCCCTGCACGATGTCGTCGCCCTGCGGGAAGCCCATGATGACGTCGCAACGATGCGCACCCAGCGTCATGCGCACGAAGCCTGTTGCTTGCGGAAAGAACACGTAGTCGAGCTTCTTGCCGAGCTTGTCGGCGAACAGCTCGGCGAGCTTGTTCTCAATGCCCTCGCCCTTCTCGTTGGAGAACGGCATGTTGCGCGGGTCGGCACATACCCGCAGCACCTTGGGATCGACCAGCTCGAACGAGAGGTCGCCGCCGTCACTCGTCTGCGCGCGGGCCGCGCCGCCGATCGCACAAGAAGCCGCCATCACGCACAGTGAAACCAACCAGCGACGATGTCGTCCGGCCTCCATCGCGCTTCCTCCTCATTTCCTTCGAATGCTATCCATGCAAGGCAGGACGCACCCTCTTTTGTTTGCCAAACCTGGTGTTGGCTCGTTGTGTTGCACTGCAGTGAGGCCAGGTCCTGAACTGAGGCGGAAAAGTGTCACAGCTCGTTTCAAAGATCGCAGCCCTATCTCTGCTTGGACTCGCGACGCTAGCACGCACTGGGGCAGCCGAATTGCCTGTAAGCGAAGTCGCGGTCGGAATCTTCGTGCACTCCGGGACCATCGCCGTGATGACCCGCGAGAACGAAGGCGATATCGCCAATGTCGGCTTCATTGTCGGCGAGGACGCAGTGGCCGTGATCGACACCGGCGGCAGCCTGCGCGAAGGCGAGGCGCTGCTGGCGGCGGTACGGGCGCACACCAGGAAGCCGATCCGCTATGTCATCAACACCCACGGCCATCCAGACCATGTGTTCGGCAATGCCGCCTTCCTCGCCGACGGAACCAGCTTCGTCGGCCACAGCAAGCTGCCGCAGGCGCTGGCGACGCGCGGCCCCTATTATCTCGACAATTTCAGGCGCATCATGGGCGGGGAGCTGATCGATCCCGTGAAGATCGTGCCGCCGACCGTGCTGGTGAAGGACACGATGACGCTCGATCTCGGATCGCGCCTGATAACCTTGCGGGCGTGGCCAGCCGCGCACAGCGACAACGATCTGACCGTTTTCGATGAGACGACCCAGACGCTGTTTGCGGGCGATCTGGTCTTTTTGCACCATATTCCGGTGATGGACGGCAGCATTCGTGGCTGGCTCGCCTTGCTGAAGCAGTTGGAGGCCATTTCGGCGGTCCGCGTCATTCCCGGTCACGGCCCTGTGAGCGATTGGCCTGCCGCACTGTCGGACGAACGGCGTTATCTCACCACGCTGCTGTCGGACGTCCGTACCTCGAACAAGAAGGGCGAGCCGATCCGGACCGCGGCCGAGAAGGCCGCCGCGACGGAGCGGTCGCATTGGGAACTGTTCGACGATTACAATGCCCGCAACGCAACCGCAGCATTTTCTGAAATTGAATGGGAGTAGTGGGCGCGCTACCTTCGCCCTGTTACTCGCCTCGTCCGCATAGGACCTTGATCGTGATGGGATGCATACGCCGCCTGCCGCTGATCGCCGCGCTGCTCGGCATCGCCTTTGCGCTGCCTGTGAGCGCCGACGAGGCTTACGATCCCTGGCCCGGCCTGGTGCAGGATATCTTCAACAACCGTCCGATCAACGACGGCGCCGAAATCATCGCCATCGAGATGCCCTATCGCGCCGAGGATGCGGCGATCGTGCCGGTGACTTTGCGCAGCAAGCTGTCGCCCGCTGACGTCAGGCGCATCCGCTCGATCACGCTGGTGATCGACCGCAACCCGGCGCCGATGGCCGCGAAGTTTGAGCTTGGCGCAGATGCGAATGTCAGCGAAATCTCCACGCGCGTGCGCGTCAACAACTACACCGATGTGCATGCGGTCGCCGAACTCAGCGACGGCCAGCTCTACGTCTCCAAGACCTATGTGAAGGCCTCAGGCGGCTGCTCGGCGCCGGCGGGGAAAAACGCGGAGGAAGCCCAGAACCACCTCGGCCAGATGCGCTACCGGCAATTCGCGCGCGAGGACCTGCCTGCGAGCCGCATCCGTGAGGCCCAGATCATGATCGGCCATCCCAACAATTCCGGCCTGCAGATGGATCAGGTCACCCAGCTCTATATCCCCGCTTTCTTCATCAACCAGCTGAAGCTAACGCAGGACGGCAGCCCGGTGCTGTCGATGGAAGGCGGCATCTCGATCTCGGAAGATCCCAATCTGCGCTTCACCTATGTCTCCAACGGCGCCAAGCGATTCCGCGCGGAGGCCAAGGACACTGACGGACACGTGTTCCGGAATGAGTGGGACGTGGAGAAATCCGGAACGTGACGCTGTCAGCCGTCGTGGCCGGGCTTGTCCGGGCCATCCACGAGCTTTAACCCAAGAACGTGGATGCCCGGGACAGGCCCGGGCATGACGAATGCAGTTGGCAAGGCTAGCCGTCAAAAACACCTCACCTCGGCCTCGGCCTGCGCCCTGCGCAAATCATTCACGGCCGCATTCGCCTGCTCGGAGGTCCGGAACTGGGTACCGAGATTGCCGCGAACCTGGGACATGCTGAGCGCGGTCTCTGCAGTGACATAGCGTTCATAGGGGACGATCGAGGCGACCACGTCGATCGAGCAGGAGCACTGCTCGATCGCCTGCCGCGTCTCGCCATTGGCCTTCATGCAGCCATAGACATATTCCGCGCGCGCCGATGTCGGATAATCATTGGCCTCCTCGGCCCTGGCCGCATACACGGTCGCAGCGAGCACAACCACAGCGGCGACAACAGGTCGTATCTGTCCCGCAAAGCTCATGAGCATCCTCCCGGCTGGTTGCGATGGAAGCTATGCTATGCCTATTGTCCTGAGAAGCACTCTATCCGAGGAAATGGCTCACAAGGTGATGAGAGTTCTGGCACGAACAATAGTGCTGGCGATGATGCTGGCGCTGGGCACGGCGGCCCACGCCGCTGATGTCATCCGCCTTGCGGTGCAGAAGACCGGAACGTTCTCCTGGGAACTGGCGACGATCCGCGCGGCCGGGCTCGACAAGGAGGCCGATCTGTCGCTGGAGGTTACCGAGCTTGCGAGTCCCGAGGCCGGCAAGATTGCGATGCGTGCCGGCAATGCCGACATCATGCTCTCGGATTGGCTGTGGGTGTCGCGCGAGCGTGCGCTCGGCGCCAAGCTGACCTTCTATCCCTATTCCAGCGCGCTCGGCGCGGTGATGGTGCCCGCATCCTCGCCGATCAAGACGCTGGCCGAGCTTAGGGGGCGCAAACTCGGCGTCGGCGGCGGCCCGATCGACAAGAGCTGGCTGTTGCTGCAGGCGCGGATGAAGCAGGACGGCATCGACCTCAAGTCGGAAGCCACGATCGTCTATGGCGCGCCGCCCCTGATCGCCGCCAAGGCGCTCGACGGCGAGATGGATGCGAGCCTGAATTTCTGGAATTTCTGCGCCCAGCTCGAGGCAAAAGGTTTTCGGCGCCTCGCCGGCATCGAGGACATCTTGCCGAACCTCGGCGCCAAGGGCGCGGTCTCTGCCGTCGGCTATGTGTTCGATGAGGGCTGGGCCGCCAGCCATCGCGACGCGGTGGCGCGCTTCCTCGCCATGACCCGCAAGGCCAAGCAGCTTCTGGTCACCTCCGATGCGGCCTGGGACGAGATCGCCCCCCTCACCGGCGCGAGCGATCTGGCCATGCTGAAAACGTATCGCGACCGCTATCGCGACGGCATTCCGCGCCGGAGCATCAGTGACGAGGAGGCGGATGCGCGCGTGCTCTATCGCGTGCTGGCCGAGATCGGCGGCCGTGACCTGGTCGGGCCGGCGGCCGAGCTCGATCCCGGCACGTTCTACCATGCCGTCCCCGGAGACTGAGGTGCTGCGCATTCTGTCGATTGCCCTGCTGCTTGCGATCTGGTGGACAGCCGCGCTGTTCGTCGGCGGCGCAAAACTGCCCTCCCCGCCTGTCGTACTCCACGTCATCATCGCGGAAGCGGCGTCAGGCGCGCTGCTCCTGCATCTCGGTGCCACGCTTGCGCGCGTTGCGCTCGCCTTCGCGCTCGCGATGTCGGTCGGCAGTGCCATCGGCTATCTGATGGGACGGGTGACGCTCGCGGACCGCCTCGGCGATCCCTGGCTGATCCTGCTGCTCAACCTGCCGGCGCTGGTGGTGATCGTGCTGGCCTATATCTGGGCCGGGCTCACAGAGGCCGCGGCCATCACAGCGATTGCCATCAACAAGCTGCCGACCGCGGTGGTCACCTTGCGCGAAGGTACGCGCGCACTCGACCGTTCGCTCGACGAGATGGCGAGCGTCTTTGCGATGCCGCGCTGGCGCGCCTTCCGTCATGTCGTACTGCCGCAGCTTGCCCCCTATATCGCGGCCTCCGCCCGCTCCGGCCTGTCGCTGGTCTGGAAGATCGTGCTGGTCGCCGAGCTGTTGGGACGGCCGAACGGTGTCGGCTTCGAGATCGGCGTCGCCTTCCAGCTGTTCGACACGCCGCGCCTGCTCGCCTATTCCCTGACCTTCGCCGCGGTCGTGCTCGTGATCGAGACGGCGCTGGTGCAGCCGTTCGAGGCCCGCGCAACGCGGTGGCGGCCCCGTGCGGCTTGAGGTCGACATCACAGGCAAGACCTATCGGAGCGCTGCGGGTGGACCGCACGAGGTGCTCTCGCCGATCAAATTCGCGATTCAGTCCGGCGAGGTCGGCGTGCTCGTCGGCCCCTCAGGCTGCGGCAAGAGCACGATGCTGCGCATCATCCTCGGGCTCGACCGCGACTTCGACGGCCATGTCGCCCGCCCGCCGGAGGCACGGATCGGCATGGTGTTCCAGGAACCGCGGCTATTGCCGTGGCGCTCGGTCGAGCAGAATGTGCGGCTGGCAGCGCCCGGCGTCACCGACGGCAAGCTGTCGGAGCTGTTCAGGATCCTCGAGCTGGAAGCGCATCGCAGTCACTTTCCAGGCGAATTGTCGCTGGGCCTTGCCCGCCGCGTCGCGCTCGCCCGTGCCTTCGCAGTCGAGCCCGATCTGCTGGTGCTCGACGAACCGCTCGCCTCGCTCGACGACGCCCTCGCCGGCCGCCTGCGCGACGAGATCGCGACGCTGGTGGCGAGCCGTCCCGTGATGACGCTGCTGGTCACCCACAGCCTCGAAGATGCCATCCGTCTCGGCGACCGCCTGTTCTTCCTGTCGCCCCGCCCCGCACGCATCGTGCAGGAGCTGCCGATCGCGATTCCGCGCGCGAAACGGAACGAAGTTGAGCTCGCCAGGATCAGGGCGGAGATCAGGGCGGAGCTTGCGGCGTCGGAGCTTGAAACGAAATGAGAACTCGTGATCAACTAAGTTCAACGAGATTGTCGTGGGAGGTCACCATGCGCCGCCAGCTGATTGCGATCGGCATCCTGTTGATTGCGATGACGGGCGCCACGCTCGCGCAGACCAAGAGTAAGGGCATCCGGCTCTGGAATTTGACCAGCGAAACGATCTCCGGCTTCCAGCTCGCGCCATCAGGCAAGACCGACTGGGGCCCGAACCAGTGCCTGAACGACAAGGACAAGGAGGTCGACCACGACGAACGGCTGCGCATCACCGGCGTCGAGCCCGGCCGCTACGACGCCAAGGTGAGCTATCCCAATTCACGGCAATGCATCGTCCGCGACATCGAGATCAAAGCCGACGCAGTGTTCTCGATCTCCGACAAGGATTTGAAGGATTGCACCAAGTAACGTTCGCGCGTCACGCCTTGTCATGCGTATGCGGAAATTCGCAGCGCCAGCGCACCGCCTGCCATTTCGGGTGATCACCGATCCATTGCGCGATATAGGGCGGCGCGGCCATGGAGCATTGCGCCGGCGAGCCGCCAAAATTGAAGACCAGATGCTGCTCCTCGCAGGTCGCAGGCGAGAGCACCACACACACAGTCACCACCAGGTCGATCGGATTCATGCCGGGATCCTCGCGCGGGAGCGATTGAGACTAGCACAAAGGGCTACGTTTCCCGTAGCTGCAAGTTTCAAACGCGCGTGAGGACAAGCGGGGAACCTCTCCTGCTAGAAGTTGATCCCGAACACGACCCGCGCCTGGTGGCGCTCGAAATTGACGAGGTCGAGATTGGCACTTGATCCCGCCGGGCGGCCCCAGGCCTGCATGCTCCAGCTCAGGGTCAGCCGCGATTGCTCGGAGAGCTGGACATAGGCCGTCGGTCCGACGAACAGGGCCTGGCCTGCGAACTCGCCAAGGCCAATGCCTTCGTATTGGCGGAAGTAGCGCAGCTCTCCTCCGAGCAGGACATCCGGCCGCACACGCACCATGCCGGCGAATGCGGCGCCGATGATCGAGCTCCTCTCCGACTGGCCTGACACCTCGAACCGCGCCCATTCCGGCTGGTAGATCAGATTGAGCGCGCCGATCACGAAGTTCGGAATCAGCTCGCGATCGAAGGCGAGCGTGAAATTGGTGCCGTACATCCGCCCCTTCGCGCCGCTGACCTCGTCGATGCGATCGCCATGTGTCTCGGCGGCGATGGTCATCCCGAAGGGGGCGTTCTCGCGGCCGAGCAGGCGATAACGCAAATCGAGCGAGAGGCCCTGGAAATTGAACTGGCGGCGGTCATCGATGTCAGGGACGCCGGTGATGTCATGCAGCGTCACGGTGCCGCCGACCTCGACGCGAAAATTCGGCAGCGGCACGACCTCAAGCTCGACCTCGTGCTCGAGGGCGCGATAGGTGCCAGCGCCCTTGCCGAAGCGTCCCGTCGTCTGGGTCTGGAATTCGCGCTCGCCCTGATTGCCGACATCGCTGCCGATCATGAAGCCGAAGATGTGCTCGGTATCAAAGCCCTCTTCGGCGCTCACACCTGCTGGCGCGAACGCGACGATGCACGCAACTGCAGTCCGGAATGTGGAAGCCCCCAAGCGCATGCCGAACACTACCACGGCTTCGGCGGCATCTGCCATCGAAGCCGTGGCAGATCGTCGGTCTTACTTGCGCACTGCGCAGGCGTACATATTGATTTCCATGCCGACCGGCACTTCCACGATCTTCGGAGCTTTCCAGGCCATTCGGGGTCTCCCCAGGTATTGAGCCAAGTATTGAGCGCGACATCGCGCCGGGCAAAACCTAGGGCTGCCTCAGGCACAGCGCAAGTCTGGAATCGGACCGCGAACACGGCGAAGTATCGAATAACACGCGCAAATTTCGCTCTCGGACAAACCGCCTTCGCTCCCAGTCAAGCGCTGACGATCTCAGCGCAACAATCGCAGCAAGGCGCGACCCGCTGGCGAATTCAGCTCCTTGGCGTCGAGCGTGCCGTCCTTGTCGGGATTTGCTGCGTTGAATCGCTGCTCCACGACGGCGAGATATTCATCGAGCGTCAGCGTGCCGTCGTGATCGGGGTCGGCGGCGGCGAGTTCTTTCGCCGTCAGCCGTCCGCGCAGTTCGCGCGCATCGAGCGTCCCGTCATGGTCCGGATCGAGCTTGGCAAACAGCGCGGTTGCAGCCTTCTTCACCTCGGCCAGATCGAGCGTGCCGTCATTGTCGGTGTCGAACGTCTTGACAGCGCTGGCGGATGCCGACCAGGCCGGACCCGACACCACGGCAAACGTGAACGCAAGCGCAACTGAGCGACGCGATATCATTTTGACCTCCCTGGCCATGCCCCGATTCACCGGGATCGCAACAACATAAGTCCGCAAGACGGCCGCGGTTCAAGCGCGGAATTGCAATCTGCGCACTGCACAACTGGCGGAACCGGACGGTCTGTGCGCCCGCTGATCGCAGGCCTTGCACCATACCGCGGAATTTTCTCAGCGTCTGCGCGCAAGTCGGAGTTGTTCGTCAGATTCCCGTCAGGTGACAAGCGTCCGGCATCCAACATATCAGCAGCGCAGTTTCGACTTTCGTATTGACGTGTTTTGCTTTCGGGCGGAGTGTTGCAATCGCAGCGTCAAAAGACGCGCATATTGGGAGGAACGGATGAAACGCCTTGCGATGGCCGCGAGCCTCGTCATATCCGCATGCTCGGTTGCGAGCGCACAGACGACCGATCAACTGGTCAAGGGTGCAACCGATACGTCGAACGTTCTCAATTACGGGATGGGCTACAATCTTCAGCGCTTCTCGACGCTGAACCAGATCAACAAGGACACCGTCAAGAATCTGGTCCCGGTCTGGAATTACTCCTTCAACGACGATCGCAGTGAGGAATCGCAGCCGCTGGTCTACCAGGGCGTGATCTACGTCACCTCGCACAACGCGACCATGGCGGTCGAGGCCAAGACCGGCAAGCAGATCTGGAAATCCAAGATCGAATATCCGGCCGAGACACCGCGCATCGTCTGCTGCGGCATCATCAATCGCGGCGCGGCGCTGTTCGACGGCAAGCTGTTCCGCACCACGCTCGATGCCAACGTCATCGCACTCGACATCAAGGACGGCAAGGAGCTGTGGCGGCAGAAAGCGGCCGACATCAAGGAAGGCTACTCGATGACGGTGGCTCCGCTGGTTGCCGACGGTGTCGTCATCACCGGCATCTCCGGCGCCGAATTCGGCACCCGCGGCTTCATCGACGGCTGGGATCCGGCGACGGGCAAGCACCTCTGGCGCACCCACTCGATCCCCTCGCCGGACGAGCCCGGCGGCGACACCTGGAAGGGCGACACCTGGAAGCTCGGCGGCGGCTCGACCTGGATCACGGGGTCCTATGATCCCGAGCTGAACACGGTCTATTGGGGCATCGGCAACCCCGGCCCGTTCAATTCGGCCGTGCGCCCCGGCGACAATCTCTACACCTGCTCCGTACTGGCGATGGATCCCAAGACGGGCAAGATCAAGTGGCACTACCAGTTCTCGCCGAACAACCCGTTCGACTATGACTCGGTGGCCGAGATGGTCCTCGCCGACATGAATGTCGAGGGCAAGCCGACCAAGGTGCTGATGGATGCCAACCGCAACGGCTTCTTCTACGTGCTCGATCGCACCAACGGAAAGCTGCTCGCGGCCAATCCATATGTGAAGGTGAATTGGGCGACCGGCGTCGACATGAAGACAGGCCGCCCGATCGAGACCGACGTCGTCAAGGATGCCCGTGACGGCAAGAAGGTCACGGTCTATCCGTCGATCCTCGGCGGCAAGAACTGGGAGCCGATGTCGTTCAACCCGCAGACGGGCCTTGCCTACGCCAACACGCTCGCCTTCGGCGGCAGGTACAAATCGGAGCCGGTCACCTTCAAACAGGGTGAATGGTATCTCGGCATGGACCTGACCGATCCCTGGGAATGGGGTGACGGTGCGCGCGGCCATCTGAAGGCGATCGATCCGATGACCGGCAAGGCGAAGTGGGAGGCGGCCAGCGACATCCCGCGCTTCTCCGGCGTGCTGTCGACTGCGGGCGGCGTCGTCTTCACCGGCGCGCTGACCGGCGAGTTCGAGGCCTTCGACGCTGACAGCGGCAAGAAACTCTGGCAGTTCCAGACCGGCTCCGGCATCGAGGGGCAGCCGGTGACCTGGCAGCAGGACGGCGTACAATACGTCGCCGTCACCAGCGGCTATGGCGGCGTCTACTCGCTGTTCTCCGGCGACGAGCGGCTGGCCAAGGTGCCGCCCGGCGGCTCGCTCTGGGTCTTTGCGGTGAAGCAGTAGCGGCAAGACACGTTGCAAGACATCTTGAGAGACACAGCTCACAGGACGGTGGCGAGGATCGCCACCGTCGCGGTGCTGACGGTCGCGCTTGCGGCGACCGTCCGTGCCGCGGATGATTCGAACGGCAATCCGCTGCAGGCGCAGATCGACCACGGCAAGTCGACCTATGCCGAAAAATGCTCGCACTGCCACGGCCCCAACCTGATGAACTCCGGCACCATCACCCCGGACCTGCGCGCCTTCCCTGACGACAGGACGCGCTTCGTCACCACCGTGAAGAACGGCAAGAACAACAAGATGCCGCCCTGGGGCGATATCTTAAGCGACGATGACATCGGCAATCTCTGGGCCTTCATTTCGAGCCGGAGGAAGCCATGAGACAGCGGCTAGCGGCGCTCGCGCTCCTGACGATCCTCGCAGTTCCGGCGACGGCAGCCTCGACGTCAGCTCGGGCCGCCGATCCCCTTTCCATCTGTCTCAACGAGGACCTCCCGCCGCTCTCGGCGCATCACAAGGGCAGGCCGGACTCAGGCTTCGACGTGCTGCTGGCGCAGGCGATCGCGGACCGGATGGGACGGCCGCTCAAAATCCAATGGTTCGAGAGCAAACTGGATGAGGATTCGAGCCCGCAGCTCGAGGCCAACGCACTGCTGTCCGACGGGCGCTGCTCCCTGATCGGCGGCTACGCGCTGACGACGGACTCGCTCGTCAAGCCGGGCGTGCCAACGGCGCGGCTGCCGGATTTTGCCGGCGCCACGCGCGACGACCGCCGCCGCCGCGTCACACTCGGCGTGCTGGCGCCGAGCAGACCTTACCTCTATTCGCCGATGACGGTCGTCCTCGGCCCGAAGGCGCGCGAGCGCAAGATTGCCGACATCGGCGATCTCGCCGGGCTTCGCCTCGCCATTGAAAGCGGCTCTCTCGGCGATGCCATCCTCATGACGTTCGACAAGGGGCGGCTGATCGACAACATTACCCATCTCGTCCCCGGCCGCGACGACCTTCTGGGCGCGCTCAATCGTGGCGACTATGACGCGACCCTGATCGACCTCGCCCGCTACGACGCCCATCGCGCCGCGCATCCTGATACGGCAATCGCCGCCTCCGGCTATTATTATCCGATCGGCGCCAATCGCGGCTATGTCGGACTTGGCAGCGATCCCAACTTGATCGAGGCCGTCGACAAGGCGCTGGCGGATCTCGCCGCCGAGGGCAGGATTGACGAACTCGGCAAGCAGGCTGGCCTGACCTATCTGCCGCCACGCGAGCCCGCGATCCTCGGCGATGTCTGGACGAAGATCATTCAGCGGTGAGGTGGCCGCCGCGCGTGCCACCACGTCACCAGTGTCATGCCCCGGCTGGACCGGGGCATCCAGTACGCCGCGGCCTATAGACTCAATCACACCATCTCTGGAATACTGGATCGCCCGGTCAAGCCGGGCGATGACAGCGAGGATGTGGTGCGGCCGTCGCTCCGCACGCAAGAGGCCGAGCGCATGAAACCCGATGCTGTCGCCGTCGCAGCCCTGGTCATCCTGCTTTTCCCGATGGGCTATTTCCTGCTGGCCTCGCCCGCATTCCTGCTGGTGAAGCTGGACATTCCGCCCGTCACGCAGCTGCTGCGCGGGATGTTCAACATCCAATTCAGAATGATGGCTGTGACCGGCGTCCTTGCGACCGTGGCTTTCCTCGTCGCAGGTCGGCCGCTTTTCGCCACCGGCATCGGCCTGATCGCGGCCCTCGCGATCCGGGGACGCGGCTGGTTCATGCAACGGATGGACGACGAGCTCAGCGCCAGGGATGCCGGCGACACCGAGGCCGTGCGCCGACTACGCCGGTTGCATTGGAGCGGAATGCTCTGCAACGCAATGCTGGTCGCGGCGCTCGTGACCAGCATTCCCTACGTCGCCATGTCGAGTTAAGCAGGCCGGCCTATGTCTCGCCCGCTGCGATGGCACCCTGCTGCGCCTTGTGGATCGATGACGGCACCACGCCGAAATATTTCCGGAATACGCGGCTGAAATGCGATGAGCTGGAGAAGCCCCAGGAGAATGCGACGTCGGTGATGGTCTTGCCGCCGTGGGCTTCGAGCTCCTGACGGCAGTTCTGCAGGCGCGCCTGCCAGATGTAGTCGCTCACCGTGGTGCCGCGCTCCGAGAACAGCATGTGCAGATAGCGCTTGGAACAGCCGAGCTCGGCGGAAATCTGGTCGATGCACAGATCGGGATCGCGCAGATGCTCGCGGATGAAAAATTGGGCACGCACATACATCGCCTCGGGCCCGACCCGATCGAACATCGTGTCGGCTTCGCGCAGCGGCAGCAGCAGCAGGTCGATCAGCGAATCGGCAACGCCGACCGCGGTGTTGGCCGACAGCTTCGCCGCCTCGTCGAACGTGGCATGGACGAAATCGTGGGCGATCCGCCCGGTGCCCGTCTTGGCCGACAGCTTGCAGGCCGGCATGCGCTGTGACGGGAAGCCGCGATCGCGCAAAAGCGCTTTGGGCACGATCACCACGTCGTGGCGCGTGAAGGCGGGACTGACGATCAAGTGCGGACAGGAGACGTCATAGGCGATGATGTCGCCCGGGTTCAGCTCGATATGGCGGCCTTCCTGCTCGAAGTAGGACACGCCATAGGTTTGGAAGTGAATCTTGATGTACGGGTGTTCGTTGGCCTTGGCCCGCGCGAACGTGTGCGCGATGCGATGCTGGCTGACTTCGATCTGACAGAGCTTCAGCCGCGAGACCGTCGTGTAGTCGATGCGCCCTTCGAGCGAGGATGCCTCCAGCGGATCGACATCGAAATGACCACACAGATTCGTCAATCCGTCCACCCAACTCTGGATCTGCCGCTTGGGCGTCAGTCCCTTCGTCGAGAGCGTGTGAATTGTGTCGGACATTAATCCAGCCACTGGTGTTGTCAGGAGATCCCATGCGAATCGCGGCCAGTGCCTGCTGAAGCCCTCAGCCATGATTGCGTGACGTTTACCTCAAATTTGGGCGGTCTTTTGAAACGAGCGCCACGTTCCATCGCCACCCTTGACGGTTAATCCTCCGCCTTAGTTGTACCGCCGTCAAGCGGAACCTGAGCGTTCAACAGAGCACCGCATCGCACTGAAGCCGCTGAATTCGCTACCGCAAAATCAAAAACTTTGCGTTCGTGCGCTGTCGAGCAAAGCAGGTTCACTCTTGGGCAAGTTTCCCGTTGGCGAAGTCGTTAGGGATTGCGGCAGGAACAAAAAGAACGGGCCGCTCCTGCACGCGGACCCGTAGCTCTCATCAGGAGGAGGAAACAGCACGGCATCGTTTCTGGTCCCCCCCGCGTGACCGCCCTGCACGAGCAGATGCCGGACGAGAAGCCCGGTGATTAAGCAAACGCTTCGGAAACAATAAACGAGACCAACGGAGGAAATGACTATGCGCAAGGTGCTACTGGCGACCTTTCTTGGCTCCGCGGCGGCTCTCGCCGTCGGGAACGCGTCGGCCAATGACGAACTGAACAAGATGTCGCAGAACCCGAAGGACTGGGTGATGCCGACCGGCGACTATGCCAACAGCCGCTACTCCAAGCTCAATCAGATCAACGCACAAAATGTCGGAAAGCTCCAGGTCGCCTGGACCTTCTCGACCGGCGTGCTGCGCGGCCACGAAGGCGGGCCGCTGATCATCGGCAACATCATGTATGTCCATACGCCTTTCCCGAACAAGGTCTACGCCCTTGACCTTTCCAACGAGAACAAGATCGTCTGGAAGTACGAGCCGAAGCAGGATCCGAACGTCATCCCGGTGATGTGCTGCGACACGGTCAACCGCGGCCTCGCATTCGGCGACGGCAAGATCTTCCTGCACCAGGCCGACACGACCCTCGTCGCGCTCGACGCCAAGACCGGTCAGGTCGCATGGACCGCCAAGAACGGCGACCCGAGCAAGGGCGAGACCGGCACCTCGGCCCCGATGGTGGTCAAGGACAAGGTGCTGATCGGTATCTCCGGCGGCGAGTTCGGCGTTCAGGCCCACATGAGCGCCTACGACATCAAGACCGGCAAGCTGGCCTGGCGCGGTTATTCCGAAGGCCCTGATGACCAGATCCTGGTCAACGACAGCACCACCGCACTCGGCAAGCCGGTCGGCAAGGATTCGAGCCTGAAGACCTGGCAAGGCGATCAGTGGAAGATCGGCGGCGGCGCCACTTGGGGCTGGATTTCCTACGACCCCGAGCTGAACCTGATCTACTACGGATCGGGCAACCCCTCGACATGGAATCCGAAGCAGCGCCCCGGCGACAACAAATGGTCGATGACGATCTGGGCACGTAACCCGGATACCGGCGTTGCGAAATGGGTCTATCAGATGACGCCCCATGACGAATGGGACTATGACGGCGTCAACGAGATGATCCTCTCGGATCAGTCGATCAACGGCCAGGCCCGCAAGCTGCTGACGCATTTCGATCGTAACGGCCTCGGCTATACGCTCGATCGCGCAACCGGCGAGCTCCTGGTCGCCGAGAAGTACGATCCGAAGGTGAACTGGACCTCCGGCGTCGACATGGACAAGAACTCGCCGACCTATGGTCGTCCGAAGGTGCTCGACGCAGCTTCGACCGACAAGGCGGGTGAGGACCACAACGTGAAGGGCATCTGCCCGGCCGCGCTCGGCACCAAGGACGAACAGCCGGCAGCCTACTCGCCGGACACGCAGCTGTTCTACGTTCCGACCAACCACGTCTGCATGGACTACGAACCGTTCAAGGTAAGCTACACCGCGGGCCAGCCCTATGTGGGTGCGACGCTCTCGATGTATCCGCCGCAGGGCGATACCAACATGGGTAACTTCATCGCCTGGGACGGCAAGACCGGCAAGATCGTGTGGTCGAACAAGGAGCAGTTCTCGGTCTGGTCGGGTGCGCTCGCAACCGCCGGCGGCGTGGTGTTCTACGGCACGCTCGAAGGCTATTTGAAGGCGGTCGACGCCAAGACCGGCAAGGAGCTCTACAAGTTCAAGACTCCCTCCGGCATCATCGGCAACGTCACCACCTATGAGAACGGCGGCAAGCAGTATGTCGCAGTGCTCTCGGGCGTCGGCGGCTGGGCCGGTATCGGTCTGGCAGCGGGTCTGACTGATCCGACGGCGGGCCTCGGCGCGGTCGGTGGCTACGCGGCCCTCAGCAACTACACGGCACTCGGCGGCACGCTGACCGTGTTCTCGCTGCCCAACTAGCCTCTGTTCAGTATCGCTCCGGCGCGTGGATCAACCTCCACGCGCCGGCTCGTCTCCACCGGATGCCTTCGAGGAACATCTCTTGCGTAAAATCTGCTCTGTCATGGCTCTGATGATCTTCGTTGCGTCCGGGGGAATTGCTGTCGCGGACGGCTCGGGCGATCCGGCCGCCGTCAAGCAGAACGAAACTGGCGAATGGCTCGATAAGGACGGGAATCCGACCTTCAAGGTCAACGGCGACTCCGTCGACTGGTATACCTATTCCGGATACCGCCGCTATCACTCGGACTGTCACGTGTGCCATGGCCCCGACGGCATGGGCTCGACCTATGCGCCCGCACTGAGGGATTCGCTCAAGACGATGAGCTATGGCGATTTTCTCGGCGTTGTCGCCTCCGGCCGCAAGAACATCTCGACCGCTTCGGAGAACGTCATGCCGGCCTTCGGCGATAACCCGAACGTCGCCTGCTACATGGACGATCTCTACGTCTATCTGCGCGCCCGCTCCAACGACGCCTGGGGCCGTGCCCGTCCCGGCAAGCATGAGGACAAGAACGACGCCTACACCAAGAATGAAGACTCGTGCATGGGCAAGAAGTGAACGTTTGCAGCCGATCTGAGACTTACGTCTTGGCATCCTTCGAGAATTTGAGGAGTTACCGATGAAGACACGTGCCGCCGTCGCTTTCGAAGCCAAGAAACCGCTCGAAATCGTCGAGGTCGATCTGGAGGGGCCGAAGGTCGGCGAAGTCCTGGTCGAGATCAAGGCGACGGGCATCTGCCATACCGACGCCTATACGCTCGACGGTTTCGACAGCGAAGGGATATTCCCGTCGATCCTCGGTCACGAGGGCGCCGGCATCATCCGCGAGATTGGAGCAGGCGTGACCTCGGTGAAGCCGGGCGATCATGTCATTCCGCTCTACACGCCGGAATGCCGGCAGTGCAAAAGCTGCCTGAGCCAGAAGACCAATCTCTGCACCGCGATCCGCGCGACGCAAGGCAAGGGCGTGATGCCTGATGGCACCAGCCGCTTCTCCTACAAGGGCAAGCCGATCTACCACTATATGGGCTGCTCGACCTTCTCCAACTACACGGTGCTGCCGGAGATCGCGGTGGCGAAGATCCGCGAGGACGCGCCGTTCGACAAGAGCTGCTACATCGGCTGCGGCGTCACCACCGGCGTCGGCGCCGTGGTGAACACCGCGAAGGTTACGCCCGGCTCCAACGTCGTCGTGTTCGGCCTCGGCGGTATCGGGCTGAACGTGATCCAGGGCGCCAAGATGGCCGGCGCCGACAAGATCATCGGCGTCGACATCAACGACTCCAAGGAGGAATGGGGCCGCCGGTTCGGCATGACCGACTTCGTCAATCCGAAGAAGCTCACCGGCGACATCGTCCCGCATCTCGTCACCCTGACCGACGGCGGTGCCGACTACACCTTCGACTGCACCGGCAACACCACAGTGATGCGCCAGGCGCTGGAAGCCTGCCATCGCGGCTGGGGCACCTCGATCATCATTGGCGTTGCCGAAGCCGGCAAGGAGATCGCCACCCGTCCGTTCCAGCTCGTCACCGGCCGCAACTGGCGCGGCACCGCCTTCGGCGGCGCCCGCGGCCGCACCGACGTGCCGAAGATCGTCGACTGGTACATGAACGGAAAGATCCAGATCGATCCGATGATCACCGACACGCTCAAGCTCGAAGACATCAACAGGGGCTTCGACCTGATGCATGAGGGCAAATCGATTCGTTCAGTCGTCGTGTTCTAGCACAAGCGTCACCCGAAGGAGGATCGACCCATGACTGTTGCACTCCACCCATCGATCGATAACGGCGTCAAACAAGGTACCGGGCACTTTGCCGGCGGAACGCTCGTCTGCAAATGCAGGGATCATCAGGTCAAGGTCGGCGTCAAGGGCGACGTCGCCCACAACCATGCCTGCGGCTGCACCAAGTGCTGGAAGCCGCAGGGCGCGACCTTCTCCGTCGTCGCCGTGGTGCCGCGCCAGAACGTCACCGTGCTCGAGAACGGCGACAAGCTCCAGGTGGTGGATCCCTCCGCGGTGATCCAACGCCACGCCTGCAAGGCCTGCGGCACGCACATGTACGGCCGCATCGAGAACAAGAACCACCCGTTCTATGGTCTCGACTTCATCCATCCCGAGCTGTTCCAGGAGCAGGGCTGGCAGGCGCCGCAATTCGCCGCCTTCGTCTCCTCTGTCATCGAATCCGGCGTGAAGCCCGAGCAGATGGCCGGCATTCGCTCGCGGCTGAAGGAAATCGGGCTCGAGCCCTATGACTGCCTGTCACCGGCACTGATGGATGCGATCGCGACCCACGTGGCGAAGGCCAAAGCCGCCTGACAAAGCTGCGTGAGCAAAGCCGCTGACGATGTCCCTTCGGCTCGCTGGTGCGCCAGCGAGCTGAATGGGTGCAATGCGCTTCGTGCATACGAGCGGGTTCCGCTCCCTCAGTCTTGGTCTCTGAATGACTGCGCGCTGCCGCCCTCTTCGGTCTTGAAGTCAGCGCGGCCCAGCGATTCTCCCTCCCTCGACTGAGGACGACTGCTTCGTCCGCCCAGTCCCTCTGGCGGACGAAGCTTTTTTCACTCTTCGATTTTGCGATCGCCGTCGCGCGAGCCGCTGCCGCGCCCTGCTTTTGACAAACCCCCGATGCAATCTGTTCACGCCAAGGACACCCGGCCGTGAACGCCGGTCCGGCGCGTTTCCTGCTACGGTTCGCGTCGCCACGATGCCGAACGAATTCAATCAAACAAGAACAAAACGGGAGGTATCGCGCACATCAGGACATCACGATTCGCATTACAGCTTCCCGCCGGGACCTGCTCGTGTGGGATGACGAGCCGGAATGCGGTCACACGACGCTACGGACATTGCGCCGATCGAAATCGGCCATGTCGAAATCAGCAAGCTTATGAAGAGCGAGGGACTATCATGATCAAGGTGAAGATCAACGGCCAGGAACAGAGCTGGGACGGCGACCCGGATCTCCCATTACTCTGGTTCCTGCGCGACGAAGCCGGGCTCACAGGCACTAAATTCGGCTGCGGCCAAGCGCTGTGCGGTGCCTGCACCGTCATCGTCGACAAGGAGGCGGTGCGCTCCTGCATCACCTCGATCAACGACGTCGCGGGGCGCGAGGTTACCACGATCGAGGGGCTGCATCCGAGCGGAGATCATCCCGTCCAGAAGGCCTGGCGCCAGGTCAACGTCCCCCAATGCGGCTTCTGCCAGGCCGGCCAGATCATGCAGGCCGCGGCCCTGCTGATGGACAATCCCAAGCCATCGCATGACCAGATCCGCGAGGCGATGTCGGGCAACATCTGCCGCTGCGGCTGCTATCAGCGTATCGAAAACGCCGTCCACCTCGCATCGACGGGAGTGTGACATGAATTTCATCGACAATCCCGGCAAGCTCCGTGGCTTCGAAAAGAACATCAAGGTCGAGAAGGTCTCGCGCCGCAGCATCCTGAAGGGGCTCGGCATCACCGGCGGCTTCGTGCTCGCCGCACCCGTGATGACGCGCCAGGCCTTTGCCTATGAGACCGGCGCCGGCAACATGCCGCACGGCGTCGTCGTCGATCCGCGCGTCTTCGTCGCGGTCGCGCCTGACGGCACCGTCACCATCCTCGCCCACCGCTCCGAGATGGGCACCGGCGTGCGCACCAGCCTGCCGCTGATCGTGGCCGAGGAGATGGAGGCCGACTGGTCCAAGGTGAAGGTCGAGCAGGCCCATGGCGACGAGGTCAAGTTCGGCAACCAGGATACAGATGGTTCGCGCAGCACGCGGCACTATCTGATGCCGATGCGCCAGATCGGCGCCTCCGCCCGCATCATGCTGGAGCAGGCCGCGGCCAAGCGCTGGAACGTGCCGGCGACCGAGGTCAAGGCGGTCAATCACGAGGTCGTTCACAGCAGCAGCGGACGCAAGCTCGGCTTTGGCGAGCTGGCTGCCGATGCCGCCAAGGAATCGGTGCCGGCTGTCGAAGGCCTCAAGCTGAAAGACCCCCGGGATTTCCGCTATCTCGGCAAGGGCCAGGTCGGCATCGTCGATCTCCACGACATCACCACCGGCAAGGCCCGCTACGGCGCCGACGTTCGGCTACCAGGCATGAAATACGCCGTGATCGCGCGCCCGCCGGTCACCGGCGGCAAGCTCACCTCATTCGATCCGGACGCGGCGCTGAAAGTGCCCGGCGTCGAGAAGGTGCTGAAGGTTCAGGGCTGGCCGTGGCCGTCAAAATTCCAGCCGCTCGGCGGCGTCGCGGTGATCGCGCGCAACACCGGCGCCGCGATCAAGGGCCGCGACGCGCTGAAGCTGGTCTGGGATGACGGCGCCAACGGCAAATACGACTCGGTCGCCTACCGCAAGGAGCTCGAGGAGGCCGCGCGCAAGCCGGGCCTCGTCGTGCGCCAGGAGGGTGACGCTGACGCCGCGTTGAAAACCGCCGCCAAGGTCGTAACAGGCGAATATTATCTGCCGCATCTCGCCCATGCCAGCATGGAGCCGCCGGTCGCGGTCGCCGACGTCAAGGGCGACAAGGCGGAGATCTGGGCGCCGGTGCAGAGCCCCGGCGGCACCCGCGAGGATGTCGCCAAGACCCTCGGCATCCCCGAGGCCAATGTCACCGTCAACGTCACGCTGCTCGGCGGCGGCTTCGGCCGCAAGTCGAAATGCGACTTTGCGCTGGAGGCCGCGCTGCTGTCGAAAGAGCTCGGCGTACCGGTGAAGGTGCAGTGGACGCGCGAGGACGACCTCCATCACGACTTCCTGCACACCGTCTCGGTGGAGCGGATCGAGGCCGGCCTCGACAAGGACGGCAAGGTGATCGCCTGGCGGCATCGTAGCGTGGCGCCGACCATCGCCTCGACCTTCGCGGCCGGTGCCAACCATGCGGCGTCGTTCGAGCTTGGCATGGGTCTCGTCGACATGCCGTTCGAGATCGCCAACATCTCCTGCGAGAATCCGGAAGCCGCGGCGTTCACTCGCATCGGCTGGTTCCGATCGGTCTCGAACATCCCGCGCGCCTTCGCGGTGCAGTCCATGGTCGGCGAGATCGCCAATGCGACCGGCCGCGACCAGAAGGAGACGCTGCTCGCGCTGATCGGCAGCCCGCGCATCGTCAAGCCCAATGTCAAGGACCTCTGGAACTACGGCGAGCCCTATGACAGCTACCCGATCGACACCGCGCGCCTGCGCAAGGTGGTCGAGCTGGTCGCCGAGAAGGGCGAATGGGGCCGTCAGGTGCCGAAGGGCCACGGGCTCGGCATCGCCGTGCACCGCAGCTTCGTCAGCTATATCGCTACCATCGTCGAGGTGGCCGTCGACGAGAAGGGCAAGCTGACGGTGCCGCGGGTCGACACCGCGATCGACTGCGGCACCTATGTCAACCCGGAGCGCATCGCCTCGCAGATCGAGGGCGCCGCGATCATGGGCCTGAGCCTCGCCAAATATGGCGCGGTCACCTTCAAGGACGGCAAGGTGGAGCAGAAAAATTTTGACGACTTCCAGCTCGTCAGGATCGACGAGGCTCCACTGGTGACCAACGTCCACATCGTGCCCCCCGGACCTGACACGCCGCCGAGCGGCGTCGGCGAGCCCGGCGTGCCGCCGTTCGCACCGGCGCTGATGAACGCGATCTTCGCGGCAACCGGCAAGCGCATCCGCGCGCTTCCGATCGGCAAGCAACTGGAGGCGTAACGGAACACAAGCGGCCTCGCGCCGTTTGTCTTCGATCTGACAGGAGCAGATCGATGATCAACATTCCTAAGGCGCTCGCAGTCTCGCTGCTGTCGAGCGCCTTTCTTTTGACCGCTGCGGCAGCGTTCGCGCAGAGCAGCACCACCACGCCGCCGACCACGGCGACGCGCCCCACCGCGCCGGACCAGAGCTCGCTGCCCAACGCCAGCGCCCCACCCGCCTCGACCACCCAGACGACCGGGCAGACGCCCAGCGACCCGAAGGTCCGGGAGATGAATCAGAAAGCCAAGGATAAGGTCGAGCGCGAGGGGAAGTAGCTCCGAGCCCGCGCAAAATGCGGCGGACGTTGCCGTCCGCCGCATTTGCCCCCTTGTCGCTCCGCGTCTCTCGATCCGCCTGCGGAGCTTATTTCTTCAGCGCGAACACCCAGATCACGCCGCCTTGCGGCACGTTGGACTCGATGCCGATATTGTTGGTCGCGAGCGCGTCCTGGATGCGCTGCGCGTCGACGCCCCAGCCCGACTGGATCGCGACGTATTGCGTGCCGTCGATCTCATAGGACATCGGCATGCCCATGATGCCGGAGTTGGTCTTCTGCTCCCACAACAATTCGCCGGTCTTGGCGTTGAAGGCGCGGAAGTTGCGGTCGTTGGTGCCGCCGGCGAAGACGAGATCGCCTGCGGTGGCCGTGACCGAGCCGAACAGCTGCGACTTCGGGAAGTTGTGTTGCCACACCTTCTTGCCGGTCGCGGGATCCCAGGCCTGGAGCTCGCCGAAATGATCGGCGCCCGACTTGGCTTTCAGGCCGATGTCTTCCGGCTTGGTGCCGAGCCAGAGCTCGCCGGGCTTGAGCGGGATCTTCTCGCCGGTGAAGCCGCCGCAGAAATTCTCGTTGGCTGGCACGTAGACGAGGCCGGTCTTCTGGCTGTAGGCCGCCGAGGGCCAGTCCTTGCCGCCCCACAGCGACGGGCAGAACTCGACGCGCTTGCCGACGACGGGCTTGTGCGCGGGATCGACGATCGGCTTGCCGTTCTCCTCGATCCCCTTCCAGACGTCGGTGGAAACGAACGGCCAGCCGGCGACATAGTTGATCTTGGTCGGAGTGCGCTCGAGCACCCAGAAGATGGCATCGCGACCCGGGTGGATCAGGCTCTTGATGCTGCGGCCGTCGCGCTGGAGATCGACCAGCATCGGCGCATCGACCTCGTCCCAGTCCCAGGAATCGTTCTGGTGGTACTGGTGATAGGTCTTGATCTTGCCGTTGTTGGGATCGAGCGCGAGCACCGACGATGTGTAGAGATTGTCGCCGGGATGCATCTCGCCGGGCCATGGCGCGGCGTTGCCGACGCCCCAATAGATGGTCTTGGTGTCCTTGTCGTAGGTGCCGGTCATCCAGGCCGAGCCGCCACCGTTCTTCCAGTCGTCGCCCTGCCAGGTGTCGTGGCCGGGCTCGCCTTCGCCCGGAATGGTGAAGGTGCGCCACAGCTCCTTGCCGGTCTTGGCATCGTAGGCGGCGACATAGCCGCGCACGCCGAACTCGCCGCCGGAGCCGCCGACGATGACCTTGCCGTCAACGATCAGCGGCATCAGGGTCATGTATTGGCCCTTCTTGTAGTCCTGCACCTTGGTGTCCCACACCACCTTGCCGGTGTTGGCATCGAGCGCGACGACGTGGTCGTCGGTGGTGGCGAGATAGAGCTTGTCCTCCCACAGGCCGACGCCGCGGCTGGTCGGATGCAGCTGGAACAGATCGTCGGGGAGCTGGCGCTTGTAGCGCCAGTATTCGTCGCCGGTCTTCGCGTTCAGCGCGATGACCTGGCCCATCGGGGTTGCCACGAACATCACGCCATTGTTGACGATCGGCGGCGCCTCATGGCCTTCGACCACGCCGGTGGCGAATGTCCAGACCGGCGTCAGGTCTTTCACATTCGAGGTGTTGATCTGGTCGAGCGGACTATAGCCCTGTCCGTCATAGGTGCGGCGATAGAGCATCCAATTGCCGGGTTCCGGATTTTCCAGGCGTTGCTGGGTGACGGGCGCGTAATTCTCGATCGGGCCGGCGATGGCAGCGGTCGAGACGACAGATGTGAAGGCGACGAAGCCCGACAAAAACCATTGCCTTGTGCTCATTGGACGTTTCCCCTTTTGAATTCTTGTGAATTGAATTTTTGTCGTTCGTCTCGTCGCCCGCTCGTTGGCGGGCGCGATCTGTTGTGGCGCGCGGGGGCGACCCGCGGCGTGTCATCCAGGCTGCGCGCCACCTACCTTTCCGATGAAGGGAGCGGCGACGGAGAGCGAACCTTCGCTCAACGACAGCGGCAGTGCCGCGAGGCGTCGCGGCGCGGGTCCGAACACGACCTGGGCGCCCTGGCGTGGATCATATTCGGAGTTGTGGCAGGGACACTTGAAGACGGTCATGTCGCCTCCCTGATCCGCCTTCACCCATTCGGAAACCGGACAGGCGGCATGCGCGCAGACCGCCGAATAGGCAACAATACCGTCGGCTGCGCGTGCGCGCGTGGTCTCATCGAGCTCGTTCGGATCGAGCTTCACGACAAGAATCTCGTTCAGGCGTGAGCCGCTGCGGACGACAGAGGTCTTTGGATCCTTCGGCCAGGCGCGAACCGGAGGGCCGCCCAGCTTGAGATCGGCCGGCTTGACGAGCTGACCTTCGTTGTCGCCTTCGGAGAGAACGAGCAAATCGCCCTTCTGCGGCCGCTCGTCCGAGCCGGGCGGATCCTCGCCCGCGCGCACCGGTGCGGAACAGCCAAGACACGCGGTGGTGGCGAGCGCACCGAGCAGCAGCGTTCGCCGCGTTTGCTCCGCGCATGATTCAGGTTCCGCAATGTTGTCGGAGGATGACGATGCGATTTTGGATGGTGCATTCGACATGCACGCTAGCAGGCGCTGGAAGTCTGCCGAAATGAAGGCGAAGAATTGGCGCCGCAGTGCATCAATATGGCTTTGCTCGCTTTGAGCGAACACGATTGTACGCATTCAAAAGCATTTTGCCGTTGCAACATCATGCCACGCGACCGGCATGACGATTTTGCAGATCAGGCCGATGATGCGGGAATTGGTGCAACGCGGCCGCTAGCAGCGCGATGCAATTGCGATGCGATTCAACTGCACGTCTATCGAGCAAGGCATTCTGTATTTCAGGACCTAAGCACGTGGCGCGGCGCGGCGATGCGACCGGCGATCGTCGCCGAAGCCATCTCAAAGCTGTCGGCGATACGACGTGCCCTGTCGATGAACAGGCCGGCTGCCGGCGGCGGGCAGACCTCGCGCGCGGTCCGCTCGAACAGGTCGAGCCAGCGGTCGAAATGATCGCCAACAAGGCTCAGCGGCATATGCGCCCGCATCGGCGAGCCGTGGTAGCGACCGCTCATCAGCACCACCGAGGACCAGAAGTCCTTGAGCTTGGCGAGATGCTCGTCCCAATTCTGCACGATCGCGAAGACAGGCCCAAGCAATGCATCCTCACGCACGCGGCCGTAGAAACGGGTCACGAGTTCCCCGATCATTTCCTCGGTGATCCCGGTGCGCTCGATCGCATCCTGGGTCAAGAGGTTCCGCCGCACGGCCGCCGCCTCGCGCTCGGCCTTCAGTCGATCCGACATTGTCTTTGTTTTCCGTTTCGTTGTTCCCGCGATCCGCCCGTTCGACATTGTCAGGCCAATTGCGCGCGACATCTTTGTCCCAGCGCAAATTGGAGGGTTGAGCGGGGGCATTTCGGCCTGGCGCCTGCTCCTCGATCAGTATCGTAGGGTGGGCAAAGGCGCGCTTGCGCCGTGCCCACCGCCTCTCTCCATCGCGAAAATGCGTGGGCACGCTTGCGCTTTGCCCACCCTACGGCAGCGTCTTTGTTCGCGATCACGCGCCGTAGCTGTAAAAGCCCTGCCCGGTCTTGCGGCCGAGATGGCCGGCATCGACCATTTCCTTGAGCAAGGGGGCCGGACGATATTTGGGATCGTTGAAGCCCTTATAAAAGACCTCCATCACCGACAGCATGGTGTCGAGGCCGACGAGATCGGCCAGCGCCAGCGGCCCGATCGGATGGTTGCAGCCGAGCTTCATGCCGGCATCGATTTCTTCAGCGGTCGCGATGCCCTCCTGGAGCGCGAAGATCGCCTCGTTGATCATCGGGCACAGGATGCGGTTGACGGCGAAGCCGGGGCTGTTCTTCGCGGTGATGGCCACCTTGCCGACGCGCTGGGCGAAGTCGAGCGCCTTGGCGTGGGTGTCGTCGGAGGTCTGCAGGCCGCGGATGAGTTCCAGCAGCTGCATGACCGGAACCGGGTTGAAGAAATGCATGCCGATGAATCGATCCGGGCGATCGGTCGCGGCGGCGAGCTTGGTGATCGAGATCGACGAGGTGTTGGTCGCAACCAGCGTGCGCGGCGACAGCGTGGCGCAGAGGTCCTTCAGGATCTTGACCTTCAGCTCTTCGTTTTCGGTCGCGGCCTCGATGACGAGATCACAGTCGGCCAGCTTGGCCCGATCAGTGGTGCCGGTGATGCGCTTGAGCGTCGCCTCGCGATCGGCCGCCGAGATCTTCTCTTTCTTGACCAGGCGCTCGAGGCTGCCGCCGACGGTCGAGATGCCGCGGTTCACCGCCGCATCGGAGATATCGACCATCACGACCGACAGCCCGGCCGCGGCGCAGACCTGGGCGATGCCGTTGCCCATGGTGCCTGCTCCGATGATGCCAACGGTATTGATCATGGAATATCCTCTCGTTGAGCGGGCCCGCCCTGTGGTGGCGCGCCCGGCTGGATGAATTTCGAGCCGCGGCGCCTCACCTGCTGCACCGCATCCAGCCTCTTCCTTAGCGCATCCGGGGCGAGAATAAAGCCGCCTTTCCTCCTCGACGAGGCATGATTTCGCGGTCTCGCGGCCTGATCGGCCCGAGTTTTTGCGGCCGGTTTCGCTCCCTGGAATTGCCGAGGGCGCAGGAAAGGCCGGGCGCTCGTGAGCGCGCCTAGAATTTCAGCGTGGTCCGCAGCCCGAACACCGATGCGTTTCGCAGCGCCTTGCCGGCGAGCGGGCCGGACGGCGGCGTTGCGCCGCCGCCGGGATGAATGATGTATTGGAAATTCGGCTGAACCGTCCAGCCATCCCTGATTTGATATTGATAGACAGCGGTGAGTAATCCTTCAAAACTGCGGACCGGCCAATCCGGCGCGACAAGGGCCCGATAGTCCGCGTCGAGAGCCTGGGCGCGCTTGGACACATGGGCGTAACCGGCAGCGATCCCGAACTTGTCGTCCGGGCGCCGCCCGTCGAGACCGACGAACTCGACGCCACCATCGGCATAGAGATCAATCAGGTTGCGATCGGCCGGCGCGCCGGAGGCGCGGACAAAGACGCCGATGCCGCGATCGTCACTGTGAGGCACGCGATAGAGCTGCTGCTCGAAGACGGCCCAGCCGCCGATATCGCCGGACAGCAACATCGGCGCGCCGCTGCTCGCGGGCGCTGCGAGCGATACACCGTTGGACGCAAATCGCTGATCGGCGAATGCGCCCAGATGACGCCAGCCCCCGAACTTGATCTGGCCGGTAAGATTGGGATCGCCCTTCTTGTTGTTCCAGGCGTACTGGATCTGGCCCAGAAGCAGTGGCGGATCGTTGACGCGGAAATTGACACCGTAGCGATTGCGTTGCTGGGGATCGCCCGGCCCGGGCCCCGCCTGGTCGCCGTCGAAGATTCCGCCGAGGATGGTGAGCTGGTCGGTGACGTTGACGAGAAGCCGCGCGCCCATCGCAGCCAGCGGTGGCGACGGGCCGCCGCTCGGCAGGTCGAGCGAGGTGATCGCCGGCCAGCCCATCGAGGCGTTGGTGAGGACGTCGGTGTATTTGGTGTTGAAGAATTCGCTGTCGGCCGCGAGCTGGCCGAGCTTCAGCGAGACCTTCTTCTCACCCCACTGCTTCTCGAAATAGGCCTCGTAGAGCCGGGTCGATGGCAGCGCCTCGATTCCGCTCACGACGAAGAAGTTCTGCAGATTATCGCGCGACAGGCCGCCCCCGTGGATCTGGAACATGTTGGCGTGAAAGGTCAGCTTGTCGAGGCCGACAAGCTTGTCGAGGTCGGCATCGACGGCGAGATTCAGACGACCCTCGTAGATCGCGCCCTGCCTGACGCCGCCGGAGGTGTTGCCCAGCACCTCTCCGATGTAAGTCGCCGCGAACTTCACCCCATATTTCTGCAGCGGGTTCGGCAACAGCCCGAGGGTTTTCTCCTCAACCGTGCTCTCGCCCGTATCCGGATCGGCCGGCTTGTCATCGTCGGTCTTCTTGTCCTCCTGGGCGAAGGCCTGAACGCCCGCCAGCAGATATCCGCCAGCCACGATGGCTGCCAGAATTCGCAAAGCTGCACTTGATATCGACCGAGATCCGCTCATCCCACGATGAGTGGGACACGTTCGAGACACAGATTCAAGAACAACCTCTTCAGGGAACCTTACCATCCGTGTGCGAGTGTTCAAAAGTATACGCTCGTCCACGAGTGTGCCGCGATCGGTGGCGTCGCGACGAGTCGTCGAAATTCGATTGACATTTGTTATTATTTCAATAATCGTTGAAATATGGAAAAGACAGATGCCGTCACGGCGCTCGCCGCGCTGGCGCAGGACAACCGTCTCGACGTCTACCGTTTGCTGGTTCAGGCCGGGCCCGACGGCATGACCGCGGGTGCGATCGCCGAAGCGCTGGAGCTCGCGCCAAACACGTTGACGTTTCACTTCGACCGGCTGCGCAGGGCCGGCCTTGCGACGGTCCGGCGCGAAGGACGCTCGATGATCTATGCGGCGCGGTTCGAGACCATGAACGCACTGGTCGGCTTCCTCACGGAAAACTGCTGCGGCGGCGTGTCATGCGCACCCCCGTCTTCGAAACCCGCGCGAAAGCGCAGCAAGACTCCGGCCTGAAAGGACAGACCATGAAGCGCCTGCACGTTCACGTGTCCGTCGACGATGTTGCACATGATCAGATATCGGCCTGCTGTTGAGGGTATCGGCGATGGACGTGATCATCTACCACAATCCTGCCTGCGGCACCTCGCGCAACACGCTCGCCATAATCAGGCATGCCGGCATCGAGCCGCATGTGATCGAATATCTCAAGACGCCGCCCTCCCGCGCGCTGCTGCGGCAGCTTGTCGTACGCATGGGCCTCTCGGTGCGCGAGCTGCTGCGCGAAAAGGGCACGCCCTACGCCGAGCTTGGGCTGGACAAGGCTGACCTGACCGACGACCAGCTGCTCGACGCCATGATGGCGCATCCAATCCTGATCAACCGGCCGATCGTGGTGACGCCGATGGGCGTAAAACTCTGTCGGCCCTCCGAGGAGGTGCTGGAGCTTCTGCCGCCTCAGCACGGCGAATTCGTCAAGGAAGACGGCGAGCGCATCAGGCTGGACCGCGGCGCCTGATGACGCCGCGTCTTGCACAGCGCGCATTTGCCGAATGGCTGGGAACGGCGTTCCTGCTCGCCGCGGTGGTCGGCTCGGGCATCATGGCCCAGAAGCTTGCCGGCGGAAACGGCGCGCTGGCGCTGCTCTGCAATACGCTTCCCACCGGCGCCATGCTCGTCGTGCTGATCCTGATGTTTGCGCCCATCTCGGGCGCGCATTTCAATCCGGCGGTGACGCTGGCCTTGGCCCTGCGCGGCGAGACGGCCTGGATCGATGCGGTGATCTATATCGCCGCGCAGATATCGGGCGCGATCATCGGGGTGTGGATCGCGCATCTGATGTTCGGGCTTGCCGTCCTTCAGATTTCGCTGAACGAGCGCAGCGGCGCGGGACAATGGCTCGCCGAAGCCGTGGCAACCTTCGGCCTGCTGCTGACGATCTTTGGCGTCGCATCGAAAGCCTCGGCTGCCGTTCCCTATGCAGTCGGCCTCTACATCACATCGGCCTATTGGTTCACGGCCTCGACATCATTCGCCAACCCCGCCGTCACCATCGCCCGATCGCTGTCCGATACGTTTGCAGGCATCGCGCCGCATGGCGTGCCGGCGTTCATTTCCGCGCAGCTCATCGGAGCGATCCTCGCCCTTCCGCTTGCAAGCTGGCTGTGGGGCGGAGCAAGCGCAAAGCGCGCGGCGTGAACGATTGGAGTTTCCAAACCGCTCGTGCCGGGTATTCTGTGACTGATGGCATGAAGGTCAGGGACCAGCGTGACGCAACTTCGCAGCCGCAATATCGATCACTGCACCCGGCCCTGAGGCATCAGGCCGGATGAACGATTTCGCGCGATCCATCGTTGCCGCATTCACGCTGATCGGTGAAGGCGATCCCGAGCTTCTCGGCATCGTCGCACTATCGGTGCGCGTCAGCCTGACAGCCGGCATGATCGCGCTGCTGATCGGTGCGCCGTTCGGCGCTTTTCTGGCGATCACGCGCTTTCGCGGCCGACAGGTCATTATCGTGCTGACCAACGCGCTGCTCGGCCTGCCGCCGGTCGTGGTGGGGCTCGCGCTTTATCTTCTGCTGTCGCGCTCCGGCCCGCTCGGCGCGGCCGGCCTGCTGTTCACGCCGACAGCCATGGTGATCGCGCAGACGCTGCTGGCAACGCCAATCGTGGTTGCGCTGGTGCACCGGCCCGCAAGCCTGCTATGGGCCGAATATGGCGACCTCGCGCGTATCGACGGGCTCTCGACGCTGCGCAGCATCGGCCTGTTGTTCGCGCTCGGCCGGACGTCGCTGCTGACGGCCTTCCTCGCCGCGTTCGGACGAGCGATCGCCGAGGTCGGCGCCATCATCATCGTCGGCGGCAATATAAGCGGCTTCACCCGCACGATGACGACGGCGATTGCGCTGGAGACCAGCAAGGGCGACCTGCCGCTGGCGCTCGGCCTAGGCTTGATCCTGCTCGCGCTCAGCGTCGCCGTGTCGACCGTCGCCTTCCTGCTAGTGGGGCGCGTTGGGGAAAAATAGCTGCGCGCCGCCGACCTTGTATCCGGCGATCGCATCCTGTCCCTTTGGCGAGATCAGCCAGTCGATAAAGGCCTGCCCGTCCTTTGCCTTGACGTTGGGATGCTTGTCCGGGTTGACCAGCATGATGCCGTACTGGTTGAACAGCCGCTTGTCGCCCTCGGTCAGGATCGCAAGCTCACCTCTGTTCTTGAACGACAGCCAGGTGCCGCGGTCTGAGAGCAGATAGGCATTCGACGACGAGGCCATGTTCAGCGCCGGGCCCATGCCCTGGCCGATCTCGCGATACCAGCTGTCCTTGCCGGTGGCCGGCTCGATGCCCGCTTCTTTCCACCGCCGCAGCTCGGCGGCATGCGTGCCGGATTTGTCGCCGCGCGAGATGAACGTGGCCCTCGCAGCTGCGATCTTGCGCAGCGCGTCGGCGACGTCCTTGTCGCCCGCGATCCTTGCGGGATCGCTGTTCGGGCCGACGATGACGAAATCATTGTACATGACGTCGAAGCGCTTCACGCCCTGCCCCTCCGAGATGAACTTGTCTTCGGCCGGCCTGTCATGCACGAACACAACGTCGGCATCGCCGCGCCGCCCGATATCGAGCGCCTGGCCGGTGCCGACAGCGACGATCTTCACCTGGATTCCCGTGGCCTTCGTAAACAGCGGCAGCAGATAACCGAACAAGCCGGACTGCTCCGTCGACGTCGTCGAGGCCACGGTGATGCTGCCGGCCTGCGCCCATGCGCATGTCGACCAGATCAGAGCCGCGGCGACGGCGGCAAGCTTCTTCATGACATCGTCCTCACGTCCAGATGATTCCCATTAAACGGAGAGGATGACGCGGGAAAGCCCGACATTGGGCTCCTGCGGCACATCCTTCGAGCCGCCCGCCTCCAGGATGAGGGCGGAGTGCCTGGCAACAGCGTTGGCGGGCGCTTCACGCCTGCGTCACGACGGTTGAACCTCGCGTGATCAGTGCCGCGACCACGTGGCAGCGAGGAATATCGCACGTTCCGAACGATCCCTAGGGATAGAACAGTTCGGAGCCTCCCATGACAAAGACGAACATCATCGCCGCCTTCCGGATCATCGTGTCGCTCGCGAGCGCGGGCCCAGCGCAGGCCTGGCCCGGACAGTCCTCAAGCATAGACTGCGCTTGGGGCGGCGAAGCCACGCACTGTGAAGCACTGACCATGGCGCCGCTCCGCAAGCATGGGGTGGCGCATCCGCAAGGCCGCAAAGCGGAGCACGCTGTCATGCCGTTTGCGTCGTCGCATCTGCCGGATCACGACGCGGATCCGCTTGCATCGACGCATTTCGAATGAACGCAATGGCGCGCGGGGCTGTGCAGATGTTCTGCAATTGGTCCCGCCTCAATTGACAGGGGCGTGACGGCCGGGGCAGTTTTTCGCATTGCTGGCGAATCAGCTGAAGCCCACGGCCCTGAGTATCTCTTGGACAACTCCCAGTGCTTTCGAGACTGATATCGTTGCTAAGCCGCATTCCTGCGGTGAAATGGGCCTTCAACCGGCTTCGGCCCGCGCCGCAGGGCGGCAGCATCGAGTTGACGCCGAGCGCTGCGGATCAGCAGCCGATTGTGACCGCGATCGAAGAAGCCGCTCCGACCGTCGAGACGAACGGCAGCGAGGATCCATCCCTGCAGACGTGCGCCGAAGCCGCGCCCGCACCCATCAGCAGCGATCCGCCGGTAGAACTCGTAGCGAGCGTTGAACTCGACGTCGTGGAAGAGGCCTCATCCGCCGAGGTCGAAGCCGTCGGTGTTCCCGAGCCTGCCGTCAGCAGCGACCTGCCCGTAGAATTGCTGGCGAACGCCGAACCCGAACCCGTGGAAGTGGCGCAGGCCTCATCCGCCGAAGTCGAAGCGATCGAACCGAAAGAGCCTGTCATCAGCAGCGATGCATCGTCGGATGATGATGCGGAGGTTGCGCCCGATGTTGCAGAGCAGGTCTTTATTTCTCCGGTCGAGGTCGAGACCGTTCCGGTCGAGGCCTCCGAGCCGATCGTTGAACACCATCCCGGATCCATCGCTTCCGAGGAGATCGAAGCCGTCGACGCGACGCCCGCCGTCGTGGTCGACATCGCGGCGCCTGCCGTCACCGAGGTCAGGATCGACAACGAGCCCGCTCGTGATGTCGTGATGGAAATCGAGCCGCTCGTCGCAGCCGATCCCGCACCCATCGCGGCCGACGTCGCTGAGGAGACGATCGCCGACGCACCCGTCGTCGCCGCAGAGGTCGAGCCGCCTCCGGCGCCCGCTCCGAAGAAGCTTCGCGCGAAGATCGTCGAGCCCGCCGATCGCGCCGCGCTGATCCGGCAACGTTGGGCCGAGACCGGGATCAGGATGTGGAATCCGCGGCTGCATGGCACCGGCGATGCAACGCTCAACATCCAGGGCCGCATCGGGCTGCTGCCGCCCGAGCCGGGCGGGACCATGCCGCGCTACGACAAGCTCGAATTCAAGATGCTCGGCGGGCAGATCGTGTGCGAAGGTGTCGTCGTCGAGGCGCCCGTGCATGCCGGCCAGCGCAGCTTTACCCGGCTCGCCGAACCGCGCAGCGCCGATCGCAGCCGTGAGCCAGTGCGGGAACGCCAGTCCGCGCTCGCCTGATCCTTGTCCGCCTGCGATGACGCAACGATGACCGCCGCGACATCGGTGCGCGCCACGGGGCCGAGGACGCTATGGTTAGCAGAACGTAGCCGCGATCGATTTCGGCCGAGCTGCCCCACCAGACGCGGGTCGCTTGCGGGTCACATCCTTAATACCGCCTCACCAATGCACGCGCCCTGCCCGTCCGAGAGTGACACACAACCAGGACGCGAGTTCCCGGAGGGAACCAATCTAACGCGCTCTTTACCCCCGCTATGCAAGATCATCTTCGTTTTTGAAGGGATTTGGGGCGCATATTGCTATGCCTGCCGTCGATTTGAGAGCCTATTTCGCCACTGCGATGCAGCTGTTTCGCGTGTCTGACGACCCGGACCTGGCGCGCGCGCAGTTCGATGCTTTCTCCAAGCAGATCCCGCTGCTCTACTTCATCCTGATCAGCAACACGATCGCGCTGGCCTATACCTACCTCAACGTCGCCCCGGACTGGCTGACGATGATCATACCGAGCCTGCTGACCGTGCTCGCCGCGCTTCGCACCTTGTGGTGGCTGACCCAGCGCCATCTCGTCCGCAGCGATGCCGACATCCTGCGCAATCTGCGCGCCACCAATTGGATGGCCCTGCCGATCGGAGCCGGCTTCACCGCCTGGTCGTTCGCGCTCTACCCCTATGGCGATCCCTTCGCCAAGAGCCAGGTGGCCTTCTACATGGCGGTGACCGTGATCGGCTGCATCTTCTCGCTGATGCATCTGCGCTCGGCTGGGTTGATCGTGACGCTCGTCGTCGACGTGCCCTATGTGCTGTTCTTCTGGGCCACGGGCGAACCGACGCTGAAGGCGATGGCGGTCAACAACCTCCTGGTCTCCGGCGCCATGGTGACGGTGCTGTTCATCTATTATCGCGACTTCGCCGATCTCGTCGCCAGCCGCAAATCGCTGCTGGTGCAGCAGGCGGCGACCCAGGAGCTGTCGGACGAGAACTTCCGTCTCGCCAATCTGGATTCCCTCACGGAGCTGCCGAACCGCCGCCGTTTCTTCGCCGAGCTGTCGAGCGCCTTTAGTGACGCCGAGTGCAGGCACGTGAGCGTTGCGGTCGGCATCATCGACCTCGACGGCTTCAAGCCGATCAACGACAATTACGGCCATTCGGTCGGCGACCGCGTGTTGATCGAGGCCGGCCGTCGCATCCGCGATGTCTGCGAAGGCTTCGGCCCGCAGCGGGTGGAGTTCGCCCGCCTCGGCGGCGACGAGTTCGGTCTCGTCGTCTGCGGCGACACCGCGGATGCCGACCTCGAGCGGCTCGGCGAACGCATCTGCGAGCTGGTCAAGCTGCCCTACCAGCTCGACACCGCCCATACCGGCCTGTCGTGCTCAATCGGCTTTGCACTCTTCCCGCGCTCGGCGCCGACGGCGAAAGCACTGTATGAATGCGCCGATTATTCGCTCTACCACGCCAAGCGTCATCTGCGCGGGCGTACCGTGATCTTCTCGAGCGAGCACGAGGCCGAGATCCGCAGCCGCGGCGTGATCGAGACCCTGCTGCGCACGGCCGATTTCAGCGCCGAGATGGACCTGATGTTCCAGCCGATCGTCGACGCCATGAGCGAGCATACCGCGGGCTTCGAGGCGCTGGCGCGCTGGCAGAGCCCCCGCCTCGGCCGGGTCTCGCCGGCCGACTTTATCCCGGCCGCCGAGCGCATCGGCCTGATCCGCACCCTGACGCAGGCGCTGCTGGTGCGCGCGCTCGCGGCCGCCCGGACCTGGCCGGACCATACCCGTCTGTCGTTCAATCTCTCGGCCCACGACATCTGCTCGCCCGACGGCATCCTGCCGCTGATCGCCATCATCGAGAACAGCGGCGTGCCGCCGCGCCGGCTCGACTTCGAGATCACCGAGACCGCCGTGACCTTCGACTTCGCGCGCGCTGAACAGTCGATCGCGGCGCTGAAGGCGATGGGCTGCGGCATTTCGCTGGATGATTTCGGCACCGGCTATTCCTCGCTGAGCCACGTGCATCGCCTGCCGCTGGACAAGCTCAAGATCGACCGCAGCTTCGTCGCCGACATCAACGACAATCCCGTGAGCCACAAGATCATCAAATCGCTGACCGGCCTGTGCGACGACATGGAGATCGCCTGCGTGGTCGAGGGTGTCGAAACCCGCGCCCAGCTCGATGCCTTGCGCCGCCTCGGCTGCGACTTCGTGCAGGGCTATTACTTCGCAAAGCCCATGCCGGGCGCGGCGATCGGGGACTATCTCGCCAACGAGCGCGAGCGGCTGGACCACGGCGCAACCAAGGTCGTGTCCTGAGGCAGATTGGCCTGTTGGCTACTTCGAAAGGCTCGGCAGATCGAGCCCCTTGTCACGGGCGCAATCGATCGCGATGTCGTAGCCCGCGTCCGCATGGCGCATGACGCCGGAGGCAGGATCGTTCCAGAGCACACGCTCGATGCGTTTGGCGGCCTCCGGCGTGCCGTCGGCGACGATCACCATGCCGGCGTGCTGGGAATAGCCGATGCCGACGCCGCCGCCGTGATGCAGCGACACCCAGGTGGCGCCGCTGGCGCAATTCAAGAGCGCGTTGAGCAGCGGCCAGTCGGACACCGCGTCCGAGCCGTCCTTCATCGCCTCGGTCTCGCGGTTGGGGCTTGCCACCGAGCCGCTGTCGAGATGATCGCGGCCGATCACGACAGGCGCCTTCAACTCGCCGCGCGCGACCATCTCGTTGAAGGCAAGCCCCAGGCGATGACGATCGCCGAGACCAACCCAGCAGATCCGCGCCGGCAGGCCCTGGAACTTGATGCGCGCCTTGGCCATGTCGAGCCAATTGTGCAGATGCTTGTCGTCGGGCATCAGCTCTTTCACTTTGGCATCTGTCTTGAAGATGTCCTCAGGGTCGCCTGACAGCGCGGCCCAACGGAACGGCCCGACGCCGCGGCAGAACAGGGGGCGGATATAGGCGGGCACGAAGCCAGGGAAATCGAACGCGTTTGTCAGCCCCATGTCCTGCGCCATCTGGCGGATGTTGTTGCCATAGTCGAGCGTCGGAATGCCCTGCGCATGGAAATCCAGCATGGCCTGGACATGCTCGACCATCGAGGTTTTTGCGGCGCGTTCCACGCCCTTCGGATCGGAGGCGCGCTTGGCCTCCCAATCGGCAAGCGTCCAGCCCTTCGGCAGATAGCCGTTGATCGGATCGTGCGCGCTGGTCTGGTCGGTGACGATGTCGGGCTTGACGCCGCGGCGGACCAGCTCCGGGAATATCTCGGCGGCATTGCCGAGCAGACCGACCGAGACGGCCTTCTTCGTCTTTGCGGCGTCCGCCATGAGTGCGAGCGCTTCGTCGAGCGTCGCCGCCTGGCGATCGAGATAGCCGGTGCGCAGCCGCATCTCGATGCGGCTCGGCTGGCATTCGACCGCGAGCATCGAGGCGCCGGCCATGGTCGCCGCCAGCGGCTGCGCGCCGCCCATGCCGCCGAGACCGGCGGTCAATATCCACTTGCCCGCAAGGCTGCCGCCATAATGGCGACGACCGACCTCGACGAAGGTTTCGTAAGTGCCCTGCACGATGCCCTGGCTGCCGATATAGATCCAGGAGCCTGCAGTCATCTGGCCGTACATCATCAGGCCCTGGCGATCGAGCTCGTTGAAATGATCGAGCGTCGCCCAATGCGGCACGATGTTGGAGTTCGCGATCAGCACGCGCGGCGCATCGGCATGGGTGCGGAAGATGCCGACCGGCTTGCCGGATTGCACCAGCAGGGTCTGGTCGTTCTCGAGCTTGCGCAGTGCGGCCGTGATGCGGTCAAAACTCTCCCAGTCGCGCGCGGCGCGGCCGATGCCGCCATAGACGACGAGTTCGCTCGGGCGCTCGGCGACATCAGGATCGAGATTGTTCATGAGCATGCGCAGGGGTGCTTCCGTCAGCCAGCTCTTGGCGCTGATCTCGCTGCCGCGGGGAGCGCGGATGGTGCGGTCGTTGTCCAGTCGGCGGTTCATGCGGAACACCCCTTAGTCGAGTCTTGGAAACGGATCAGATGAGAGCGCAGTGAGCGCGATGGTCGGCAGCGCATCGGTCTCGATGAGCGCCGCGGCCTTGGCGAGATCGCCGGCCATGTAGCGGTCGGCGCCGAGCGCGGGCACCTGCTCGCGAAGCTTGTCGATGACCGCCACCAGCGGCGCGCTGGTCGCGTGCGGTGCGCGCAGCGCGATGCCCTGGGCGGCGACCAGAAGCTCGATGCCGAGGATGGAGGCCAGATTGTCGGCCATGTCCGACAGTCGTCGCGCGGCATGCGCGGCCATCGAAACATGGTCTTCCTGGTTGGCGCTGGTCGGCGTCGAATCGATCGAGCAGGCCGCGGCACGCTGCTTGTTTTCGGCATACAGCGCAGCCGCCGTGACCTCGGCGATCATGAAGCCGGAATTGATGCCGGGATCCGGGGTGAGGAACGGCGGCAGGCCAAAATTGAGCGCGGGATCGACCAGCGTCGCGATGCGTCGTTCGCTGATCGCGCCGATCTCCGACAGCGCCAGCGCGATCGTATCGGCGGCGAAGGCGACTGGCTCGGCGTGGAAATTGCCGCCGGAAACGATCTCACCGGTCTCGACCAGCACCAAGGGATTATCGGTCACCGCGTTGGCCTCGACGATCAGCGTGCGCGCGGCCTGCGTGATCAGATCGAGCGCGGCGCCGGCGACCTGCGGCTGGCAACGCAGGCAATAGGGATCCTGCACACGCTCGTCGCCTTCGAGATGCGACAGGCGGATGTCGCTGCCATCGAGCAGCGCGGTCAGCGTCGCGGCCGCAGCGACCTGGCCGGGAAGACCGCGCAGCGCCTGGATCTCGGGGCGGAACGGCGCGGTCGAGGCCATGGCGGCATCGACCGACAGCGCACCGGTGACCAGTGCCGCACGGGCGAGACCAAACGCACGCAGCACGCCAGATATGGCATAAGCAGTCGAGAATTGCGTGCCATTGATCAGCGCGAGGCCCTCCTTGGGGCCGAGCGTCAGTGGCACAAGGCCGGCGGCAGCAAGTGCCTCGCCCCCTGACACGATCTTGCCGTCGACGATCGCCTGCCCCTCGCCGATCATCACCGCGGTCATATGCGCAAGCGGCGCGAGATCGCCGGAGGCGCCGACCGAGCCCTGTTGTGGCACCAGCGGATAAACGCGGCGCGCCAGCATGGCCTGCAATTGCTCGATCACCGCGCCGCGCACGCCGGAGGCTCCGCGCCCGAGCGAGACGATTTTCAGCGCCATCATCAACCGCACGATCGGGTCCGGAGTTGCAGGACCGATCCCACAGCAATGCGAAACAATGAGATTGCGCTGGAGCAGCGCGGTCTGATCAGGCGGAATCCGCTTCGAAGCCAGCTTGCCGAAACCGGTGTTGATGCCATAGACGGGCGTCGTAGCCTCAGCCGCCTTTGCGACGATCTTCGCCGCCGCCGCGACGCGCGGCCAGAATGACGGGTCGAGCACGACGGGCGCTCCCGCAAGCACGCGCGCGAGATCATCGAGCCTGACCTCTCCGGGTTTGACGACGATCGCGGCGTTCGGCTCCGTCATTGCCCCCTCCACACCCGCCGGTGCAGCGGATTAAATCCGATGCGGTAGACCAGCTCGGCGGGCCGCTCGATGTCCCAGATCGCGAGGTCGCACCATTTGCCGGCTTCGAGCGTGCCGATCTCATGGAGCACGCCGAGTGCACGCGCGCCCTCGCGGGTGACGCCGGCGAGGCATTCGGCGATAGTCATCCGGAACAGCGTCGCGCCCATGTTCATGGCGAGCAGCAGCGAGGTCAGCGGCGAGCTGCCGGGATTGCTGTCGGTCGCAAGCGCCATGGCAACGCCGTGCTTGCGGAACGCCTCCACCGGCGGCTTTTGCGTCTCGCGGATGAAGTAGAACGCGCCGGGCAGGAGGACGGCGACCGTTCCGGCCTTCGCCATCGCGGCAGCGCCGGCTTCGTCGGTATGCTCGAGATGATCGGCCGACAACGCAGAGAATTTGGCAGCGAGCGCAGCGCCGCCGAGATTCGAGAGTTGATCGGCGTGCAACTTCACCGGCAGACCCAGCCCTCGCGCCGCCTCGAATACCCGCGCCGTCTGCTCGGCCGAGAACGCGATACCCTCCATGAAGGCATCGACAGCATCGGCGAGGCCTGCCTTTGCGACGGCCGGCAGCATCTCCCTGCAGACGCGATCGATGTAGCGATCCTTGTCACCACCGGCCTCCACCGGCAGCGCATGCGCGCCGAGAAACGATGTGCAGATCGTAACTTTCCGCCGGCGGCCGAGGTTGCGCGCAGCAGAAAGCTGGCGCATCTCGGTCTCTGTCTCGAGGCCATAGCCGGACTTGATCTCAACCGTGGTTGCGCCCTCGCCGATCAATGCATCCAGCCGCGGCAACGCGCTCGCGACAAGCTCGGCCTCACTCGCCTTGCGAGTCGCGGCGACCGTCGAGACGATGCCGCCGCCGGCGCGCGCGATCTCCTCGTAGCTTGCGCCCTTCAGGCGCAGTTCGAATTCATGCGCGCGGCTGCCGCCGTAGACCAGATGGGTGTGGCAATCGACGAGGCCTGGCGTGATCCAGCGCCCCTCGCAGTCGATCCATTGGATGGCGTCGGCATCGCCAGGAAAATCCGCCGCAGCGCCGGCATAGACGATGCGGCCGTCGCGTATCGCGATGGTGCCTTGCTCGATCTCGCCGAGATCGGGACGATCCGCCCGCATGGTGGCGAGCCGGGCGTTATGCCAGATCCGGTCGAAGCGCTCTGCCATGCCACTGTCCCTTCGCGAAGTCCCTGCGCCCTGGGATGCTTGACTTATATGTCTAGACATATAATCGTAAGGCGGTTCTGTCCAGCCGGCGTGTAATCAATCATGACACGACTGCATTTCGCCTCCGCGCTCCTGCCCTCGGGCTGGGCCAATGACGTGCAGGTGGTGGTCACCGCCGGCGCGATCGCGGCGGTGACACCCGATGTGGCGCCTGCCGCGGGCGACGAGCGCCATGCCATCGCGCTTCCGGGGCTGGCGAGCCTGCACAGCCACGCGTTTCAACGCGGCATGGCGGGACTCGCGGAGCTGCGCGGCGATTCCACCGACACGTTCTGGACCTGGCGCGAGACGATGTATCGTTTCGCGCTGGCGATGACGCCTGACGACGTCGCCGCCGTCGCCACGCTGCTTTATGTTGAGATGCTGGAGCAGGGGTTTACCCGCGTCGGCGAATTCCATTATCTGCATCACGATCGCGACGGCTCGCACTACGCCGATCCCGCCGAAATGGCGGCGCGCATTGCAGAGGCCGCCGGTGCCTCAGGCATTGGCCTGACGCTGCTGCCGAGTTTTTATGCGCACGGCTCGTTCGGCGGCGCGGCGCCGCACGACGGCCAGCGCCGCTTCATCAACTCGGTCGATCAGTTCGCCAAGCTGATGGCTGCATCACGCAAGGCGATCAGCAAATTGCCAGGCGCCAATATCGGCATCGCGCCACACAGCCTGCGCGCGGTGGCGCCGGATGAGCTCTCCGCGATCATCACGCTTGCCGAAGCCGGCCCGGTGCACATTCACGCCGCCGAGCAGGTGAAAGAGGTCGAGGATTGCCTGGCCTGGTCCGGACGGCGTCCGGTGCAATGGCTGCTGGAGCACGCACCGGTCGACCGTCGCTGGTGCCTCATTCACGCGACGCACATGACAGAACAGGAGATCAGCGCATTTGCCGGGACCGGCGCGGTCGCGGGCCTCTGCCCGGTGACCGAAGCGAGCCTCGGCGACGGCATCTTTCCGGCGCGAGAATTTCTCGACGCCGGTGGTTCGTTCGGCGTCGGCACCGATTCCAACGTGCTGGTCGGCGTTGCTGACGAGCTGCGTCAGCTCGAATACGGCCAGCGGCTCAAGCATCGCGCGCGCAACGTGCTTTCGGGCGGCGCCGGCCGCTCGACCGGCCGGACGCTGTTCGACGACGCCCTTGCGGGCGGCGCGCAGGCGCTGGCGCAGCCGGTTGCAGGCCTCGCACCCGGCGCTCGCGCCGACATCGTTACGCTCGACGCCGCACATCCGTCGCTGGCGGGACGCGGCGGCGATGCGACCATCGACGGCTGGATCTTTGCGAGCGGTAACGGTGCGATCGATTGCGTCTGGGCCGGCGGCAACAAGGTCGTCGAAGGCGGACGACACAAATTGCGCCAGACTGCGCGCGAACGGTTCAACGCCGCGGTGCGGAGGCTCGTCGCATGAGCCTCGCCACCGACGCATCCGACAAGCCGACGCTCTACAAGCGCATTCGCGCCGATATCGAAAAGCGCATCCTGACCGGCGAATGGCCGCCCGGCCATCGCATTCCGTTCGAGCACGAGCTGGTGGCGCGCTACGGCTGCTCGCGCATGACTGTCAGCAAGGCGCTGTCGGAACTGGCGCAGGCTGATCTGATCGAGCGGCGGCGCCGCGCCGGCTCCTTTGTGCGTCGGCCACAGCAACAGTCGGCCGTTCTGAAGATCGCAGACATCCGCGCCGAGATCACCGCGCTGGGGCGCACTTACGGCTACGAGCTGATCGGCCGCAAGCTGCGCGCGGCGACCGCTGCCGACCGCGAACGACTCGGCGTCAAGAAAGCCGGCAAGGTGGTCGCGATCTCCTGCCGTCACAGCGCCGACAACGTTCCGTTCGCCGTCGAGGACAGGCTGATCGATCTGTTATCTGTGCCATCTGCCGCGACCGCAGATTTCTCGCGCGAGCCGCCCGGCTCGTGGCTGCTGCATCATGTTCCCTGGACGGAGGCCGAACATACGATCAGCGCCATCGTTGCCAACGATCGCACGGCCGAGGCGCTCGACATCGCGGTCGGCGCGCCCTGCCTCGTGATCGACCGCTTTACCTGGCGCAACGCGCGCACGATCACCGCAGTGCGCCTGCTCTATCCCGGTGACTCTCACCGCCTTGTCGCGCGATTCAAGGGAGGTTGAGCCAACGATGTCGGCACAAATCGTGCAACGCTTCGACAGAGATCAACAGGACGTCAAACCATCTGGGCAAGAGGACGACAATCATGCGTAGTTCGACAGTTTTTGCGACAATCATTGCTCTCGCGGCCGCCGTGCCCGCGTTCGCCGACGACGTCAAAGTCGGCATCGGTATCTCCGGATGGACCGGCTTTGCGCCGCTGACGCTGGCGAAGGAAGCCGGCATCTTCAAGAAAAACGGCCTCGACGTCACCATCAAGAAGATCCCGCAGAAGGACCGCCACCTCGCCATCGCCTCCGGCGACGTGCAGTGCGCGGCAACCACGGTCGAAACCTGGATCTCCTGGAACGCCAGCGGCGTTGCGACCAAGCAGATCTTCCAGCTCGACAAGAGCTATGGCGCCGACGGCATGGCCGTACGCAACGACATCGCGACGATCAAGGAGCTCAAGGGCAAGACGGTCGCAGCTTCGGCACCGGGCACCTCGCCCTTCTTCGCGCTGGCCTGGATGCTGAAGAAGAACGGTCTGACGGTGAAGGACGTCACCGTCGTGAACCTCGAGCCTGCCGCCGCCGCGCAGGCCTTCGTCTCCGGCCAGAACGATGCCGCGATGACCTATGAGCCTTATCTGTCGACGGTGCGCGCCGCGCCGGACAAGGGCAAGATCATCGCAACCACCTTGGACTATCCGATCGTGATGGACACGTTCGGCTGCACGCCGAAATTCCTCAGCGAGAACCCAAAGGCGGCGCAGGCGCTGGCCGACAGCTATTTCGAATCGCTCGAGATGATCGCCAAGGACCAGGCCAAGTCCTATGAGATCATGGGCGCCGACGTGAAACAGACCGGCGAGCAGTTCGGCAACTCGGCAAAATATCTGCGCTGGCAGGACAAGGCCGCGAACCAGAAATTCTTCGCCGGCGACTTCCTCGCCTTCAACAAGGATGCCGCCGACCTTCTGCTCGAGATCGGCATCATCAAGTCGGCGCCGAAGGTCGAGGACCTCTTCGACCCGAGCTTCATCAAGTAAGACTTTCCCGATTGCCGGTTCCGCGGAGACGCGGGACCGGCTCGACCATTCGGATCAACTATCGATGCGTCCTCTGGATTCCGTGACATCGAAGCAGCGCGTGGCCTATGGCCTCGCTTTCTTCGTGCTGTTCGTCGCCCTCTGGTCCTGGGCAACCTTCGGCGGCCATGTATCGAAGACGTTTCTTGCCAATCCGCTGACCATGGTGCAGGAAGGCTACGACCTGCTGGTCAAGCAGGGCTTTGTGTTCGACATCGGCATGACGATCTGGCGCGTCGTCGGCGGCTTCGCGCTGGCTGCGATCATCGCGGTGCCGCTCGGTGTGCTGATGGGCGCCTACAAGCCGATTGAGGCGTTCCTCGAGCCGTTCGTCTCCTTTGCGCGCTATCTGCCCGCCTCGGCCTTCATTCCGCTCCTCATCCTGTGGGCCGGCATCGGCGAGTTGCAGAAGCTGCTCGTCATCTTCATCGGCTCGGTGTTCCAGGTCATCCTGATGGTCGCCGTCACCGTCGGCGCGACGCGGCGCGATCTGGTGGAAGCCGCCTATACGCTCGGCGCCGGCGACCGCGGCATCATCCGCCGCGTGCTGTTGCCCTCCTCCGCCCCTGAAATCGCCGAGATCCTGCGGCTGGTGCTGGGCTGGGCCTGGACCTACGTCATTGTCGCCGAGCTGATCGGCTCGTCCTCCGGCATCGGTCACATGATCACCGACAGCCAAGCGCTGCTCAACACCGGCCAGATCATCTTCGGCATCATCGTGATCGGCCTGATCGGCCTGCTCTCGGACTTCATGTTCAAGGCGTTCAACGCCTGGCTGTTTCCGTGGAGGCTGGCATGACGATCCTCAAGGTCGAGCAGGTCTCGCGCACCTTCCCGGCGCGCCACGGCAATGCGCCGACCCGCGCGCTGGAGCCGACCGACCTCACCATCGGCAACAACGACTTCGTCACCATCCTCGGCCCTTCCGGCTGCGGCAAGTCCACGCTGCTGCGCATCGTCGCCGGCCTCGACCGTCCGACCAGCGGGCGCGTTACGCTCGACGGCCGCGAAGTCACCGGCCCCGGCGCGGATCGCGGCATGGTGTTCCAGTCCTACACGCTGTTTCCCTGGCTCACCGTGCGCGAGAACATCGCCTTCGGCCTGCGCGAACGAGCCGTGCCGGAAGGGGAGCGCAACAAGGTCGCCGACGCCTTCATCCGCCGGGTGGGGCTATCAGGCTTCGAGAACCACTGGCCCAAGCAGCTCTCCGGCGGCATGCAGCAGCGCACGGCGATCGCGCGCGCGCTTGCCAACGATCCAAAAATCCTGCTGCTCGACGAGCCCTTCGGCGCGCTTGATAACCAGACCCGCGCCCTGATGCAGGAAATGCTGCTCGGCATCTGGGAACGCGACCAGAAGACCGTGCTGTTCGTCACCCACGACATCGAGGAAGCGATCTTCCTCGGCAGCCGCGTCATCGTCATGAGCGCCCGTCCCGGCCGCATCAAGGCCGAGATCGGCGTGGACCTGCCGCATCCGCGCTCCTACAAGATCAAGACCACGCCGGAATTCGTCCAGCTCAAGGAACGGCTGGTCGAGGAAATCCGCACCGAGGCGCTGAAGGTTGCCGAACATGCCTGACATCAATCTGCACGCCGACGGTCAGCGCGTCCTCGCCGATCTCAATGCGCTGCGTGCGCTGGGCGCCTACAAGACCGGCGTGCACAAGCCGACCTTCTCCGAGCCGCACAAGCAGTCGCTGGACTGGCTGGTGCGGAAGCTGCCCGAGGCCGGTCTCACCGGCGGGATCGATGGTATCGGCAACATCGTCAGCACCAGCGCAAAACCCGGACCGAAGCTGCTCGCCGGATCGCACCTGGAAAGCCAGAACTATGCCGGCTGGCTCGATGGGCCGCTCGGTGTCGTCTACGCGCTCGAAGCGGCGCGCGTGCTCAATTCCAATGCTTCCGTGAAAGGCGCGGTCGAAGTGGCCGCATGGTGCGATGAAGAGGGCCATTTTGGCAGCTTCCTCGGCTCGCGCTCTTATGTCGGTCAGGTCAGCGAGGCCGAGATCGACGCGGCGCGCGACCGCACCAGCGGCCGCACCATGCGCGGTGCGCTGGCCGACATGGGGCTGGCCGGACGTCCGCGTATGACCGCCGAACCAGGGCGGCACGTCGGCTATCTCGAAGCACATATCGAGCAGGGCGACACGCTCGAGAGCGGCAAGCTCGCGATCGGCGTCGTCACCTCCATCGTCGGCATCTGGCAATATCGCATCACTTTCACCGGCGAGCAGAACCACGCCGGCACCACACGCATGGCTGTGCGAAAAGACGCAGGGCTCGCGCTGGCAAAATTCTGCGTGGCGATCGACGAGCGCTTTCCGGCCGCGTGCGGGCCGCGCACGGTGTGGACCACCGGCCGTATCACGCTCGATCCGGGCGCGCCGAGCATCATTCCCGGCGGTGCAGAGATGCTGTTCCAGATCCGCGACGACGATCCCTCCGTCATCGCGCGGCTGGAGCAGTTGCTGAAGACCATGGCGGATGGGGCGACAGCCAAGGGCCCCTGCATCGTCAGCGTGGAGAAAATCCGCACCGGCGCCCCCGCCATGATGAACGCCGGCATTCAGGATGCGATCGAGGCCGCGAGCAAGGCGCTTGCCGGGGGCCGATCGCTGCGCATGCCGAGCGGCGCCGGCCACGATGCGCAGATGCTGGCGACCGTCATGCCGGCCGGCATGCTGTTCGTCCCGTCGATCGGGGGCATCAGCCATCACTGGACCGAAGACACCGCCGATGCCGACATCGTCACCGGCGCGCGGGTTTTCGTCGACGCGTGCCGGCGGATACTGGCCGGACTGCGCTAAAGCGCTCCCGAATCAGCGACGGCCCGCCCCCGCGCCTTGGCGGACGAGGGCGCCAGCTTCGCACCAGCATCGCACCGGAAACTCTCTCAACCGGGCGCACCGGCCGCGCCCGGTGGACCCCGCAAGCACGGCTGAACGCGAACTGACGGCACGAGAGCGCAAACTTGCGGTGCCAATGCGCTCAACGCCTCCGGTCGCGTTCACCGGTTCGACGGATCAGAACCGGTGCACTGCCGGATTCTGCCGACCGCCGGGTCAAGAGAGGTTCAGCCATTCACATGTCTTCAAACGTTCAAATGTCTCCAGAGGTCGCAATTTCATTCCTGTCTCACTTGCAGGCCAAATTGTACGAGATTGCCACGAGAGATCTTGAACAGAACCACGAGGCGGATCGTTATGGGCCCGAGCCCAGGCGAACGCTGGGCCCCGATCTCCAAAAGCATCAGAGCAGGCTCGAGGCCATCGCGCGATTGAAGAACTCGAAGACGCTGCCTCTGGTCTTGCTGGATACCTATCAGTTGCTGCAGGACGACTATTCCAGGGACGTCCTGCTGGAGTTGTACCTTCAACGCGTGATCGGGCACGACCTCGTCAAGATCTTCCGAAATTCACCAAAATACTGGCAGGAACGGAGCCTGGCGCGGAGCCTGCAAACAAACCGCCTGCCTGCTAAAAAAATCAGGAATATGAACTTTGAGCTGACTCACTTCGATCTGAAGGAGATCGGCTACGATCTCAACCTGTTTTCCGCTCCCATCGGGATTGACGCCACCTTCCTGAAAACGCAGTACGAGTACAGCGGGGTCAAGCCGGCGATCGCAGCAAAGACCGGGGACGTCGTCATCGAGGCCGGAAGTTGCTACGGCGATACGAGCCTGTATTTTGCATCGAAAGTGGGATCCACGGGGAAGGTCATCGGGTTTGAATTCATACCTGACAATCTCGATATCCTGCGTCAGAACCTCGAACTGAATCCCAGATATCAGTCAAATATCGAGATCATCGAGAGACCAGTATGGGAGTCATCCGACAAGATCCTCTATATGCTGAACAATGGTCCGGGGAGCCAGGTTTCCGAGCGCCCCCTCTCCCACGGCGCGACCGAAATCAGAACCATCTGCATCGACGATGTGGTTCGCGACAGAAATCTGCCGCGTGTCGATTTCATCAAAATGGACATCGAGGGCGCCGAGCTTTCCGCGCTCAAGGGCGCCGTGCGCACGCTCGATCGGTTCAAGCCGACGCTGGCGATTTGCGTCTATCACAAGCCCAATGACTGGGTCGAACTTCCCCTCTTCATCAATTCCCTGAACCTTGGCTACAAGATGTGGCTGGATCATTTTACGATCTACCCCGAGGAGACCGTGCTGTTCTGCAGGGCTGTCTGAAGAAGGCTGGAAGGCGAGTTCACCCTCGATCCACCACGCACTCCGCACCATCGATGACATACGCCGCGTGACGAAAATCCCTGATGGTGGCGAGCTTGTCGGCGGACCAGTTCAGCAGCACGAAATATTTGGGCCGCCCGTTTGGCTCATTCGGATCGAACACCAGGATCGCCGGACGTCCCTCGACCTGTCCCGCCTCTAGGTGCCAATCGCTGACCTTCGAATAATTGCCGAAATAGCGCGACACCTCGGCCTTGCCTTTCAGCCGGGTGCGGTTGACGAGCTCGAGCCTGACGTCGTCGGCGATCATGGCGCGGATCGCGTCGAAATCCCGGGCATTGAAATGGCTGACATAGGCGTTGAGCCGCGTCCGGTCGGCCTCCGACAGGCTGGGCTGCGGCACATCGTCAGGTTCCTCGGCGAACTCACGCAGCTGCGTGCGCCCGCGATGCAGGGCGGCCTTCACCGCGGGCATGCTGAAATCCATGATGTCGCAGACTTCGGCAAGCGAGCAGCCGAGCACGTCCATCAGAATCACGGAGGAGCGCTGCGCCACCGGCAGCCGCATGAAAGTGCGCAGGCTGGTCGCGGCGATCTGGCGGCTTTCGACATCGTCAAGCTGGCCGGCGATCATGTCCACCTCCTCAGCCGAATGCAGCGCCGCCAGCCGGTTGCGGCGACGCAGGAAATCCAGCGCGGTGTTGTGCGCGATGCGGAACAGCCAACCTTGCGGATTGACGACGGGCGAGACGGATGGCAGCGCGTCCATCGCCTTGATCAGCGCATCCTGCAGCACATCCTCCCCGTCGATGACCGAGCCGACCATGCGGGCGCAGTAGCGATGCAGCTTCGGCCGCATCCGCGCCAGCAGGGCCTCGATATCGACGGTAGCCTGCGGGTCTGGCGCCATTGCTCCTCCGCCTCGCCTGGTCAGGACTGGTCCAGCATACGATAATTGCCGACGATCCTCACATCACGAACCAGCGGCGGCTCCGCGCAGCGGTCCCGGATGCCGTCCTGGAACGCCTGAAACGCCTTGAGTTTCGGGATCGGGCTCGATCCGTCCTCGGCCGCGGCCTCGACGAGATGGATGAAGGTGTCGTCCTCCAGCCGCAGCGTGAGATAGCGCACGCCATCGGGGCTGACCGCCTTCAATTCCGCAAATACGGCCGAGACCAGCTCGGCGTTCCGATCGGCCAGCTCCGGCTTGGCCTTGTATCTGATCAACGTCCTTCGCATCGCGCGCTCCTCAGCTATTCACCTGGTTGCTCGTCGCGCCACCGTCCACAGTAGCAATACCTTCCCGGAAAGCCGATGCCGCGTCACCCCCAGGACGTTTGACGACCGCTCAAGGATTCGGTCCGCAAAAGATTATTTCGGGACGCACCCTTTCCCCCGGCGGCCACGTCTAGCCCGCAGAACGCGCCGCGACAGGGCGGCGCGAGACACGGAGAGAGGGCGATGCAGACCCCGATCAATCGCGCCGAGAAGAACTGGGTGCTTGGCGTCACCGCGCTGGCATCCTTCATGATGGCTCTGGACGCCATGATCATCACGACGGCGTTCGCGGCCATCCGCGCCGATTTCGGCAGCGCGGTCGAGACGCTGCAATGGACCGTGAACGCCTTCAACCTGATCTTCGCCGTGCTGCTCCTGACCGGCGCCGCGCTCGGCGATCGCTTCGGTCGACGCCGCATGTTCGCGAGCGGCATCGCCCTGTTCGTGGTGGCGTCAGTGGCTTGTGCACTGGCAGGCACCGCCACCGCTCTGATCGCCGCCCGCGCGCTGCAGGGCGCCGGCGCCGCGCTGGTCATGCCGGTGGCGATGGTGATCCTGAGCGGCACGTTCGGCCGCGAGGAGCGTGCCCGCGCGCTCGGCATTTTCAGCAGCATCACCGGCTGCGCACTGATTGTCGGCCCGGCCATCGGTGGCTTCATCACCGCACATTTCGGCTGGCGCTGGGTGTTCTGGATCAACCTGCCGATCGGCCTGATTGCGATCGCCCTGGTGTTGGCGCGGCTACGCGAAAGCTTTGGACCAGCCGCCGCGCTGGACATCCCCGGCCTATCGCTCGTGGCGCTTGCGGCGCTCGCGCTGGTCTGGAGCCTGCTCCGCGGCAATGCCGTGGGGTGGGCAAGCGCCGAGGTGATGGGCACGCTGCTGTCAGGCCTGGTGTTCGCGGCCGGCTTCGTGCTCTGGGAATTGCGCGCGGCCGCGCCGATGGTGCCGATGCGGCTGTTTGCCTCGCGCGCCCTCGCTGCCGGCATCTCGGCGAGCGTGCTGTTCTACGCCGCGATGTACGGCGTCCTGTTTCTGCTGCCGCAGTTCCTGCAGACCACGCTTGGCTTCGACGCCTTCGGCGCCGGACTTCGCCTGCTGCCCTGGACGGCGACGCTGTTCGTCACCGCACCGATCGCAGGCGCGGTCGTCAACAGGTTCGGCGAGCGGCCGCTGGTGGTGACGGGATTGCTGATGCAGGCGATCGGCCTTGGCTGGATCGCGGAGATCGCTAGTCCCGCCGTGGCCTACTCCGCTCTGGTGGCGCCGCTGGTCCTGGCCGGCGTCGGCGTCTCGATGGCGATGCCTTCAGCGCAAAACGCCATCCTGAGCTCGGTCGCGGTGGCCGAGATGGGCAAGGCGTCCGGCGTCTTCAACATGGGCCGCTTCCTCGGCGGCATGTTCGGCATCGCCGCGCTGGTGGCCAGCTTCTCGGCCCACGGCGGGGCCTACTCGGCCGCGCATTTCGACAGCGGATTTGCCGCGGCGATGCGCGTTGCCGCAACGCTGTCGCTGGCCGGCGCGATTGCGGGAATTTTCCTGCCGGCACGGCGACGCGCCGCGGTCGCAGCCACGCCACAGGATGCGTAACGCTCAGGGCGTCCCGCTGACGCGCTTTTCAAGCTGCAACGTCCGAGCGACCCGATTCAAGAGACTGAGAGTCGGGAAATGCGAGGGAAACCCGTTGTCGACGTCAGCAGCCAGACGGTGGGCACAGCGGGAGACAGAACGATCGGGTCAGTCCAGCTTGATCCAGACCCCCTTCGTGTTCAGGTACTCGTCGAGCTGTTCAGTGCCGCCCTCACGGCCATATCCGCTCATCTTGTAGCCGCCGAAGGGCAATGCAGGATCGATGGCGTGGTAGGTGTTCACCCAGACCGAGCCTGCGCGCAGGCTGCGCGAGACGATGTGGGCCTTGCTCACGTCGCGCGTGAACACACCGGCCGCAAGCCCATATGGCGTCGCATTGGCCCGTTCCACGGCTTCATCGAGCGTGTCGAACGGCAGCGCGGAGATGACAGGACCAAAGATTTCGTCACGGGCGATCTGCATGGTGTCGGAGACGCCGGCGAACACTGTCGGCTCGACGAAGTTGCCCTTGGCGAGGTTTCCTTCCTTCAACCGCCTGCCACCGGCCACGACCTTCGCGCCCTCGTCGCGTCCGCTGCGCAGGAAGCCTTCAACCTTGTCGAGTTGCCGCTCGGAAACCAGGGGGCCGATGTCCGTCGAGGGGTCGGCGCCATCGCCAATTTTCAGGGCCGAGGCAAACTTGCCCAGCCGTTCGACCAGTTCGTCGTGAATGGCCCGCTCGACGAACAGCCGCGAGCCGGCGATGCAGATCTGGCCTGAGTTTGCGAATGCCGCCATCGCGGCAATCGGAACGGCCTTGTCGAGGTCGGCATCGGCGCAGACGATGACGGGTGACTTTCCGCCAAGCTCGAGCGACACCCGCTTGAGATTGCCGGCAGAGGCACGAATGATGGCCTGCCCGGTTGCCGTGGAGCCCGTGAAGACGATCTTGTCGACGCCTTGATGTTCGGCCAGAGGCGCACCGGCCTCAGGCCCGGTCCCTGTCACGACGTTGACGACACCGGGCGGCACGCCTGCCTGGTTCATCAAATCCGCGATCAGCAGCGGCGTCAGCGGCGCCTCTTCGGAGGGCTTGAGCACGATCGTACAGCCGGTCGCCAGCGCAGGTCCGATCTTCCAGACCGACGCCGCCGTGGGCGCGTTCCAGGGAATGATCGCGCCGACCACGCCGACGGGCTCCTTCCGCGTGAACGAGACGATGTCGCCTGGAAGCGAATTGTCAATCGTCTGTCCGTGAATCGCGGTCGCCATGCCGGCGTAATATCTCAGCATGCCGAGCACGCGGAGCTTGTTCGCCCGCGTCCTCACGATCGGCATGCCCATGTCCGCCGTGTCGGACTGGCTGATCTCCTCCCAATGTTTCTCAAACAGATCGGCGATGCGCAGGAGCAGCGCCTGCCGCTCGAACGGCTTGAAGCGGCTCCATGGTCCGACAAGGGCGCGGCGAGCAGCGGTGACGGCGATGTCGATGTCGCCGCCATCGCCACGCGGGACACGGCCGATCACTTCTCCCGTTGCTGGGTTGCGCGTCTCGAAGACTTTCCCCGAGCGCGCCTCCACCCACGTGCCATCAACGAACATCTTGCGAGTTCGGCCGTCTAGGGGAAATCGGATCTCGGTCTTTGTCATTCGCTCAGTCTTTCCTGTCTCAACGCTCATTCTCTGGCCTGGGCTGCCGGCTTCGCCTTGCGAAGCAGCCGTGCAGGTCCGAAATATAGGCTCGGCCATGGCCGCCTTCGACCACGGCTGCGATGGCAGAGCGGACGCCGTCTGCGATCGCTTTGGAGGCGCCGGAGCCGTTCGCCATCGTCTGGTCGTAACCGGTATCCTTTAGCGCATTGGCGACGAAGAATGGAACGGTGCTGACGTCGCCCGTCACCAGGGCCGGAAGAGGCACATCGATCATTGAGAAAGACTGACACCCCGTTCAGGATTACTGCGGTGACACGGGACGCATTTGGCTAGACCTGCACCGAGGTCAGCTTTTTCAGGCAGCGCAGCGCAAACGATGAGCGGCTGTGACGAATGCCTGGAATGCGATAGAGCTTCTCGCGCAAAAAGCGTTCGTAGCCGGCGGTGCTTTCGACAGCGACCTTCACGACGTAGTCGTAGTCGCCGGTCGTGAGATAGGCCTCGATCACCTCCGGCAAGCTCGTCAGCAATTGGCCGAAACGCTCGAGCATCTCCTCATCGTGGCGATCGAGCGTCAGCTCTATGATGACCGTCTCGGGCAGGCCGGCTTGTCCTGATTGAGCAGCGCAACGTAGCCATCGATGTAGCCCTGCGTTTCCAGACGCTTCAGCCTGTTCCAGCACGGCGTGGTGGAGAGCCCGATTCTTTCGGCGAGTTGCGCCGTGGTCAGGCGTGCATCCTGCTGCAGGGCGCGCAGGATCTTGCGATCGATCTCGTCGAGCCGAAGCGCATCCTTGCGCGGTGCCTTGACCGGCCTTGTGGCACGCCTGGCTGGCGCCATACCGAGAACTTCTTTCTGGATTTTCCAACAATACGGAGAAATTTCATCCTACCTATCCATGGTATACCGAGATTAATGGAACGACAATCCTGACGTTTGGCAGTATCGTTTGCTAAAAGATGAGATCAACGCGGTGTTTTTGCTCGAACTCCAGACCAGCGATATGCACGCCGCACTCGGCCGCCTGCTCGACCAGACGCGTGTCGCGGGACTACGGCTCGCGGCCGTCAGCGCACGGGCGGACGCGAGCGAATGCCGCATCTCGGCTTCCATAGACATCGATGATCGCGACGCTGTCGACCGGATCGCTCGCCGCGTCGGCGCGTTGTTCTGCATCGATGCGATCGAGGTGAGAGGTGAAAGCCAATGCCCGACTCGGACCTCACACATGACACCATGAGCCCGCGGCGCGAGGTGGCTCCATCCCCCGCGCCTGCGCCACTGAAGCTGCACGTGCCCGAGCCGGCAGTGCGCCCGGGCGGCACGCCCGATTTCTCGAACATCCGCATCCCGCGCGCCGGCCAGGTCGATCGTCCCAGCGTCGACGTCGATCCCGAGGCCATCCGCGATCTCGCCTTCTCCGTCATCCGTGTGCTCAATCGCGACAGCGAAGCGGTGGGGCCCTGGGCCGGGGCGCTTTCGGACAGTGAATTGCTCGAGGGCCTGCGCCACATGATGACGCTGCGTGCGTTCGATGCGCGCATGCAAATGGCGCAGCGCCAAGGCAAGACCTCGTTCTATATGCAGCATATGGGCGAAGAGGCGGTGAGCTGCGCCTTCCGCAAGGCGCTTCTTCCGGGCGACATGAATTTTCCGACCTATCGCCAGGCGGGGCTCTTGATCGCCGGAGGCTACTCGCTGGTCGAGATGGCCTGCCAGATCTACTCCAACACGCACGATCCCCTGAAGGGGCGCCAATTGCCCGTGATGTATTCCTCCAGGGAACACGGCTTCTTCTCGATCTCGGGCAATCTCGCCACCCAGTACATCCAGGCAGTCGGCTGGGCGATGGCGTCCGCCATCAAGAACGACACCAAGATCGCCGTTGGCTGGATCGGCGACGGTGCAACCGCAGAATCGGACTTCCATGCCGCGCTGGTGTTCGCTTCGACCTATCGCGCGCCGGTCGTGCTCAACATCGTCAACAATCAATGGGCCATCTCGACCTTCCAGGGGATCGCACGCGGTGGCTCCGGCACGTTCGCCGCGCGCGGTCTCGGCTTCGGCATTCCGGCGCTGCGCGTCGACGGCAACGACTACCTCGCAGTCCATGCGGTCGCGAAATGGGCTTGCGAGCGCGCACGCCGCAATCTGGGTCCGACCCTGATCGAACACGTCACCTACCGAGTCGGCGCCCACTCCACTTCCGATGATCCGGCAGGCTACCGGCCGAAGACGGAGTCCGACGCGTGGCCGCTGGGAGATCCCGTGATCCGGCTGAAGAACCATCTGATCGTTCGCGGTGCCTGGTCGGAGGAGCGGCACAAGCAGACGGAGGCCGAGATCCTCGACACCGTAATCTCGGCGCAGAAGGAGGCCGAAAGCTACGGCACGCTCCATTCCGAGCAGCGGCCTACGGCACGCGACATGTTCGAGGGCGTATTCGCCGAGATGCCTCCGCATCTGCGCCGCCAGCGCCAGGAAGCCGGACTCTGAACCATGACACGCCGGACCATGATCGAGGCCATCAGGGATGCCATGGACGTGATGATGTCGCGTGACGACAATGTCGTCGTGTTCGGCGAGGATGTCGGTTATTTCGGCGGCGTGTTTCGCGCCAGCCAGGGACTGCAGGCGAAATACGGAACGAGCCGCTGCTTCGATACCCCGATCAGCGAGCTCGGCATCGTCGGCATCGCGGTAGGCATGGCGGCCTACGGATTGAAGCCCTGCGTCGAGATTCAGTTCGCCGACTACATGTATCCTGCCTACGACCAGATCGTCTCGGAGGCTGCACGGCTGCGCTATCGCTCCAACGGCCAGTTCACCTGCCCGCTTGTGGTTCGCATGCCGACCGGCGGCGGCATCTTTGGCGGGCAAACGCACAGCCAGAGCCCGGAAGCGCTGTTCACCCACGTCTGCGGTATCAAGACCGTGGTGCCGTCGAACCCGCGCGACGCCAAGGGTCTGCTGATCTCGGCCATCGAGGACCCCGATCCCGTGATCTTTCTCGAGCCGAAGCGTCTTTATAATGGTCCGTTCGATGGCCACCATGACCGGCCGGTGACGCCGTGGTCGAAGCACGATCTCGGCGAAGTCGACGACGGACACTTTGCAATTCCCCTCGGCAGCGCCGCGATCCGCAGGCAGGGCAAGGCCGTCACCGTCCTCGCTTACGGAACGATGGTTCATGTCGCCGAGACCGCCGCAAACGAAACCAGCATCGATGCCGAGATCATCGATCTTCGCTCACTGCTGCCGCTCGATCTGGATACCATCGAAGCCTCGGTCAAGAAGACCGGACGTTGCGTGATCGTGCATGAGGCAACGCTCACATCCGGCTTCGGGGCCGAGCTCTGCGCGCTGGTCCAGACGCGATGCTTCTATCATCTTGAAGCTCCCATCCTGCGCGTCGCCGGCTGGGATACGCCCTACCCGCACGCGCAGGAATGGGATTACTTCCCTGGCCCGGCGCGCATTGGCCGCGCGCTGATCGAAACGATGGAGGCCTGAGATGGCCGAGCGCGTGGTCAGGCTGCCCGACGTCGGCGAAGGCATTGCGGAAGCCGAACTGGTGGAATGGCACGTGAAGGTCGGCGATGTCGTTCGTGAGGACGCCGTGCTCGGCGCCGTCATGACCGACAAGGCGACCGTCGAAATCCCCTCGCCGGCTGATGGACGCGTCACCTGGCTCGCCGGCAATGTAGGCGACCTTCTCGCCATCGGCTCGGACTTCGTTCGGATGGAGGTCGATGGCGCGAGCGAGCGGGTGCCGGAGGCGGCAAAACCGGCATCGCCGGCAGCAAGCGCTCTGGCCAAAAAGGCGGATCACGGTGCAACCACCCCGCGCGCGCCCGCGAGCGCGCCACCCGATGCACGTAGGTCGCAGCCCTCCGCTGCGCCACTCCATCCAGCGGTCGAACGGCCTTTGGCCGCTCCGGCCGTCCGACTCCGGGCGCGGGAGGCAGGCGTCGATCTGCGGCAGATTCACGGCACGGGTCCGGCTGGACGGATCACTCACGATGATCTCGACGCTCTTCTCTTGCGCGGCCGCGCTGGAACGCCAGCGACGTCGCATCTGGCGCAAACTGCGGTCACCGACATCAAGATCGTCGGGTTGCGGCGCAAGATCGCCGAGAAGATGTCGATTGCGAACGCGCGCATCCCGCATATCACCTATGTCGAGGAGGTCGATGTCACTGCGCTGGAAGATTTGCGCGCGAAGATCAACGACCGCAAGCTGCCGGGCAAGCCGAAGGTGACATTGCTGCCGTTTCTGATGCGCGCGATGGTGCGCGCGATCGCCGAGCTGCCACATCTCAATGCCCATTTCGACGATGAGGCCGGGATCGTGCACCAGCACGCCGGCGTTCATATCGGGATCGCCACACAGACCCCGACCGGTCTGGTGGTTCCCGTCATCAGACACGCCGAAGCGCGCGATCTCTGGGATTGCGCCAGTGAGGTCGCGCGGCTCGCGGAAGCCGCCCGAAATGGCAGCGCCTCCCGCGACGAACTCACCGGCTCAACCATCACCATCACATCGCTCGGTGCCCTCGGCGGGCTGGCGACGACTCCCATCATAAATCACCCGGAGGTCGCGATCGTCGGCGTCAACCGGATCGCCATCCGGCCGCACTGGGACGGTTCGGCTTTCGTCCCGCGACAGATGATGAACCTGTCGTCCAGCTTCGATCATCGCGTGATCGATGGTTTTGATGCCGCTCAGTTCGTGCAGCGCATCAAGCTGCTTTTGGAGACGCCGGCGATGATCTTCATTGATTGAAAAAGCGATGACCGAGATCACCTGCAAGCTCCTCGTCATCGGCGCCGGCCCCGGCGGCTACACCTGCGCGATCCGTGCCGGCCAGCTCGGCATCGATACGATCGTCATCGAAGCCGAAAGGCCGGGTGGCACCTGCCTCAATGTCGGCTGCATTCCCTCGAAGGCCCTGATCCACGCGGCCGGCGAGTATGAAACGATTGCGATTGCCGCCGGGGGCAAGAGCCCGCTCGGAATTTCGACCGCAAGGCCGTCGCTCGACTTCGCCAAGACCATCGCCTGGAAAGACGGCATCGTCAGGCGCTTGAACGGCGGCGTGGCTGGCCTGCTGAAGAAAGCCGGCGTCAGGCTGATTGCCGGGCACGCTCGCTTTCGCGACGGCAAGTCGATCGAGGTCAGAACGCAATCCGGCTCGCAGATGATTCATGCCGAAGCGGTGGTGATCGCGACGGGGTCTGAGCCGATTGCGATTCCGACTCTGCCGTTCGGAGGTCGCGTGATCTCCTCCACCGAGGCCCTTGCGCTCACCGAGATTCCGGACAGGCTGATCGTGGTCGGCGGCGGCTATATCGGTTTGGAGCTCGGCACGGCGTTTGCAAAGATGGGCGCGGCCGTCACGGTCGTCGAGGCCGCCCCACGCATTCTGCCGCAATATGATGCCGAACTGAGCGCGCCTGTGGGAAGGCGCCTCGCCGCGCTCGGGGTGGGCGTTCTGACAGGCGCGAAGGCGAAAGCTCTCGTTTCGGACGGCACAGCGCTCGCGGTCGAGACCGCCGACGGCCAGCAGACGACCCTCGATGCCGACAAGATTCTGGTGACAGTGGGCCGCAGGCCTGTGACATCAGGATTCGGCCTCGAGACCCTCGATCTCGACATGAACGGATCTTTCATCCGGATTGACGACCGATGCTGTTCTTCGATGCGCGGCGTCTTCGCCATCGGCGACGTCACGGGCGAGCCGATGCTGGCGCATCGCGCCATGGCGCAAGGCGAGATGGTCGCAGAGATCGCCGCCGGCCGTCACCGCGCCTGGGACAGGGTTTCGATCCCGGCGATCTGCTTCACCGATCCCGAGATCGTCACGGTCGGCTTGTCGCCGAGCGAGGCAAGCGGTCAGAGCTTCGACATTAAGACGGACCTCTTTCCGTTCAAGGCCAACGGCCGCGCACTGACGCTGGAGCGCGAGGACGGCTTCATCCGGACCGTGGCGCGGGCGGACAATCATGTTCTGCTTGGCATCCAGGGCGTCGGAGCCGGTATCGCCGAGCTTTCTGCGGCCTTCAGCCTTGCGCTGGAAATGGGCGCGCGGCTCGAGGACGTCGCTCTCACCGTCCACGCGCATCCGACCCAAAGCGAGGCCCTTCAAGAGGCCGCTCTGAAGTTGCTGGGCCACGCAATTCACATCTGAAACATAGAGGGAGAAGCCGTGAGCCAGCCCCGGTGCGCAGTCACGCGGCAACTTCAATCGGTGCCTTCGCGCCGGTCATGAAGGCAACCGCATCCGACATCGTGTAGGCCTTGGGATCGATCACCGTGAGCCGCCGGCCGAGTCGATGAATATGGATGCGATCGGCTATCTCGAACACGTGCGGCATGTTGTGGCTGATCAGGACCACCGAAACGCCACGCCGCCGCACATCGAGGATCAGTTCCAGCACCCGACGCGATTCCTTGACGCCGAGCGCCGCAGTCGGCTCGTCCATGATGACGACGCGCGAGCCGAAGGCCGCGGCCCTCGCAACCGCCACACCCTGGCGCTGACCGCCCGACAAGGTTTCGACCCGCTGATTGATACTTTGCACGGTCATAAGGCCAAGCTCGGTGAGCTTCTCGCGGGCGATGCGCTGCATGGCCTTGCGATCGAGCATGCGGCAGATCGTTCCGAGCGGCCCGGCCCGGCGCAGTTCGCGGCCGAGGAACATATTGTCGGCGATCGATAGGCTGGGCGACAGAGCAAGCGTCTGGTAAACCGTCTCGATGCCGGCCGCCTGAGCGTCGAGCGGCGAACGAAATGCGACTGTCTTGCCGGCGAGTTTGATCTCGCCCGAGTCCGGAACGAGCGCGCCCGAGAGCGCGCGGATCAGCGATGATTTTCCGGCGCCATTATCTCCGATCACGGCCAAGATCTCGCCCTGATAGAGATCGAAGTCGGCATGATCGAGCGCCGTCACGCGGCCATAGCGCTTGTTGAGGCCACGTGCCTGAAGGAGCGGAGCTGTACCGGGAACGTTCGATCCTGTGCTCATGCCGACACCTTGCGAATCCATTGATCAAGCGCCACTGCGATGATGATCAGCCAGCCGACGGCGAATTCCTGCCAGAGCACGTCGACATCGGACAACGCGAGCCCGTTGCGAAATACGCCGACGATCAGCGCGCCAATCAGCGTGCCGATAATCGAACCGCGCCCGCCGAACAGACTTGCGCCACCGACGACCACCGCAGTGATGCTGTCCAGATTGGCTGTCTGGCCGGCCTGCGGGCTGATCGAGCCAATGCGTCCGATCAATGCCCAGGCACCAAGCGCGCAAATCACGCCGGCGATCACATAGACACTGAAGAGAATGCGGTCGGTCCGGATGCCGGAAAGCCGCGCCGCATCGGGATCGTCGCCCACCGCATAGAGATGGCGCCCGAAGGCGGTGCGATTCAACACGAACCAGATCAACGCCACGAGGCCGAGCATGAAGAAGGAGCCATAAGTGAAGCGGGCGCCAAGAATGTTGACCGGCGTTCCCAGGGCCTGCAGCAGCGGGGCGATTTTCGCGACCTCCTGCGAACGGATGGTCTCGGACGCCGAATACCAAAGATTAAGCGCAAAGAAGATCGACCACGTCCCGAGCGTCACGATGAAAGGCGGCAGCTTGAGTCGGGTCACGAGCGTACCGTTGATCACGCCGCAGCCGGCACCTGCGGCAACGCCGACAACGAGCGCGATGGGAGCCGGCAGTCCCATGGTGACCGCGAGCTTGCCCATGATGACGGAGCACAGCACCATGATGGCCCCAACCGAGAGATCGATGCCGGCGGTGATCACGATCAACGTCTGCGCCGCCCCGATGATACCGATGATCGTGACCTGCTGGATGATCAGCGAGAGGTTGAACATCGACAGAAAACGCGAGCCGACGGTGAAGCCGAACGCCGCAACGCTGAGCAGCAGCACGATCGCCGGCACTGCTGTCGGATTGGCGTGCAGGAAATGCTGAAGCTTCTGCAGCGGCGATCGCGCACGAACCTCGAACTCGGCGACGCGACTCTCGCCCTTGTCGAGCACGAGCTCGAAGGCTTGGGCAACCGGGCGGCTACTGCCGATATCGGTCATGACCATTTTCCTCGTTGCATGCGGGGATCTGCCCGTCCGATCGCGGAAGGGCTTCCGGCTTTTGGCGCCCGGCTCGCGGGCGCCAATCCTTGGCGACGACAAGTCAGAGCTGCGATCAGCCCCAGCACTTCTTCAAGGCAGCAGCGCTGTCGATCGACGGCATTTCGCCAACAGGCTTGTCGGTGACGAGTTCGACGCCGGTATTGACAAAGTCGAGACCGGGCGACGCCTTCGGCTTGCCGCCGCCGGTGGCAAAAGTCTTCACCGCCTCAACGCCCTTCGCCGCCATCAGCAGCGGGAATTGCATGGAGGTGGCGCCGATGACGCCATCCTTCACGTTGCGCACGCCAGGGCAACCGCCGTCGACCGAAACGATCAGCACATCCTTGTCGCGGCCAACCGAGCGCAAGGCCTCGTAAGCTCCCGCCGCCGCAGGCTCGTTGATGGTATAGACGAGCGAGATGTCCGGATTCTTCTGGAGCAGATTCTCCATCGCCTTGCGGCCGCCTTCCTCGCTGCCGAGCGTCACATCGTGACCGACGATGCGCGCATCCTTCTCGTCACCGATCTTGGCGGGGTTGCCGAGATCGATGCCAAAGCCTTTCAGAAAGCCCTGATCGCGCGCGACATCGACCGAGATCTGATTCACGTTGAGGTCGAGCAGCGCAATCTTCGCCGATGCCGCCTTGGCGCCCAGCGTCTTGGCAGCCCATTGGCCGATCATTTCACCTGCCAGGAAATTGTCGGTGGCAAACGTTGCATCAGCCGCATTCGCCGGATCGAGCGGGGTGTCGAGGGCGATGACCAGAATGCCCGCCGCCCGCGCTTTCTCGACAGCGGGGACGACCGCGCGGGAGTCGTTTGGTGTGATCAGGATGCCCTTGGCACCGGCGGCGATCAGGTTCTCGATCGCCGCGACCTGACTCTCATTGTCGCCGTCGACCTTTCCGGCAAACGAGCGGAGCTCGACATCATTCGCCTTGGCCGCCTCGTCGGCGCCGGCCTTCATCTTCACGAAGAACGGGTTGGTGTTGGTCTTGGTGATGAGGCCCACGATCGGCTTGTCGGCCGCGAAACTGCTGGTGGTGCCCAGAGTCAGCGCGAACGCTGTGAATAGTCCGAGTGACTGACGCATCAATTCCCTCCTCGTTAGTCGTCTTGTTGGCCTGCACGGTTTCGACCGCGTGGTGGGACATCCTAGAGAGCGCAAAACGACCTTGTCAATAAATAAATCATCCCGACTTATTAATTGACACGCATTGCCAACTGCGGTCATTGTAGCGGCCGACTGCCGGGAAGGGGCTAATCGACCTGTCGCTAGGACGGATTCCCCGGATTGTGAGGAGCCGAAGATGGAAGAAACAGCCGCGGTTGCTGGAACTACGGTGGCCTTCCCCGGCGACAGCCGCGGCACCACTCAAACCGGCGTGAGACTGTACAACGAGCGCCTGATCCTCTCCCTCATTCGGCGCCATCGTAGTCTCGCCAAGGTCGAGATCGCGCGCCTCACCGGGCTTTCGACTCAAACCACGACGGTGATCATCAATCGGTTGGAAGCCGACGGACTGCTCCGTGCAGGCGAACCGCAGCGAGGCCGCATCGGCCAGCCGTCGGTCCCCTATTCGCTCAATCCGGACGGCGCGTTTGGACTGGGGCTCATGATCGGCCGTCGCAGCTCCGACCTGGTGTTGATGGATTTCGCCGCCGGCATCCGCGCCAGGCGCCGCGTGATCTACTCCTTCCCGGCCCCCGAAGAGATCATGGCATTTGCCGAACGCGAGATGCCTGGTCTTCTCGCCGAATTGCCAGAAGCCCAGCACGACAGGATCAGCGGCATTGGCGTCGCGATGCCATTCGAGTTGTGGAATTGGGAAGCTGACCTGCAGACGCCACCCGGCGCACTCGGCAAATGGCGTGACTTCAATGTTGCAGCCGAGCTGTCGCGCCGTTTCGTCCCTTGGCCGGTGCGCGTCAGCAACGACGCGACTTCGGCATGCGCAGCCGAACTCACCTTCGGTGCCGGCGCGGCATATCGGGATTTCGCCTATTTCTACATTGGCGCCTTCATCGGCGGCGGCATCGTTCTGAACGGCAGCCTCTTCCCGGGACGCAGCAGCAATGCCGGCGCGCTCGGCTCCATGCCGATCATGCGACGGGAGGAAAATGGTAAGGCAAGCCTTCAGCAGTTGATCCGCACCGCTTCGATCTATCAGCTCGAGCGCCGACTGATCGCCGCTGGCCGACCAGGTACCGATATCTGGCTCTCGCCCGACGACTGGTCGAGCTTCGAGGAGCCGCTGGAAGCGTGGGTTTCCGAGGCGGCCGCAGCGCTGGCGCAGGCGATCACCGCCCTGCTCGCAGTGATCGACTTTGAAGCCGTCATCATCGACGGGGCCTTTCCGGTCGACGTGCGCCATCGTCTCGTCGAGCGCACAAAGGAACATTGGGCCGGTATGGACCGGCAGGGCCTCACCGACGCTGTCGTGGTGGAGGGCTCGATCGGGCGCGATGCGCGCGCGATCGGCGGCGCGGCGCTGCCGTTGCTCGCGGCGTTCGCTCGCGACCACGACGTGCTCTTCAAGGATTGAGCATGGTCGTCCTGATGAACGAGGGTCGCGCATCATGATTCTTGTCTGTGGCGAAGCCCTGATCGATCTGTTTGTGAGGGCGCACGGCGGGTCCGCGATGTCGACCCATGCCGTTGCCGGCGGCTCTCCCTTCAATGTTGCTGTTGGCCTCGCTCGGCTCGGGGTTCGAACGGCCTTCCTGAGTGGCATCTCGCGCGATCATTTCGGCGCGTTCCTCGCGGACAGGCTCGCTCGCGAGGGCGTGGATGGCAGCTTTCTCGTGCGAAGCGACCGGCCGTCCCCGATCTCGATCGTGGCGACGACCGGTGACGGCCAGCCAAACTATACTTTTCACGGCGAAGGCGCGGCAGAGCGCGCGCTGAGACTTGCCCATCTCCCCCGCATGCTGCCGGACGATATTCAGGCTCTGACCTTTGGCTCCTATTCCATGGCTGTCGAGCCGGTCGGCTCCACGTTTGCCGCGCTCGCCGAGCGCGAGCATGGCCGCCGCGTCATCAGCGTCGATCCGAACGTGCGACCGACCGTCGTCGGCGACATGAAAAGCTGGGCCATCGCCGCCGAACGCTTCTACCGGACGGCTACAATGATCAAGGCGAGCGACGAGGATGTCCGCATTGCGTGGGGTGGTCGTGCCTCGATTGCGGATGCGGCCGCCTACTGGCTCGCGTGCGGCGCGCATCTGGTGGTCGTGACCGAGGGAGCAAAGGGCGCAACCGCCTTTTCGACCACTGGCAGCGTCTCGGTGCCCGGTCGTCCCACGGTCGTGCGCGACACCGTGGGCGCCGGCGACACATTCCACGCCGCGCTGCTTGCGCAGCTTGCGAAAACCGGCCGGCTCCGTCCCGAGGCCATTGCGGCGCTCGAACCGCCTGATATCCGCGAGTTGCTCGCTTACGCAACGGCTGCCGCCGCCATCACGGTGTCCCGCGATGGAGCCGACCTGCCGACCGCCGCCGACATCGATGCGAGTACGGAGCCATGCCATGCTTGACAGAGTGACGGACACAACGCGGCACATCAAAGAGACTCGAATTGAAGAGGGGGCGGGCATGACAAGCCGCGTCATCCCGGTGGCACCCTTCGTCCTGACCGTTTTCGGCGTGACCGGCGATCTCGCACGCCGCAAGCTGTTGCCGGCGCTGTTTCGCCGCGATTTCGCCGGCCAATTGCCGGATGACGCCACCATTCTCGGCGTCGCGCGCGGTGCAATGTCGCGCGACGACTTCCTCGCCATGGTGCGCGAGGCGATCGTGCAACATGTGCCGGCATCGGAAACGACGGGAGCGGAACTCGATCGCTTCCTGGCCCGCATCTCCTACATGGCCGCCGACGCGGAAGGCGAGCATGGCTGGACCGAACTCGCTGCGGCGCTGTCGGCCTATGCCGACCGCATCCAGGTCCACTATCTGGCAACGGCACCGCATCTGTTCGGGCCGATCTGCGAAAGGCTCGGTCACTACGGTCTTTCAAAGGGCGATTCCCGCATCGTCATCGAGAAGCCCATCGGCAAGGATCTCGAATCCGCAATCCGTTTCAATCAAACCGTCGGGATGATTTTTCCGGAGGAACGCGTCTATCGGATCGATCACTATCTCGGCAAGGAGACGGTGCAGAACTTGATGGCGCTGCGGTTCGCCAACGCGCTGTTCGAACCGCTGTGGAATGCCGCCCACATCGACCATGTGCAGATCACGGTCGCCGAATCCATCGGCGTGGAGGAACGCGGCCCCTACTACGACAAGTCCGGTGCCCTGCGCGACATGGTTCAGAACCATCTTCTGCAGCTGCTCTGTCTGGTGGCGATGGAGCCGCCACATTCGCTCGAGGCCGACGCCGTGCGCGACGAGAAGCTCAAGATCCTGAAGTCGCTCGAACGGATCGACGAAACGAACGCTGCATTCCTGACCGTACCGGGCCAATACCGCGCCGGCGCATGCAATGGCATCGCCGTGCCCGGCTACGCGGAAGAGATCGCAGATCGCCCAAGCTCGACGGAGACGTTCGTTGCGCTCAAGGCCGCCGTTGCAAATTGGCGCTGGACCGGCGTTCCCTTCTACCTGCGCACCGGAAAGCGGCTGCAACAACGCAGTTCCGAGATCGTCGTGACCTTCCGCAAGGTCCCGCATTCGATTTTCAACTCGAACTCGGGAAAGGCGTTGCAGACGCGGCTCGTGATCCGTCTGCAGCCCGACGAGGGGATCAAGCTCTGGCTGATGATCAAGGAGCCCGGACCGGGCGGCATGCGATTGCAATATGTCCCTCTCGACATGAGCTTTGCGGAAGCATTCGACGTCTCCGTGCCGGACGCTTACGAGCGGCTGTTGATGGATGTGGTCCGCGGCGATGCGACCTTGTTCATGCGCCGGGACGAAGTGGAAGCGGCATGGCGTTGGATCGACCCGATCCGTCAGGCGTGGAGCCGGATGAATGAAATCCCGCGTCCCTACGTTGCCGGCAGCTGGGGCCCCTCCGCCGCCGTCGCGCTGATCGAACGCGACGGCCGGACATGGATGGAGGACGGTCCGTGACCACGGAGCAGCTTGTTGCCGAGGCCAGGTCCGCAGTCAGGAGGCGTGTATGACGATCGAAGCAAAGGTCAATGCGCGGGTGGCCGAAGTGACGGAGCGCATCATCAGGCGCAGTCACGACAGCCGGGCACGCTATCTCGACCGCATTGCGAATGCGGCGAGCACGCCGGTCCGCCGGCGGCTCGGATGCGCCAACCAGGCCCACGCCTTCGCGGCTTGCGGCGGGCACGACAAGAAGCTGATGCAGGACGGTCACGTCCCCAGCCTCGGAATTGTCACGGCCTACAACGATATGCTCTCGGCGCATCAGCCCTACGAGCGTTTCCCTGAACTCATCCGACGGAGCGCGCGCGCGGCCGGCGGGGTCGCCCAGGTCGCGGGCGGCGTACCGGCGATGTGCGACGGCATCACCCAGGGCGAAGCGGGAATGGAGCTCTCGCTGTTCTCGCGCGAGGTCATCGCCTTGTCCACCGCGGTCGCACTGTCGCATCAAACCTTCGACGCCGCGGTGTTTCTCGGCATTTGCGACAAGATCGTGCCGGGCCTCGTGATCGGCGCGTTGTCGTTCGGGCATCTGCCCGCGGTCTTCATTCCATCCGGTCCGATGACCTCGGGCCTCGCCAACGACGCAAAAGCGAAAATCCGGCAGGCTTACGCGGAAGGAAAGGTCGGCCGCGACGCCTTGCTGGAAGCCGAGGCGCAGGCCTATCACGGCGCGGGGACGTGCACGTTTTACGGCACCGCCAATACCAACCAGATGCTGATGGAGATCATGGGCCTGCAGCTGCCGGGCGCATCCTTCGTGAACCCGAACACGCCCTTGCGCGATGCGCTCACCTGTGCCGCGACCGAACGCGCATTGGACATCACCTCGCTCGGCAATCAGTACATCCCGATCGGCCGCGTGCTCGACGAGCGCGCCTTCGTCAACGGCATCGTCGGGCTGCATGCCACCGGCGGCTCGACCAATCTGACGCTGCATCTGGTCGCCATGGGCGCGGCGGCCGGCCTCACTTTGACCTGGGACGATTTCGCCGACCTTGCTGAGGTGACGCCGCTGATCGCGCGGATCTATCCCAACGGCTCCGCAGACGTGAATCATTTCCATGCCGCCGGCGGCATGAGCTTCCTCATCCGGGAATTGCTTGCTGCCGGGCTCCTGCACCGCGACGCCCTGACCGTCTGCGGCGCCGGGCTCGAGGCGTATCTGCAAGAGCCGCGGCTCGATGGCGAGGGAATGCTGACGTGGCGCGATGGACCGCCCGCAAGCGGCGATACCGCCGTGCTGCGGCGGACCTCCGACCCGTTCCAAACAACAGGCGGCCTTCGGGTTCTGAACGGCAATCTCGGGCGCGCCGTCGTCAAGACGTCTGCGGTGGCACCGCAGCGCCATGTGATCGAAGCACCGGCTCGCGTGTTCCATTGCCAGGAGGATCTGCAACGGAGCTTCGCTGCGGGCGAGCTCACGAGCGATATGATTGCGGTGGTGCGCTTCCAGGGTCCCAAGGCAAACGGAATGCCTGAGCTGCACAAGCTGATGCCGCTCCTTGGCGTTCTTCAGGACCGCGGGCTGAAAGTGGCACTTGTGACCGACGGGCGGCTTTCGGGCGCGTCGGGTAAGGTTCCCACAGCCATTCACGTGACGCCAGAAGCGGCGGACGACGGTGCGATTGCGCGGATCCGCGACGGCGACGTCATCAGGCTCGACGCCGTCACCGGTCGGCTTGACGTGCTCGTCACGCCGAGCGAGTGGGCCGCGCGAACCTGCGCGCAAGCCGATCTCTCCGCGGCACATACAGGGATTGGCCGCGAGCTCTTCGGCTTCTTCCGCGAGCGCGTCAGCTGCGCAGATCGCGGCGCAAGCGTTTTTGTGACGTAAACGCAAAAGGCGGCCGGCGGGCAAGAGTCAAATGTCGTCTACTGGTGGCTCCGAGCGGGCGCCAGCTACTGGGAGCCGTGGGTGCGAAAAAACCCCAGCTTCACAAAGGATGGGTGAGCTGGGGCAAGTTCACCTTCTCGCCCAGGATCACGAACCTGGGCTACCGGGAAAACGTGGCAATCGCCCCGTCGTTCCTCGCGGTCGCGCAGGTTGAAGCCCGCAACAACATATGTTGTTGTGAATTACGGGGAAAATGCCCCCTCAGTGCCACGATCTACTTAGGTTTCTGTTTGGATGTTGTTCGCATGTCACGCCAACGCACCAACTCTGCTCTTGATCAATACCAGCTTGCGGTCGATGAGATCGTTGCAGCTTGTGACGGTGATTGGCGCGGCGCGCTCAGAGCGCTGATGCTGCTGAATGAGCGGCTGGAGCTGAGATTGGAGCAGATGAGTGAGGTTCATCCTCCTCACCAGCGGCTGCATTAGTACGCAGGATGGGTCGAGCCTTTGCGAAACGCCGTGTCTCGGCATCCCGGGCCAAAGATTTGTGAATTTGCGCCAATGATCGAGCAGACCCGGGAGCCGGGCCGGCTCAGATCCGTGGCCCGCGCATCACTCCCGCGGCCTCCGATTGCTGCGTGCGGGCTCGTCGTAGCCCTTGCGGCGGCTGTAGAACATCAGGGCCGTCAGGCCGCTGCCGATCACGAACATCAGGACGGCAGCAACTCCAAGGATGACATTGCGGTAAAGCGGCATTGGTGAGGTGGCTTGCCACACCGACGCGCAGTACCAGACAGCCAGAACAAGAAGAGCTGCCAGAGCCGCAGAAAGGAGCCAATGCCTGGTGTTGCGCACAATTGCCTCCGTCATAGGAACTCGGGACCCGCACAAGCTCCGCGACAAATCTGCCGCCGCCGGGATGTGAGACTTTCGCGGCGGCGTTGCTAAACCCACCGCCAGCCGCAATGACGACGACCGCGGTGCCACCAGCAAACCCAGCGACGGCGCCGGCGCGGCGGCGGGCGGCCCCAGCCGGGAGCAGGTCCCCAGCCAGGTCCCCAACCCGGACCCGGTCCCCACTGCACCTGGGTCAGGAGATCCGACCGCCCGGCGGCCTTGGCAAGATCGGGAGCCATCGGCATCGCTTCCGCGGCCTCAATGAAACGAACCCCAAGCGCGCCGATCGCTGCGGCGGCAACGGCGTTCCGGGCAAAGCCAAGAAAAGCTCGACGGTTGGGAGCGTCCATCATCCTTCTCCTCTTGTTACGCAGTGCTTCGCGCAGCGTGAAGCGCGTAGAGCAGCCAGGCGAGGCCGTGCGAGATCAGATCGACGCCCAGCAGGAAGCCGAGTGCCCAGGCGCTGATGGTGGGAAAACCAAACAGGATGAGCAGCCCGGCAAGGACTGCGAAGAGACCGGAGACCAGCATCATCCAGCCGTTCTGCCGCCAATAGGCGAAACTCAGCACGCATCTGATGACACCCGATGCGAACAGCACGGCGCCGAGGAAATAGGTCAGGATCAGGGCGCCCGCAGCCGGCTGAGTCAGAAGCACGAGTCCGAGGGCGACATAGAGTGCGCCGAGCAGGATCTGCCACAGGAAGCCGCCCCAGCCCCTGGTCCAGAAGGCATGGACGATCTCGAACGCACCCGCTGCAATTGCCGCCAGCCCGATCAGCTTCACGCTGATGACAGTCGCGAGCACCACGTCGCCAAGCGCCGCGACGCCGGCGCCGATCATCACGATGCCGAGGAGGACGCAGACCCACAGGGGCGGAGGACCCAGCGCTTCGATGCCGGACCGGCTGTCGTAGACCGTCATGCCATCCTCCTGGACCGCGATCATCTGCTTGGCATGGTAACTTCGGCCCCGCAGCCCCGGCATCCGACGAAACCCTGAGCAGGGAAGCGGGAAATCCAACCGTCGTCACCCGCTGTCGCGCGCTATCGCCGGCCGCGTGGGCCCAATGTCAGATTGGTGACGCCGGCCGCGAGATTGAGCCCGATCGATCGCTCGATCGACAGTGGCTGCAACATGATACTTCGGCGCGAACCGCCAATCAGAACGTTGGCTCCGAGGCCCGGTCCAAGGGCGATGGCGCCGCTCGCTCCCACATAGTTCCCGCGCAGGGTGGCGGGTCCGATCCGGGAATTCCTGGCGAGGACCCCCCAGGACAAGGTGCCGGCGGAGGTCACGCCAAGGTCGAGGCCGATGCGCCTGATGCGTCCCTCATAGATATATGGTTGACGTGTCCTGCGCGCGTAGAACACGCAGCGCAGCGCTTGCGCCGATCCAAGGACCAGCCCCACGCGCGGCTCACTGAAGCACAAGAGTCTGCCGACCCGGAATGCCTCGGCGCGGGCGGGCAAGGCGGTGCATATCAAGGCGAGCGCACCGATGAAAACGAGCCGCATTGTTCGCATTCAAGCCTCCCTCTGGTTGTTGATGGATCTCGTCGCTGGCCGTCCGTCCTGGCGGAGCCAGAAGGTAATGCCGAGCCCGATCAGCAGCACGGCACCCAGCAGGAAGAAGAAGACGGACTGCTTCAGCCAGGATATCGCCGGAACGGCCAAGCCCATCGCAAGGCCGAGGAAGGAGATTTGCAGCGACAGAAGGCTGACGCCGGCGAGAAACGTGCCGAGTGCGAGCAAGGTCAGCAGGACGAGGCCGGTTGCCGGTGTGGGAAGCAATTGCTGCACGCCCGACACCAGCATGATGTTCATGGTGACCAGGACGGCAACCCAATGCAGCGCCTGGGTCCAGATCAATCGGAGCTGGGCCTCCTTGCCCTCCGTCCCCGGCCATTTGGTGACGACGCAGACGACGCCGATGGACAGCGCCAGGAACTCCCAATAGCCGACAAGCGGCTGGTGGGACACGTTGGTATAGGCGACGCCCGCGATGGCAAGCACCAGCGCCACGACATAGGGCAATTGCTGCCACAGGAAGTGAGCCATCCCCGAACGCGGTGCGGGGCTCTCCGTGCCATCGTTCCGTTCGACTTCGACGTCGCTCATGGTCATCCACTTATGAATGTTTGGCGTTCAACCTTTTCTTGCAACGTCCGCCTGGGATCATCCTCAAGCCAGTCCTCGACGTAGAACCGGATGATCGCAACCCGCCCGACAGCGACCGCGGGCATGGCGAGCGCGATGCCCATGACGCCGAACATCGCGCCCAGCAGGACGATCGCAACCAGGGTCCAGGCAGGTGGAATTTCGACAGCCTGGCGCTGAATCAACGGGCCGATGACATAGCCTTCGACCGACTGGATGATGGTGTAAACGACGATGGCCCAGATCAGCAGTGAAGCGCCGAGCGGCATCGCCACGAGGGCGATCGGAATCGCGGCCACGATCGGCCCGAGATACGGGATGAAATTGGACAGGCCCGCCTGCAATCCGAGCACGAAGGGACCGGGCAGCCCGATCAGATAGAGCGCGATCCACACGCACAGCGTCATGAGGATGATGCGGACCAACTGCCCGACGAACCATAGCCGCATGACGGCGCCCATCTCGTCCATGACGGCGCTCGCCCGCGCGCGATACGACCGCTTCATCAGCATGACCAGGCTGTCGCGATGGCTGGTCGGATCGAACGCGAACAGGATTCCGAGGAACAGGATCACGAGAGCGCCGGTCAGCAGGCTCGATGCACCGCCAAGCACGATCTGGGCGTGGCTGATCAACCTGCCCTGGTCGGAAAAAAGCCATTGCGAGAAATTGCGGCCGCCTTCCGGCCCAAGCAGCTCCACGCCGTACGACAGCAAATGGGCCTGGACGATGTCGAGTTGGGTATCCATCACCTTGATCAAGTTCCGCGTCTGCTCCGGCAACTTGCCCGCGCCCCAGTCGAGGCCGAACCCCGCGATGGCCGATAGCAGCAACAGCACCAGCGTCAGCCGCCAGGCACGATTGAGCGGGATGACCGGCGCCAGGGCCCGCGCCGACGCATCGAGAAACGCCGCGCACAGCACACCCGCGAAGATGAGCAGGAGGCTGGAGACCGTCTGCCAGACCAGGAACAGCGCGACGCCGGCGGCGAGCAGGCTCAGTCCCGTTCCCAACATGCTGCGCGGTCCGGAATCGCGGCAAGGTTCGTCGCCTCGTGCGACTTCGCCGTATCTCTCGCCTGCACTCGCATCGTTCATGGGTCGACCAATTTGCAGGTCTTACTGCGGGGCCTGAACCTGGCTGCGGACGCGGCGGCTGCCAAAGTGCGGATGCTTGCCGCCGCGATGACGCCAGTACCGGTGCTTGGCCGGAGTCATGTTGGTATTGGGCGTCGATGCAGCGGATGCGGCAGGCGCGTTCGACTGGGCAAAGGACAGGATCGGCGGCGCAGCAGCCGCCGCCATTCCGATCAGGATCAGGGGGCCGAAGAGTGTGATTTTCATGTTCGCCTCCAAATCATCAGAGCTGGTTCAATTCAGATCGAGATCGCTCCGGTCGCGAGTGCATAGATGCCGGCGCAGGCGGCGATCGCGATCGCTGCGAACAGGACGGCCTCGAGTGGTGTGAAGGCCGCTTCCTTGCGTTCGCGCTTGGCCAGAAAGAACAGCGACGTGCCGGGCGCGTACAGAATCGACGACAGCAGCAGAAACTTGGGCCCGCCGGCGTAAATCATGCCGATCGCGTAAAGCGTCGCGATCAGCGCACGGATCCAATCGACGATACGCGCCCGCTCGAAGGCCTTGTAGGTCTCGCCGCGCGAAGCCAGCTTCAGGCCATAGGCCGCGACCAGGAAGTACGGAACCAGCGTCATCGCGCTGGTCATCTTCAGGGCGAGCGTGAAGGCGTATTCGGCAAACCAGGTCACGAGCAGGAAGAGCTGGATGACGCAGTTGGTGAGCCAGAGCGCACCGGAGGGAACGTCGTGCGCGTTTACGCGGGCGAGAAACGAAGGCATGGTGCGATTGACGGCCGCAGAATGCAGCACCTCGGCCGCCAGCAGCGACCATGAAAGATAGTTGCCGAGGATCGAGACCAGCAAACCGACGCTGATGAACACGCCGCCCCAGCGACCAACCATCGCTTCCATGACGCCCGCCATCGACGGCGTCGGGAGGCCCGCCAGCTGTTGCCGCGGCAGCACGCCGTACGACAGCAGCGTCACCAGGACGAGAAGGCAGAGAACGGTCAGAAAGCCGACGACGGTTGCAAAGCCGATGTCGGCGCGGTTGCGCGCATAGCGGGAATATACGCTTGCCCCCTCGATCCCGACGAAGACAAAGACCGTCAGCAGCATCGTGCTGCGGACCTGGGTGAACACATCGGAAGCATCCGGCGCTTCCGTTCCCCAGAAATTCCCGGTGAATACATCGCCGTCGAGGGTGATCGCGGCCACGACGATGAACAGGAATATCGGGATGACCTTGGCGTAGGTCGCCACTGTGTTCAGCGCGGTCGCGCCCTTGATGCCGCGCAGCACCAGCACGTGTACGCTCCACAGCAGCACGGTTGCGGAGGCAATGGCAATCGGTGTCGAGCCGTCACCGAACACCGGGAAGAATATTCCCAGCGTCGCCTTGATCAGGATGAGGCAGGCGACGTCTGCAAGACAGCAGCCGATCCAGTAGCCGACGGCCGAGGCGAACCCGATATACTCCCCGAATCCAGCCTTGGCATAAGCGTAAATGCCGGCATCAAGGTCGGGCTTGCGTTGCGACAGCGACTGGAACACCAATGCCAGCATGAGCATGCCCGTGCCCGCGATCGCCCAGGCGATGAGCGCTCCGAATGCGCCGGTGGCTCGTCCGAACGATGCCGGCAATGCGAAGATGCCAGAGCCGACCATCGACCCGATCACAAGGGCGATGAGCGCGTTGCGGGAGAGCTTCTGGTTGGCCTCGTTGGTCGAGGGAGCCATGAGGACGGCCTTCCACATCCGGGACGAAGCCGGCACCGATGGCGGCCAATCCCGGTGGAGAGCCTAGAGGCACCTCTCACCTTCGGACATCAGGGATTCTCTGTAGGTGGCAGAGCAGGAAATCGGCCCGTGGCGGAGCCCAGCAAGCCGCCATCAGAGCTTGGCGGCGGGTGCAGCCGGGCCCTCATCGCCACCGCATGATGGCGATCCGGGAAGAGCGGCGCGCGCTACGAAGACGACACCGGCGCGGAAGAATTCGCCGGCCTTCGCGAGCTCGGCGGCGATCCGCTGGGCGTGCAGAACGGCTGCGTCGTCATTGGCATGGTCGCATCCGATGCCATCGGGACAAAGACCGTATTTGTCGACGATATGGAAGAAGAAGCGCATGCCGCAGAATTAAGCCGGATCCCAGCCGGCTTCCAAGTGACAAAGCCGTAAGAGACCTACGCCAAAGGGATGAGAAGCGCCAGATTGCGCATTCGTCATGCGCGCTGATGGCTGCCTGAAGGCGGGTTGCAGGGGTTTTCGCCACCGGCACTCGGGTGATTGTCCGATGTCGCCGCCTGGTCCTTGAGGGTAGCGTGCCCCCAGCTCCGCGAGTTCAGGAGGAGGCAGGCGATGTCAAACCTTGACCAGAACCTTTCGACATCAGGCGCGATCGGCGGCGGCACGACTACGTTGGACGCCGGACTGCGCAACTACATGATGCGCATCTACAACTACATGGCTGCAGGTGTCGGCCTCACTGCGGTCGCCGCGTGGGTGACCTACCAGCTCACCGGCCCGGCCCTGCTGCAGAGTCCGCTGATGTGGGTGTTTATCCTGGCGCCGCTGGCGCTGGTGTTCTTCATCGGCACGCGCATCAATACGCTCTCGGTATCAACGGCGCGCCTGCTGTTCTTCGTCTATGCAGCGCTGGTCGGCGTGTCGCTCTCGACCTTGTTCCACATCTATACGAGCGCTTCGATCACCCGCGTCTTCTTCATCTCCGCCGCAACGTTCGGGGCGCTCAGCGTCTTTGGCTATACGACGCGGCGCGACCTCTCCGGTCTCGGCACCTTCCTGTTCATGGGGCTCATCGGCGTCATCATCGCCAGCCTGGTGAACATCTTCCTGCGGTCGACCGGGCTCGACTGGCTGATCTCGATCGTAGGGGTCGGCGTCTTTGCCGGGCTTACGGCCTACGACACGCAGCGGATCAAGGCGATGTACGATGCCGGTGACGATGAAACTTCGGCAGGCCGCAAGTCGGTCATTTCAGCGCTGTCGCTCTATCTCAACTTCATCAACCTGTTCATGATGATGCTACGCCTGTTGGGCGGCCGACGCTGAACGGCCAAAGGCGGCCGTTTCAAGCCGCCGGCCGCTCCGCGGCGGCGCTTGCGAGCGCGTCGCGCAGAGCCTGTTCCTTGGCGTCGTCCAGCGACGTCTTCAGCACCGTCCCGCCGGCGTCCTTGATCTCCTTCAGCACCTTGTCGGCGGTCATGTTCTTGATCAGGACGAACAGCGCGGCGTTGCCGGTGTGCAGTGAGCCGGCCAGCTGCTTCATGAAGGCGTCATCGATGCCGAAATCGGACAATGCACCGCCAAGTGCGCCGGATGCCGCGCCGATCGCGACACCGAGGATCGGATTGAGGAAAATCACGCCGATCAGAAGACCCCAGAAGCTTCCGGTCATCGCGCCCATCGCGGTGGTGTTGACGAGTTGATTGAGCTTGATGCCGCCGGACTCCGTTTTCACGGCGATTACGGCATCGCTTATCGTGATCAGATACTCTTTCTGCAATTTGAGAAGGCGCTGACGTACCTCCTCGGCTTTCGCTTCGGACGGATACACGATCGCGACGAGATCGGACATTGAGACCTCCGTTTCCATTGGGACAGGTCCGCTCAGGACCGACTGGCCCCGACTGCACAGCACGAAATCCAGGATAAAGCGTGAGCCACCACCCCGGCATCCGACAAAACCCCAGATGCGAAGGATGTTTTTCCGGTTCGTGCGGTGTAACCGAGATTGACCGCCCCGCACCAGCGCTTGAGTGTTCAATCCGTTCCAAACATCGAAGCGGCGAGCAGCACCGTCACGGCGAGCATGCAGATGCCGGCCGCCGGCCATTGACGGAGGACACGATCGCCTCGCTCGACAAGGCTGCCAAGCCGCAGACCGGCGCGCCGAACAGGACCGAGCACGCGCGTCAGATCTTTCCAGGCCATCGTGCCGGCCAGCGGATGTGGCCAGGGACCGAGCAGGACCGCGAGCGCTGCGCCTCCGAGCACGGTTGTGAGCAATTTGACGAGCGCTTCGACGCCGAACAGTTTCGATTCCAGAGCATACGGGATCGGCAAATATGGCTGCCATGGCACCAGGCCGAGCAGCAGCGAGCAGAGCGCCAAGGCAAGCGCCGCCAAATCGCTGCCGCGTTCCGGCCTCGCCGCGAGGACAACCGGCTGGTCCGGAGGCGAAAGCGCGTGAGCAAGGACCACCAGGACGTACGCGGCCGTGAACATCCCGCCAAGCTGGAGCACACCAGCCCACCACCACTGTCCCGTCCTCGCCGTCTCCTGGAGCAACAATTCCTTCGCGAGCGAGGCACCGCCCGGCTGAAGCCCCATCAGTGCGAAGCCGGCCAAGGCGAAGGTCATGACGCTCAGGGGCAGCGCCCGTGCGGCGCCACAGATCCTGGTGATGCGATCATGGCCCAGGCCGGCGTAGATCGACCCGACCGCCATGAACATCGCCGCTTTCGCGGTGGCGTGGGAGATTGCCTGTATCAATCCACCTGCCAGGGCCGGTCCGGTCTCGAGGCGGCCTGAGGCATCGACGGCCAGTGGAAACAGCAGGAAGAGGTACCCGATCTGGGCCAATGTCGAATATGCGACGAGCAGCTTAAGGCGCTCCTGCCGCAGGGCGAGGATGTTCCCGACCACGATCGCGCCAGCCCCCAGCGTTGCCAGAAACTGTGCGGCGGCAAAGCCCGGGAGGGCGGGCAGCACGTCGAACCATAGCCGCAGGAGGATGAAGAACGATCCCTTCACGACCAGTCCGGACAGGATTGCGCTCGCTGCGGCCGGGGCGCCGGCGTGAGCGGGCGGCAGCCAGAGATGCAGCGGAAACAGCGCGGTCTTTGCGAGCAGGCCTGATGTCATCAGCGCCGCCGCAATGAAAGCGCCGGGCTCTGCGGAAAGGCGATGCGACAGCAGCAGGATATCAAGCGTGCCGTAGAGGCCATAGAGCAAAGCGGTGCCCATGAGGTAGAGGGCCGACCCGGCCAATGCGAACAGCAGATAGCGCAGCGCGGCCCGAAGCGTCTCCGCGCGGCCCTCGAGAGAGACCAGCGGCACCGCTGCGAACGTCAGCAGCTCCAGGGCAACGTAAAGGGTGAAGAGGTCGCCGCCGACAAAGATGGTGTTCAGCGCGGCCCAGATCGCCATCAACAAGACCCAAAATGCGAACGGCACCCGCCGGCTTGCTGCTAGGGGATGAGAATCGGCCGCTGCATAAGCGCCGACCGCACAGATTACGATTGCCGTGGTCGCCAGCATCAGCGCAGACAGGCCGTCCGAGCGCAACGCCAGCCCCAGCGGTGGCGGCCAGGCGCCGAGAAGATAGACGATGAGACCATCGCCTCGCGGCAAGGCCAGGACAATGGCCACGGCGATTGCAACCCCGGCGGGCATGACGGCAAGGGCGACGTGCCGGACGTAGCGCTCGCTCAGAACGAACGCCAGCAGCACGCCCGCGACGGGCACAATGATCGACAGCACCAGCAAGCGGCCATCGGCGGTCGTCGCCAGCGAGGCGGCGGGGGCCGGCATCAACCACCGCACCGATCGGAGCGCGGCCTCGTCGGCGCGTCGCTATCCAGCGTGGCCGAGCCGGCCGTGCGAAACAGCCGGAGGAGCAAGGCGATCGCCAGGGCTGTCGCCGAGAACGCGACCACCACGCCAGTAATGACCAGGGCTTGCGGCACCGGATCACTGCCCATCCCTGCCAGCGCCCCCCGCCGCCCGACCACGCCGAACAGGAGGAACACGCCGCTGCCGAGCAGATTGAAGGCGATGATCTTGCGGAGGGGGTGCGGATTTGTGATCAGGCCGTAGAGCCCAAGTCCGACCACGGCAGCAGCGCACAGGCCAAACACCGTCACGGTGCCCATCACAATATCCATGGCTCCGCGCTCCGTTCCGGCGCGCCTGACAGCAGCAGGCCGAGGGTTGTCGCGATCGTCAGGACCATTGCGACCTCGATCCCGAGGATCAGTGGCTTGGCCAGCGCCGGCGGATAGGAAAGGAATGCAGCGCCGAACAGAAGGCCCGCGATGCCGACGGCCAGGAACAAGCCGGGCCCGGCCACCAGAATGAGCCGTAGACATCGGCTGCTCACCGGTGGCGTGTCCGCCAACCCGGCCATGATGGTCAGCAGCCACATCGACGCGAGAATCGCGCCGCCCTGAAAAGCTCCGCCGGGATGGTTGGCACCCGTCCAGAAGACATAGATCCCGACGACAATGCCGATGGGCGACAGCAAGCGCGCGAGAAAAGCAAGAACGCCGTGTCGATCGGCCTGGTGGCGCGGCCCCGGACGGCCTCCCCAAGCGAAATCAGGTGCAAGCGACCAAACGCCGACGACGGCCAGCACGAGCACGACCTTCTCAAGCAAGGTGTCCATCGCCCGGAACGCCATCAGGACGTTGGTCACGGGATTGGACAGGCCTGTCGCCCAGGCATTTGCGACAGCAGCCCGAGCGAGCGACGGAGCAGGATCGGGCAGCAGCAGGATCGCGCCGGCGAGAGCTGCGGCCGTCAACGTCGACAGCGCAGCCGCGCTGGCCCGCAGCAATTTGCCCGGCGCTGCTTCCGCCATCGGTTCGGCATCGCGCAACCGCGCGGCGGCACCCAACAGCAAGACGCCGCCGAGCCCTCCGCCGATGGCCGCCTCGGTCAGTGCGACGTCGGCGGCATCGAGACGCACCCAGACGAGCGCCACCAGCAGTCCATAGGCAACGAAACCGACTGTCGCCGCAAAGGTCTGGCGGACAACGATGGTCCAGGTGCCGAGGCCCAGCAAGACCGCAGCGAGCATGATTTCGAAAGCCGTCGCGATGCTCATCTGGTCGATCCGCCATGGCGCGCGGCGCGCGCAATCAGTTGGGAGACCGTCGCGCCTGCGAGCAGCACGAGCAGCCAGATACTGACCAGCTTCAGCGCGTCTCGAAGCTGGCCTGCTTGCGGGAGCAATCCGAGCACGACGAGACCGAGACCGAGATTGTCCGCCTTGGTGAGCGCGTGCAGGCGCGTCAGCGTATCGGGAAAGCGAAGCAGACCGACGGTACCGGCCAGAAAGAAGAACGCGCCCGCCGACACGGCCGATATGCTGATCATGTCGCGTACCAGGCTCATTCGGTCTCCGTTGATGCGGTCCCGTCGGCTTCGAACCGGGAAAGCCCCTTCTTGACGAACGCGATGGAAGCGAAGGTTGCGAGGAGCGCCAAAGTCAGCGCCACGTCGACTGCCGCAGGGACGCCCGCAACAGTGCCGAGCAGCAGCAGCGCGGCAATCCCTCCGGTTCCGATCAACTGCGTCGCCATCACGCGGTCGGCGTCTCCTGGACCCCGCAGGATCGACACCAGCCCAAGCGCCAACATGGCCAGGATGAAGCCGACCGCGGCCGTCAGGAACTCAGTCATTGTAAAGCGCTCGAACCAAGGCATCTTCCTCCGCAGCAAGCTCCGTCATCACGGGCTGTCCGACATCGAGGCAGTGATAGAGGATCTGCGCGCTTTCCTCTCCTGCCGGCACGGTGCCAGGCAGCAGGCTGGTGAGCGCTGCGAACACGTTACGACGCGGGCCAGGTGGCAGACCGGTTGGAAACGCGACAAATCCTGGGCGCAGCGGCAGCCGTGGATCGAGCGCGCGCCTTGCGACATCCGCTCCGGCAACGACGGAGTGGACCAGGAAGAGCAACATCAGCCGGCAGAGTGCGCCAGGCGAGAGCCGCGAGGTGCCGGGCGCCAGCAAACGCAGGCTCGTCCAGGTCGCCGCGGCGACGGCGATTGCGGCTGCAGGAACGTCATCGAGGGCGGCGCCGGCAAGGACGAGCCAGAGGCAAAGAAACAATGCTGCTCGCGACGCCGCGCTCCACCAGCGAACTCGACCACGCACGTCTCGTCTCCCAGAGGACCCAGTCCTTGAGCGCGAAACGCTGCGCTCCTGATCGGACCTGCGATATCGGGTGATCGCCTGACTGGGTGTCGGGAATTCCCTAGACCATCGCCGGAGCGCGTTGTTCTTCCAGGTTCATGGCCGCCGCGATTGCATCCAGCCACACCGGGTAGATTTACCGATGTGTGCGGCCGATCCCTTGGGCAAAGCTACCGATGGGCGAACCCGCGGAATCCCCCACCCAGGAGAGCCCGCACGGCAACATTTCCGCAACTTGAAGGGCTGCTGATGATGTGCGGCCGCCGAACGACAGCTCGACAAGTGTTTGCACCGATCCTGATGGCCGCCGCATCCGCGCTGATCCTGGCTGCGTGTGGACGCGACACGGAAACCAAGGAATCACCGCCGCGTCCGGTTCGAACCACGACCATCGAGAAGCGCGAGAGCCTCGAGCCCTTGACCTTCACCGGTCGCGTGGAGGCCGAGGACGAAGTCAGCGTCGCCTTCCGGATTTCGGGACGCCTCCTTGCGAACGACATCAAGCTTGGCGACAGGGTTGAGGCCGGCCAGTTGCTGGCTCAACTGGAGCCGCAGAACGAGCTGAACACTTTGCGGCAGGCGAAGGCGGCCCTTTCCGCGGCACAGGGCCAGTTGACGCAGGCGCGCAACCATTACGAACGCCAGGAGACACTCCTGGCGCAGGGGTGGACCACGCGCGCTAATTTCGAGGCGGCAACGCAAGCGCGACAGACGGCCCAGTCGCAGGTCGAGGCAGCCGAGGCACAGCTAAATTCCGCGCACGATCTCGTCAGCTTCACCGAACTGCGAGCCGACGCGGCGGGCAAGATCATCGCGACCGGACCACCCGCCGGAGAGGTCGTTCAGGCCGGCCAGATGATAGCGAGGATCGCCCGACAGGACGGCCGCGACGCCGTCTTCGACATCCCGGCTCAGATGGTCAGATCGGCGCCGGCCGGCGTGCAGGTCACGGTCAGCCTGACGGACGACCCCAGCATTACGGCAAAAGGCCGTATTCGCCAGATCGCAGCGCAAGCCGATGCCGTCACCCGCACGTTCGAGGTCAAGGTCGGCTTGAGCGATCCGCCGGCAGCGATGCGGCTCGGCGCGACGGTGAACGGGCGAGTCGAAATCAGCTCCGGGCCGACGATCGAGATACCGGCGACCGCGTTGACACGGATCAATCATCAGCCGGCCGTGTGGATCGTCGATCCGTCGACGAACCTCGTGACTGCACGCAACGTTGAAATCCTGCGCTTCGACCAGGCACAGGTGACCGTCTCGCAAGGATTGGATGCCGGAGAGATCATCGTCACCGCGGGCGTTCAGGCCCTGCATCCGGGCCAGAAGGTGCGCGTGCTCGGGTCAGAGCCATGACCGGGCTCAACCTCTCCGAATGGGCGCTCAGGCATCGCTCGCTCGTCGTCTATGTCATGATGATTGCCGTGATCACCGGGAGCCTGGCGTATTTCCGGCTTGGTCGAAACGAGGATCCCTCGTTCATCATCAAGACCATGGTGGTTCAGGCGGCCTGGCCGGGGGCGACGGCCGAAGAGACCATGAAGCAGGTGACGGAACGGCTCGAGCGTCAGTTGCAGCAGACGCCCCATCTGGACTTCCTGCGCAGCTCCACCCGGGCAGGGCTCGTCACGATCTTCGTCAACCTGAAAGGAAGCGCGAACGCAAGGCAGGTTTCCGATGCCTGGTACGAGGTGAGGAAGAGCATCGGCGATATCAGCCACACCCTGCCCTCAGGAGTTATCGGCCCGGGCTTCAATGACGATTTCGGTGACACGTTCGGCATCGTCTACGGCTTTACCAGCGATGGCTTCACCCAGCGGGAGTTGCGCGACCATGTCGAGGATATCCGCTCCCGATTGCTTCGCATCCCGGACGTGTCGAAGATTGAACTGATTGGCGCACAGGATGAGGTGATTTTCGTCGAATTCTCCAAGCAGGAACTTGCCACTCTGGGCATCGATCGGGCCGCCCTGCTCGCCGCGCTGCAAGCACAAAATATCGTCCGTCCGGCCGGCACGATCCAGACCGGCAAGGAAAGCATCTCCATCAGGGTTTCGGGCAGATTTCAATCGGAGCAGGACATCGCCGCCGTCAACTTCGTCGCAGGCGGTCGCACGCTTCGCCTGAGCGACATCGCGCAGGTACGACGGGGCTATCTCGACCCGCCGCAACCGATGTTCCGGGTCAATGGCCAGCCTGCCATTGGGCTTGCCGTCGCCATGCGCGATGGCGGCGATATTCTTGCACTCGGCAGGAACATCAAGACCGTGATGGGGCAGATCACCGCCGACCTCCCGATCGGAATCGAGCCGAGCCTCGTCGCTGACCAGGCCGTGGTGGTCCGAGGCGCGATCGGCGAATTCATGACGTCGCTCCTGCAGGCCATCGCCATCATCATGGTGGTGAGCTTCGTCAGCCTCGGAATCCGTCCCGGCCTCATCATCGCGCTTGCCATCCCGTTGACGCTGGCCATCGTATTTCCGATCATGGAGATCGCCCGCATCGACATGCAACGGATATCGCTGGGAGCGCTGATCATCGCGCTCGCGCTGTTGGTCGACGACGCGATGACGACGACGGACGCAACGCTCAACCGGCTGGCGCAAGGCGACAGCAAGATCGACGCCGCGACGTTTGCCTATCGTAGCCATGCCTTTGCCATGCTGGCCGGAACGCTGGTGACAATCGCGGGGTTCATTCCGGTTGGTTTTGCCGCGAGTTCGGCCGGCGAATATACGTTTTCGCTGTTTGCCGTGGTCGCGATCGCGCTCCTCGTGTCGTGGCTCGTTGCCGTGATCTTCACGCCGCTGCTGGGCGTGCTCATTCTTGTTCCACCGCCAGAGAGGATCTCCGCTGCGCCCGGCAGGATATTCCGTTTTTACCGGAGTTGCCTGATCCTGGCGATGCGGGCGAAGTGGTTGACGATCGCGATCTCGCTGGCGCTCTTCGTCGCCTCCGTTCTTGCGCTTCCGTTGATACCGCAACAGTTCTTTCCGTCGTCCGACCGGCCCGAACTGCTTGTGGATCTCAGCCTGCCACAGAATGCATCGATCTTTGCCAGCGAGACGGCAGCGAAGCGTCTGGATGCGGCTCTGGCCAGCGACCCCGATGTCCATCACTGGAGCACCAATGTGGGGCGTGGTGCAATCCGCTTCTATCTTCCTCTCAATGCAGAGCTTCCGAACGATTTCTTCACGCAAGCGGTCGTCGTGGCAAAGGACGTTGCAGCGCGCGAGCGCCTGCATGTGAAGCTGGAGCGTCTGCTCGCTGAGGACTTTCCGGCTGCGGTCGCGTCGGTTTCACCTCTCGGCCTCGGCCCGCCGGTCGGATGGCCTTTGCAATATCGCGTGAGTGGACCCGATCTCGAGCAGGTACGTGAGCTCGCCCTCAAGGTCGGGCAAATCGTCGCCTCCGATCCCCGCACCACAAGCATCAATTTCGATTGGATGGCGCCGGAGCGCGAGCTGCGCATTCACGTCGATCAAGATGAGGCGCGTCGTCTCGGGCTGAGCTCGCAGGCGATATCGACCGTGCTGAACACCGTGATTTCGGGCGCAACCGTCACCCAGGTTCGCGACGACGTCTATCTCGTCGACGTGGTAGCCCGTGCAGTCGATGAACAGCGCATGTCGCTGTCCAATCTGCGGACGCTTCAGGTGCCGCTGCCTGGTGGAACGACAGTATCGCTCAGCCAGTTTGCGACATTCGAATTTCAACAGCAATACCCGCTGATCTGGCGACGCGACCGCGTTCCCACGCTGACAGTGCGTGCCGCCATCAGCGACGGATCATTGCCGAATTCGGTGGTGGGTGCTCTGTCGCAAGCCATCGAACAGTTGAGGAAGACGCTGCCGGCTTCTTACGATGTGGCTGTCGGCGGGACCGTGGAAGAAAGCCGGAAATCGCAGGCATCCGTGCTCGCCGTGGTGCCCATGATGCTGTTCGTCATGGTCACGGTTCTGATGGTCCAGTTGCAGAGCTTTCCACGGCTGTTGATGGTCGCAAGCGTGGCGCCGCTCGGAATGGTCGGCGTCGTTGCGGCCCTGTTGCTCTCCGGCAGACCGCTGGGCTTTGTGACGATTCTGGGCATTCTCGCTTTGCTTGGCATGATCTGCAAGAACGCCGTGATCCTGATTGGCCAGATCGATGCGGAGCGCGCCCAGGGCAAGAGCCCCTGGGAGGCGGCGGTAGATGCCAGCAGTTCCCGCTTCCGCCCGATCATGCTGACGGCGATATCGACCGTTCTAGGCATGATTCCGATTGCTCCAACCGTATTCTGGGGGCCGATGGCTGTTGCAATCATGGGCGGCCTGCTGGTTGCGACCGTCCTGACCTTGGTCCTGCTGCCGACAATGTACGTGGCCTGCTTCGGCGAGAAGGAACGCACCAGCGCTCCCGCACCGTCCCCGTCTTGAGCCGTCGTTTCCGGCGAGGGAAATCCCGGCCCTCGACTAGGTGATCACCCGATATTCCGGGCTGTGCCCAAGGCGCATGGTGCAACGACCGGGCAAGTCAATCGGCCGGGATGTAGCGCACCCCTCGTGTCGCGAGGTCTCCCCATGACTGGGACGCCGTCAATCCAAAAGCTTTCTCTCTTCGCGTTGACCGCGATGGTGGTCGGCTCGATGGTCGGCTCGGGCATCTTCTCGTTGCCCCGCACCTTCGGCATCGCCACCGGCCCGTTCGGCGCCATCTTTGCCTGGTGCATTGCCGGTGGCGGCATGTACACCCTCGCGCGGGTGTTCCAGACACTGGCCGAGCGAAAGCCCGAGCTCGATGCCGGCGTCTACGCCTATGCCAAGGCGGGGTTTGGCGACTATCCCGGCTTCTTATCGGCCTTTGGGTACTGGATCGGTAGCTGCATCGGCAACGTGTCCTACTGGGTCCTGATCAAGTCGACGCTGGGCGCGTTCTTTCCCGTGTTTGGCGACGGCAACACGATCGTCGCGATCATCGTGGCATCGGTCGGGATATGGCTGTTTCACTTCATGATCCTGCGTGGTGTGCAGCAAGCCGCGGCCATCAACACCATTGTCACGATTGCGAAGATCGTGCCGATCCTGATCTTCATCGTCATTCTCGCGTTCGCGTTCAAATACGACACGTTCCGCGCCAATTTCTGGGGCGGCGAAGGTATGCCGGACAAGAGTCTGTTTGACCAGATCCGTGCGACCATGCTGGTCACCGTGTTCGTGTTTCTCGGGATCGAGGGCGCCAGCGTCTATTCACGCTACGCCAAGGAGCGATCCCACGTCGGCGCGGCGACGATTTTGGGCTTTGTGGTCGTCACCAGTCTCATGGTGCTCGTCACCATGCTGCCTTACGCGGTGCTTCCACGCGCGGACATCGCCGACATGCGCCAGCCGTCCATGGCGACCGTGCTCGAGGCGGTGGTCGGGCATTGGGGCGCCGTCTTCGTCAGCATCGGGCTGCTCGTCTCGGTGCTGGGGGCCTATCTTGCATGGTCGCTGATCTGTGCCGAGGTGCTTTCGGCGGCCGGCCGGACCAGGGACATGCCAGCCCTGTTCGGAACGGAGAATGCGAACAAGGTCCCGGCCGCGGCGCTGTGGCTGACGAATGTGATCGTTCAGCTCTTCGTCATCAGCACCTATTGGTCGCAGGATGCGTTCGCGCTGATGCTCAATCTGACCAGCGTGATGTCACTGATTCCATTCTTCCTGGTCGCAGCCTACGGGCTTCTGCTCGTCAGGCGGGGCCAGACCTATGAGAAGAGCGGCAGTGAGCGAACGCGCGACACGATCTTCGCCGGCATCGCCTTCATCTACACGCTGTTCCTGATCTACTCCGCCGGGATGAAGTTTCTGCTGCTGTCGCTGATCCTCTACGCGCCCGGGACGGCCCTGTATTTCTGGGCGCGCCTGGAACGGAAGGCGAAGGTCTTCACAGCTGTCGAGTGGGGCATCTTCATCGCAGCTGCCGTCGGCGCGGCTGTCGGAATCCACGGATTGGCCACTGGCTACATTACGATCTAGGCAGCAAAACTCCCGGGAGAGTTCCCATGGCAAATCAGAACTCGGCCACTTCGATTCGCTTTGGTGTCCATTCGGAGGTCGGGCAATTGAGGAAGGTGATGGTCTGCTCGCCCGGCCGCGCCCATCAGCGTCTCACGCCGTCGAATTGCGACACCCTGCTGTTTGACGATGTGTTATGGGTGGAAAACGCGAAGCGCGATCATTTCGACTTCGTGCAGAAGATGCGCGACCGCGGCGTCGACGTCGTCGAGATGCACAACCTGCTGGCGGAGACGGTCGCGATCCCCGAGGCCAGGAAGTGGATTCTCGACAACCAGGTCGTTCCCGATCAGGTCGGCCTTGGTCTCGTCGACGAGCTTCGCTCCTACCTCGAAGGCCTCAAGCCGCGCGACCTTGCGGAGACCCTGATCGGCGGCGTGTCGACGCATGATTTCCCGGACGCACATGGCGGTGAGACGCTCAAGCTGGTCCGCGAAGCGGCAGGCATGACCGAATATCTGCTGCCGCCATTGCCGAACACGCTGTACACGCGGGATACGACCTGCTGGATCTACGGCGGGGTCACGCTCAACTCGCTCTATTGGCCTGCGCGCCACGAAGAGCCGATCCTCACGACGGCGATCTACAAGTTCCACCCGGATTTCGCCGGAAAGGTGAATGTCTGGTGGGGCGATCCGACCAGGGATCACGGACTGGCCACACTCGAAGGCGGCGACGTGATGCCGATCGGCAAGGGTAATGTGCTGATCGGCTTGAGCGAGCGCACCTCGCGTCAGGCGATCAGCCAGCTCGCTGCGGCTCTGTTCAAGCAGAAGGCGGCCGAGCGCGTCATCGTCGCCGCCATGCCGAAGTTGCGCGCTGCGATGCATCTCGACACCGTGTTCACCTTCGCCGACCGCGATTGCGTGCTGCTTTATCCCGACATCGTCAACAACATCACGGCGTACTCCTATCGTCCGGCCGCCAATGCCACCGGCATCGAACTGCGGAAAGACGAGAAGCCGTTCGTAGAGGTCGTGGCCGGATCGCTCGGCCTGAAGAGGCTGCGCGTCGTCGAGACGGGCGGCAACGCCTATATGCGCGAGCGAACGCAGTGGGACAGCGGAGCTAACCTGGTTTGCGCCTCACCAGGCGTCGTGTTCGCCTATGATCGCAACACCTATACCAACACGCTGCTGCGCAAGGAGGGGATCGAGGTGATCACCATCGTCGGCGCCGAGTTGGGACGGGGCCGCGGAGGCGGACACTGCATGACCTGCCCGATCACCAGGGACGCGGTGGACTACTAGGCGGATCGCGTGAGGACCGGCCGTGGCCGGCGTGCCACGGCCGAACGCCGCTTTGGGCGAGATGGAACTCAAATCGAGTCCCGATCGTAACAGCGAAGCGTGGGCCTCCGCGCATGGTTCGCGAGGGCCATTCGCAGCGCTTGCACATCTATTGCATCGTATTTGAATCACTGTCCGACTGCGGCACAAACTGCATACTCGAACCTGTCGGCCTTCACAGATTTGAGAACTCGACCCTGCAGCAGTGCAACTTGTTTGTACCCGCAACCTAACGGTGTATAACAGTCGTGCCCTACGGGCGCGCGCATTCGTCCGCTACGCCCAGTCGGGCAGGTAGGAGACGCTCGATATTGAAATTCGGTGTGGAGCGTCACCGGAGAAGTGAGTGCGTGCCGTGAAGCCACATCGCTCTTCCCCCAGCGACCTGGATCATCCGATTTTCAATTTGGCGTCCATCCAGGAGGATATCCAGCAGCGGATTGCTTCCGATCTGCACGATTCGACATGCCAGCATTTGATCGCTGCGAGCCTCGGCCTGATGCGGATCCGGCGGAGCCTTTGCGATCCGGCCGCGACCGAGCGGATTTGCCAGGAAATCGACGCGTCGATCGACGAAGCGCTCCGGGAAATTCGCGCCTTTGCCTATCTGCTGCATCCGCAGAATCTGACGCTGGAGAGGCTGAAGGCCACGGTCGAGCATTACGCGGATGGTTTCGCGGCGCGCACGTCGCTACGGGTCACGACCAGAATCGCCCCAGAGGTCGATCTGCTGCCTTACGAAAAGCAGCGCTCGATCCTGCGGGTCGTTCAGGAGGGCCTCACGAACGTGTTCCGTCACGCGAAGGCGACGGAAGTGGGTATCGTCCTTGATGTGGCCGAGAGCGAACTTAGGCTGACGATCAGCGACAACGGGCGCGGGTTTCGAGCCGACCGCGCCGGGCCGGGAGCGACGCCGATATCGATCGGCGTTGGAATTCCCGCGATGAAAGCGAGACTTCAGCAAATCGGAGGTTCGCTCGAGATCTACTCCGATACGACGGCACACCGCTCCGGCACGATACTTCGCGCCGTGTTTCCGCACGGTCTGACGCCGAACAGGCGCAACTCGCGAAAGGCGGGCACCGTGATACGTGGAGCTACGAGAGCACTGTGAGGGAACAAGAACACTGAACACCGATGGCAGGCGAGAATAGAGCCATTCAAGCCGGGCCGCCGTGTGAATCACCCCGGAGTACTCGGACATGAAGCGTTTCCTTATCGCTGATGATCATGAAGCCGTGCGATCAGGTTTGCGAGCAGTGCTCGAGCAGCGAACGGATTGGGAAGTGGTCGCCGAAGTGAGCGACGGCGGCAAGGTGTTGAGCGCGGCAATCGAGAGCCAGCCGCATGTCGCGATCGTGGATTTTTCGATGCCGCGAATGACGGGCGTGGAGGTTGCGCGGCGGATCAGGGAATATCCGTTGCCGACGGAAGTCCTGATCTTCACGGTGCACAATTCCGGCCTGCTTGCGGAGCAGGCGTTCGAGGCCGGTGCACGCGCGTTCCTGGTCAAATCGGACGCAAACAGATTGCTTCTGGCAGCCGTCGAATCGCTTCTGGTGCATAGGCGATTCTGCAGCGTGAGTTGCCCGAGTGGAACGAACCGGACATCGTGCGGCAATGCCGACCAGTCCCACGGGCTCACTCCGCGCGAGCAGCTCGTCGTCAAGCTGGTTGCGGAAGGTTACAGCAACAAAAGCATCAGCACGGTCCTGAACCTCAGTGTCAAGACGACGGAGGCGCATCGGGCGGCGGCCATGCGCAAGCTGGACGTGAATTCAACTGCCGGCCTGGTCCGATACGCCGTGCGCGCGTCGCTGGTCGAGGCGTGAGGGCGCATTGGCCCCGGAGTGTCGCGAGCGAGGGCGCCAGCTGAGTAACTTCGCAGAAGCATCTCAGGGTTTTGTAGGATAATCCTGCAATGTGCGATCGATAGGATCGTTCGACTTTGCCGCCGCCGGTCATCTACTGGATTGTGGCCGAAACAACGAGAACGACGCCCGTGAAACGCATCTTGATTGCGGATGATCATGAAGTCGTGCGCTCCGGGCTGCGCGCAATCGTTGAAATGCAGCCGAACTGGATTGTTGCGGGCGAAGCGAGCAATGGCGAGCAGGCCATTGCGTTGGCCTTGGAGGCGAGGCCGGACATCGTGATCGTCGACTACTCGATGCCGCTCATCAACGGACTGGAGGTCAGTCGCCGTCTCAGGGCGCTCCATCAGCGTACGGAAGTGTTGATCTTGACGATGCACGAGGACGAGGAGCTGCTGACGGAAGCGGTTCTGGCCGGCGTCCGCGGCTTTTTGTTCAAGTCGGATGCCAAGAAGCACCTCATTTTCGCGATCGAGGCGCTGCTCGACGGAAGACCCTATTTTACCAGCGCCCTAGTGGAGAAGCTCCTGCACGACTACCAGCTCAACAAGCAGGGCAAGTCGGGCATGCTGCTAACGTCGCGCGAGCAAAGCATCGTCCAATTGATTGCGGAAGGGCATACCAACAGATCCATCGGCGTTGTTCTGAAGCTGAGCGTGAAGACGGTCGAGACCCATCGCGCCTCGGCGATGCGCAAGCTCGGAATGTCGTCAACGGCCGAACTGGTCCGCTATGCGATCCGCAAGAAGCTGGTTGTGCCGTAGCTATCCGGTTCTGCCTTCATCTCGAAAAACAACCCCATGCACAGTAGCCGACGCATTGACGCCACTGCGATTTTTTCGATTTTTACGAAAAAAGGCTTGATCCGTCGGGCAAAACAGGGGCATGATGTCAGGATCAGGCAGCTGACGGTCAACCATGCGCCGGTTCACAAGCCCGGCTTGCATCCGACAGCCGCGCTCGCCCGCTCCAGCGGGCCGAATGGCGCAGGCCTGCCCAGCAGATAGCCCTGCACCGAATCGATTCCTTGACCCCGCAAATACGCAAGCTGCTCCATCGTTTCGACACCTTCCGCCGTGACCTCCACATCGAGGCCGCGGGCCAATGTCATGATGGATGCGACGACCGCCCTGCTCGCCGGCTTGCCCGGCAGCTCGCTCGTAAACGAGCGGTCGATCTTGAGCTTGTCGAACGGAAATGAGACGACCGAACCCAGCGAGGCATAGCCGACGCCGAAGTCATCTAGGGCAAAGGTTATTCCAAGGTCCTTCAACCGGCGAAACAACAGGAGATTCTCCTCTCTGTCCTGCAGCAGCATTGATTCCGTCACTTCGAGCTCGAGCCGATGCGGCGGAAGGCCGGTTTTCATCAGCACGCCGATGATGGAGTCGAACAGCAGCCCTCCCCGGAATTGAGCCGGAGACAAATTGACCGCAACCCTAAGCTCTGCGGGCCACGATGCGGCGTCTGCGCACGCCCTTTCCAGGGTCCAACGTCCCAATGCCTCCATTAGCCCGCTATCTTCGGCAACTCCGATGAACTCATCTGGATAAAGCAAGCCTCGCGTGGGATGGCGCCATCGCAGCAGCGCTTCCGCGCTGCGCGGCCGCAGGGATTCGGCCTCGCAGATAGGTTGATAGTGGAGCTCGAACTCGCCGCGCGCAACCGAAGCACGGAGCTCATTGACGAGCCGATTGCGGTCTTGCGCGCGGCTGCGCATTTCATCCTCAAAGACATGAAATCCGCTGCGTCCGTCCGATTTGACTCGATACAGAGCCAAGTCGGCCTTGTAGAGCAGCTCTGGAACCGTAACGCCATGCAATGGTGCAATCGAGATTCCGATGCTGACGCCGACCGAGGCCTCCTGCGACTCTATCGAGAACGGTATGGCGATCGCCTGCAGCAGATCGATCGCGAGCGCCTCGGTCTGTTTACGCTCGTCGGTGGAGCTGGTCTGCACGATGGCGAATTCGTCACCCCCCAGACGTGCGATCAGGGCAGTTTCTGGAACAACCGAGACAAGACGTCCGCTTAGCTGCTTGAGCAATGCATCGCCGGCGGCATGACCGAGCGTGTCATTCACATGCTTGAAGCCGTCGAGATCAAGCAAGTAAATGATCAGCTGCTGCCGTCTTGCCTGTGCTCGGGATAGCCGTTCCGAAAGATCGTCCAGGAGAGCAGCGCGGTTCAGAAGACCGGTCAACGCATCATGGCGGGCCGCATGACTGAGCTGCGCTTCGGCCTTCTTTCGGGCAGTAATATCGACCCGGATCGCCATGTAGGCAACCGGCTTCCCGTCAGGACCAAGCTGGGGCGTGATCACGGTGTCGACCCAGTAGAGCTCCCCACTTTTGGCCCTGTTGCACAGCTCGCCCCGCCAGACGCCTCCTAGGGCGAGGCAACGGTACATCTGGCGAAAAACCTGCGATGAATGAACCCCCGATTTCAGGAGACGGTGGTTGCTTCCAACCAGCTCCTCCCGATTGTACCCGCTGATCTCGCAAAACCGATCGTTGGCGTAGGTGATGTTGCCGCGGACGTCCGTGATCGCGACAATGACGGCCTGGTCGATTGCGTACTGCCTCTCGATCAGTTCCTGCCTCGCTTCTTCGGCCCGGACCATTGCGAGGCGAAGCTCGGTAACATCGCGGTGCCGTTCGACGAAGCCACCGTCTGACATCGGATGCATATCGAGCTCGACGAACGACCCGTCTTGCAATTCATAGGTGGTGCCGAACGCTTCGCGCCGACCTATGGCCGCCAGATAGCCGGCCAATTGGTCATTTGCCTTCGCCCCGACCACCCGGGCATGGCGGCTTATGAAAACATCCTCAGCGGGGCGCCCCGGCGAGACCTCCGAAGACCTCAGTGAATAGAGGCTGCGGTGCTGTTCATTAGCTATCACCAGCCTGGATCGCCAGTCGAAGACACACAGGCCATGAGAGCTGCTTTCGATGGCGGTGTGGAGCAGTTGCTCCCAGTTCACCTCGCGCTTCGGCGCGCGTCCGCCGACCCCGAAATCAATCGTTGGTTGAGTCATTTGTGCCGCCAGACTTTTGAATGCTGCTAGGCTGCTCGAATTTCGGCAAAGAACGTTTCCACCTCCGACCGAAGCGCCGCAGCCTGCACCGAGAGCTCTTCGGACGCCCCCAGGAGTCTTGCCGCTGTCTGCCGAGTTTCAGTGGCGGCTTGGCTCACCCCGGTGATATTGGTGGATACCTCCTGCGTGCCCTGGGCCGCCTGCTGGATATTTCGCGCGATCTCGGCGGTCGCAACGCCCTGCTCTTCCACGGCCGCCGCTACGACGGTAGCGATCTCGCTGACGGAGCCGATGGTGCGGCCGATATCCTGTATCGCCGCCACCGCGCCCCTGGTTGCGCCCTGAATCGAGAGAATCTGCTCTCCGATTTCGCCAGTAGCCTTCGCCGTCTGCTCCGCCAAGGCCTTGACTTCGGAGGCAACGACAGCGAAGCCGCGCCCGGCCTCCCCGGCTCGCGCGGCTTCGATCGTGGCATTGAGAGCAAGCAAGTTAGTCTGTCCCGCGATTGTACTGATCAGCTCAACCACGTCGCCGATCCGCTGCGCCGCCTTCGCAAGGCTCTGGACTGTGTCGCCGGATCGCGCTGACTGCTCGACCGCAATCCGGACGATCTTCGTCGAGTCGGACACCTGACGGCCGATCTCCTGAATTGACGAGGTCAGTTGCTCGGTGGATGCGGCAACCGCCTGCACATTCGTCGATGCTTCTTCCGAAGCTGCCGCCACCGCGCCGGACTGCTGGGTCGATTGCGAGGAGCTTGCCGCCAGGGCATTGGCTGCGCTCTGGAGACTGTCCGCCGAACCATCGACGGTGTCCAATACCCTCTTCATCCGGGAATCAAAGCTGCGGATCGCAGCGTGGACCTTCTCCTGCCGCCTTTCCCGCTCGGCAAGCATTGCCTCCTGGTAGACGGAGATGGCGATTTCCATGTCGAGCATCACGGCGCAATTCACCGCGCTCAAGATCTCGCAGAGACGCCTTTGTCTCCAGCGATAGCGCCGCGTGGCGAGTGCCACGAGCTGGTTCAGAACAAAATTGTATCCACCAATGTACCAACGCGGCTCCAGGCCGATCTTGTTGTGGACCATGCCAATGGCACGGACCCCCTTCAGGTATTCGTCATCGAACCGCCCGTTGAACAACCGCGCCCAATGCGTGCCCTGGGCTGATTTCAGCCTGGGAATATCGTTGCCGATCAATCGGGCTAGCTGAGGCTCACTGGTTACGTGCCGGTAGAAACCGTCGAGAATGCGCGGAACGGCCGGCTCGGCAATGGCCCAGAACTCCCGCAACAGCTCCCCCGTGCGTGGCGCGATTCCCATGAAGCGCAGTCTCGCCTGGGCGTGCTGATCGGAGGTGGCGCGGGCGGGCAGGTCCGTCATGGTCTGGTCCTTTCAAAAGTGATTGTGAAAACAAGTACGGGAATCCGGCACCGAACCAGCTCAGCCGACGAACCGGTCGGAATAGCTTGAAAGGGTGAGCGCCATGTCGACGGCCACGTATTTTTCGAGTGTGACGACGAGCGCCGCGATGACGAGGTCACTCGGCTCGTCGAGCAAGCCCCATAGCCGCTCAGCCAGAATCCGGGTGCGCGTGTCGATTGCGAGATATCGAATAATCTGCGTCATGATGCTTGCACGTCTCGCCGGAGCTCCACGTGCAGAACAATAATGCCGACCCTGCTAACCTTCTGTTAGGCAAAATTGGCGGCTGCGAAGCGAATTGCGCGCGCATTGCCTATGTCCGCGCACCTCACTTCGGCAGTCTAGAGCCAAATTTGTGGCGATGGTCATCGATCGGCAAATGCAACGACAAATCTTGCGGAATCAGCCCTGGTGACGCGCCAAATTAGCGAGGACGCACACCCGGTTTTCCAGCCTCCGGAAACAAAAATTCGACACCGGCGCTCGCGAACGCGGCTTCGATCGCAGCAAGCGCCGGGTCGTTGTGAGGCGGAGCGCCGTCCGCTTCTTCCAGTCGTCGAATGGTCGCACGCGTGATCCCCGCAGCCTGCGCCAAATCCTTGACCGACCACCGCACGAGCCCGCGCGCCGCCCTGATTTGCGCCCCCGTCATGCGGTGGGTACCGGCGCGCGCCGTATCGCGGTCCAGATCAACACTGATCCCCAGCCACTCCTTGATATTGCCCGCATCATCCAGCAGCGGCTGGCCGGTGGAACGCTTCCATTTGAAAGTACCGTCGGCCTGGAGAAAGCGGTGCACGACGTCATAGCCGCGCTTCTCCCGGCTCGCGGCCGCACAAACTCCGAGCATCTTCTCCTGATCATCGGGATGGACGAGCTGGAGCCAGCCAGATTCGGACGCAACGATCTGGCTGCCATGATCACAATTGACGACTTCGTGGATTCGACCGTCCGATTTGGCGATCCACACCACGGCTCCCGCAGCCTTGATCAGGGCACGGTACCGCTCATCGGCAATCCGCAGCCGGTTGAGCTGATCCTCGCGGGTCGTGATATCGGTGCAGACACCGATGGCCTTCTCCGCCGCCCCCTCCTGGTCAACAAAGACGATGATCTGACAGTAGATCCAGGCGATGTTGCCGCCGCGGCGAATGACGCGGAATTTCCGTCTGATGGTCGAGGCCTCCTGGATGACCCGCTCCACCTCGGCCTGCGCGCCTCGATCGTCCGGATGGGTAACCTGGAGGATGGCCGCAAAGGATGGCGCTACCTTTCCCGGCTCGATCCCCAGAAGATCATGATACCCGCGGGACCAGTGCATCTCATCGGTACGCAGATTCCAGCTCCACAATCCGCACCGCAGCTCTCGCTCGATCAGACCGAAGCTTTCTTCGGTGCCTCTCTTCAAGAGGTCCAACATTTCTTGCTCTTGTTAATCCAAACCGCCGAAGACTTAACCAAGTCAGGAATGTTGTCCAGCAGTATGCCAACCGGCCCGCCGTGCGTTGAATGACGATGATGCGGATCGACCTCGCTATCGCCCGAAAACCTCGTCGGCCTGCAGGTCAGTGGCGGTATGCATCTTCGGAGCATGGGCAAATGATGCGATCGTCTCGCTGGCCGGGCTGCGCGAGCAGCTTCCGCCACGGCCAGCGATTGTCGCCACGCACCGGTCGATTGTCTCGAACGCGCAGCTCCGCATACCCGAGTCATAGTCGAGCCGGCAGAACGAATATTCCTTTGCCGCGGCCTGCTCCTCCGGGATCAGAGTCGTCGCGGCAGTCGACGCCGCGATAACCGCGGCGACGACTAAAATCCTCTGCATGCTTGCTTCCGTCATCTGTTGATGCTGAGACCCACAAGGCTCAGCGGGACTGCTCTATTCAAATACAACGCCCACACGAGCTAGTCGCAGACGAGGTACCTGCGATGACGGCTGTAAAAGTAACGGCATTCGCTACTCGCATAGTCGCTCGAGCGCGATCCGCCGGAGGCGTATCCAGCGTAGGCCCCGGCTGCGTAAGCGCCGGCATAAGCCGCGGCCCGCGCACCATATCCATAGCCGCGCCAGCCGCCATAGCGATAGCCTGCACCACCGATGTTGACCGCGGTCGTCCGCGCGGAGCCCACCAGAGCCGGCCCGCCGCCGGCACCTCGCGCGGCAAGATCAACGCGCGGCCCCGCTGCCGGACCGAGCCGAGGGCCGCCAAGCGCGGCGGGACCGGGACCTGCGAGAGCTGGGGGCGCTGCTGGAGCCATCGGTGGAGGGCCCGCGGGGGGTGGCGGCGGAAACTGCGCAAACGCCATGGACGGGGCGAGCGAACTCGCCGCGATCGTCACAGCGACAGCAAGCGTTGAACGAGTCTTCGAGAGCATCATCGTCTCCATTCTAGATCTGGGGCTCGAGCACGGACTCCGGGGCGTGGTGAGCGGGCCTCCGTTCGGCCGGCGCTTCGCTCGCAACGGAGTCGGGCTCATGTGAAGGTGAATCGTCCTCGTGGCCTGGATGGATCCTGAACCACGCCACGTACAGCGCCGGCAGAAACAGCAGGGTCAGCAGCGTGCCGACGATGATGCCCCCCATCATGGCGTATGCCATCGGGCCCCAGAAAATCTCCCGCGCGATCGGAATGAGCGCGAGGCTTGCGGCGGCCGCAGTGAGAAGGATCGGTCGCATGCGATGCTCGGTTGCCTCGACGACCGCATCCCAGGCAGGCCTGCCCTCCTTTCTCAGATCCTCGATCTGCACGATCAGGATCACGGAGTTTCGCACCAGGATTCCGATCAGCGCGAGCACGCCGAGGATCGCGACGAAGCCCAGCGGCGCGCCGCTCGGCAGCATGGCCATGACGACGCCGATCAGCGCGAGCGGCGCAACGGCGAACACAAGGAACAGGCGCGAAAAGCTCTGCAGCTGCAACATCAGCACGGTCGCCATGACGAACAGCATCAGCGGCGCCACCGCGATGATCGGCCCCTGGCTCTTGGCACTCTCCTCTACCGAGCCGCCGATCTTGATCGCGTAGCCCGCCGGCAGCTGCTTGGCAAATTCCGCTACACTCGGCGCGAGCTGGTCGACGACCGTCTTCGGCTGAACGTTGCCGACGACGGCAGCCTTCAGCGTGATGGTCGGAATCCGCGCGCGCCGCCAGATCGTGGGCTGCTCCAGCTCGTAGCGCAGATTGGCGACGGCACCGAGCGGGACCGGTTGGCCGCCCAGCCCGGTCAGTTGCAGATCGCGCAGCGTATCGATCGAGGCGCGCTCCTTCGCAGTCGCACGTCCCGTGACATTGACGAGATAGATGCTGTCCCGCACCTGCGTGATCGGCGAGCCCTGCAGCACGGAGTTCAGCGTGGTGGCGATGTCTTCCGAGGTCAGGCCGAGCTGGCGCGCCTTGTCCTGGAACACGTCGACCTTGACGACGCGGGCCGGCTCCATCCAGTCGAACACCACGTTGCCGAGATCGGGACTGCTCCGCACGATTCCCGCAAGCTTCTGTGAGAGATCGCGCACCTTGGCGATATCAGGCCCGCTGAGACGGTATTGCACCGGCCGCCCGACTGGAGGGCCGACCTCGAGCAGCTTGACGTAGGTGTCGGTGCCCGGGAACGTCCTCCTCAAATAGTCCTCGAACTGCGCCTTGAGCCGGTCGCGCGCCGGGATGCCGCCCTTCGTCACGATCACCTGCTGGCCGAACCAGGTGTTGGCAGTCTGAACATCGAACGACAGCACGAAGCGCGGCGCGCCAGTGCCGACATAGGTCGACCAGTGCTCGACCGCATCGTTGCCCTGCAACTGCTCGCGCTCGAAGCGAGCCATCTGGCCGTTGGTGTCGGTGATCGAGGCATTCTGCGGCAGGTTCCAATCGATGACGAGCTCGGCACGGTCGGACGAGGGGAAGAACTGCTGCTGCACGAACTGCATGCCGAACAAGGCGAGCAGGAAGGCGCCGGCCGTCACCGCAATGGTGCCCCAGCGGTGATGCATGCAGAACAGCAGGAGGCGCGCGAACATCTGCGCCACGCGGCCCTTCTGCTCGTGGTGTCCCTTCATCCTGGCCGGCAGGATGGTGACGCCGAGCAGCGGGGTGAACAAGACCGCCACGATCCAGGAGACGATCAGAGATACCGCGATCACCACGAACAGGGTGAAGGTGAACTCGCCGGCGTTGCTGCTGTTGAGCCCGATCGGGATGAAGCCGGCCACGGTGACAAGCGTTCCCGTCAGCATCGGAAATGCGGTCGACGTATAGACGTGGGTGGCCGCCTTTTCGAGGGGATCGCCGATCTCGAGCCGCGCCACCATCATCTCGACCGCGATCATGGCATCGTCGACCAGGAGGCCAAGCGCGATGATCAGGGCGCCCAGCGAAATGCGCTGCAGCGAGATGCCGCAATAGGCCATCACCACGAAGGTGATCGCGAGCACGAGCGGAATGGCGATGGCGACCACGAGACCTGCCCGCAAGCCCAGGCTCAGGAAGCTGATGCCGAGCACGATGATCACGGCCTCGAACAGCGCTTCGGTGAAGCCGGACACGGCATGTTCGACCACGACGGGCTGGTCGGCAACAAGGTGCACGCCGACGCCGATCGGCAGGTCGGCGATGATCCCAGTCATCTCCTCCTTCAGCGCCTCGCCGAACTGGAGCAGGTTGGCACCGGACTTCATGCCGATCGCCAGCGCAATGGCGGGCTGACCGTTGTATCTGAACAGCGTCGACGGCGGATCGGCATAGCCGCGCGTGATCGTGGCAACATCGGTCAGCGGGAAGAAGCGATCGTTGATGCGCAGATTGACCGTCTTCAAGCTCGCCTCGGAGGCGAACTGGCCGTTGACGCGGACGCTGATGCGCTCCGGCCCCTCCTGGAACACGCCGGAGGGCGCCACCGCGTTCTGACCTTGCAGCGAAGTCATGACGGCTTTGATATCGAAGCCGAGAGCCGCGACCTTGCGGGTGGAGAGTTCGAGATAGATCACCTCGTCCTGCGCGCCGAGAATGTCGACCTTGCCGACATCGGGCACGGTCAGCACCTTGGCCCTTATATCCTCGACCCGGTCGCGGAGCTGTCGCTGGCTCAAGCCGTCGCTGGTGAAGGCGTAGACGTTGCCGAAGACGTCACCGAAGCGGTCGTTGAAACCGGGGCCGACCACGCCTTGCGGGAGATCGCCCCGGATGTCTGCGATCATGTTGCGAACGCGCACCCAGGTCGGCTTGACGTCGGCCGCCTTGGTCGAATCGCGCAAGTAGACGAAGACGGTGGTCTGGCCCGCGACCGTCACGCTCTTGGTGTAGTCGAGCGATTCCAGCTCCTCCAGCTTCTTCTCGATCCGGTCGGTGACCTGCCGCGTCATCTCCTCGGGCGAGGCGCCCGGCCACTGCGCCTGGATCACCATGGTCTTGATGGTGAAATCAGGGTCCTCCTGCCGTCCCAGCTGGAGATAGGCAAACAGGCCGGCCGCCATGAAGGCGATCATGAAATACCAGACGAGCGAGCGATGGCCGAGCGCCCAGTCGGAGAGGTTGAACGACTTCATGGCTCTTGATCCTGTTGGATGCGGACGTGCTGTCCCGGCTTGAGGCTGTGAACTCCGGCGGTGACGACGCGGGCGCCTGCGGCAAGCCCGCCGATGACGCGGATGCCTGCCGGCTCGGCGACGCCGTCGATTTTCTGCAGCGAGACGGTGCTGGTGGTTTGATCGACCACCCAGACGAATTCGGCGCCGTCCCTGGCGAGCACCGCTGATGCGGGCAGGCGCAAGACCTTGCCCTGATCCTTGCCGAGCCTGGCCGTGACCGTCGCGCCGAGGCGGAAGCTTTCGGGCGGATTGTCGAGAGCAATCCGAACGCGGCGCAGCCGCGTCAGCGCGTCCGCCTGCGGCGCGATTTCACGGATCCTGCCCTCCACCTCGACGGCGGGAAGGAGCTGCAGGCTGACAGTGAAGGCGAGCCCCACCTCGAGCGGCACGGGAAAGTCGTCCCCGATATCGACGACCGCCTCGCGAATGTCCGGCCGCGCGACCGTCACGACGGTTTGGCCGGGCGAGACCACCTGGCCCACTTCCGCACCAACGGCGGTGACGACGCCGCCGAAGTCGGCCTTGATCTGGGCATAGCCGAGCTGCTCGATTGCTTTCGTCAGGCTCGCCTGCTCCTGTGCGACGCTCGCTTCGGCTCCGGCGCGCGCTTGCTCGGCATTGTCGAGTGTCTGTTTCGTGGTCGCGTCGCTGGTGATCAGCGTCCGTTGCCGCTCCTCCGTGGCCCTGGCCGTCGCAAGCTGCGCCTCAGCCTTCGCAAGCTGGGCTTTGGCGGCGCGAACGGCGAGATTGAGCGCGGTGGGATCGATCGTGCCGATGATTTGTCCTTCGCTGACGATGTCGCCAACATAGACCGGACGCGAGGTCAGCCGTCCGAGCACGCGAAAGCCGAGGTTGGTCTTGTAGCGCGGCTCGACGACGCCAACGGCAACGGTGCTGTCGCCGCTGTTCGGCTCGGCCAGCATCGAGAGCACGGGGCGCACGGGCTCCGGCGCGTTCGTCTCCTGCTGACACCCGGCGAGCAGCGAGGCCGCCGCGAGCGTGCCGGCAATCATCATGATCGGTCGCTTCATGACCGGCCTCCCGCTTCAGTCACCAACTGGCCAACGCTCAGGAGCTTGCCGCCGTCAACGACGACGCGCTCGCCGGGCTCGAGGCCAGCCTTGATCAGCACCTGTCCGGCCTCGTATGCGCCGACCGTGACCGGCTTCAGCGACGCCGTCTGCGTCTTGGGGTCGACGGTCCAGACGGCGGCTTTCCTGCCCGCGGCCATCAGTGCGCTCCAGGGCAAGGCGATCTCGTTCTGAGGCTTCGCCTTGACCGTTCCGGCGACGGCGCTGCCCAGTGTCATGGCGGCCGGCGGATTCTCGATGGACACCTTGACGCGGATCGTGGAGCTCTTCGCATCGATCACCGGTGAAATCTCTCTCACCTCACCCGTTGCTGTCACATTGGGATCGGAGACGAGCGCCAGCGTGACGCGGCGGCTGTCGGCCTGGCGGAGGAAGGCGGATTCATAGAGCTCGAAAACGGCGTCACGCTCTCCGTCCTGCGCGAGCGAGAACACGGATTGCGCGGCAGCCACGACCTGGCCGACCTCGAGATTTCGCGCGGTCACGACGCCGTCCGCTTCGGCGCGAAGGACGGTGTAGCCGAGCGCATCCTGCGAGGTGCCGAGCTGCGCCCGGGCTGCTTCCAGCGCCCCCTGCGCCGTTCGCAGGCCCTCCTGGGCCTGATCGTAGACGGTGCGGGTGGTGAAGCCGCTTGCGATCAGCGCGCTCTGGCGCTCGAACGTTGCCTTCGCCACACGGAGCTGAGCTTCGGCGGAGGCCACTGCCGCGGTCGCAGCATCCACGTCGGCCGCCTGCTCGGCCTGATCGAGCCGGGCGAGGACGTCGCCCTTGTTGACGTGAGCACCAACGTCCACGGTGCGCGCAACCACACGTCCGTCGACGCGGAAGGAAAGGTCGGCACGGAAGCGGGCCTGAACCTCTCCCGTCAATGTGATGGCGCCTTGCCGGTCGCGCGGCTGCACGATCGTGGTCCGGACCAGCGTGGCCCGCGTGGCCGTCTGCGCCGCGTGATCATTGCAGCCGCTCAGTGCGATACTGACGAGCGCGCCCGCTGCGGCGAAAACCTTCACCGCACGCGGCGCCATGATCGGATGGGAGGATCGGCTGGTCATGGCGCGACCGTCGGATGGGAAAGCGTCAACAGCCCGGCCAGCGCATCCCTGGATCGGCGGGAAGCGAGCGCTGTGTCACTTGAAGCGGTGGCCTTCGTGCGGCGCGGCGCCCTCATCTGGCGCGTCGCGATGGTCCAGTTTGCGTCCCGTTCGCGCTCGGTCAGCGGGAACGAGAGCACGATCGAGGTGAATTCGGTGCCAAAACCCTGCTCAATCCGGCCGCCGAGCGCTCTGGCGATATCCCGCGCGATCCGCAATTCGCGGTCTGACGCATCGCGCGCGGGACGCGAGCCGTTGTCCAGGATCACGCAGTTCACCAGCGCGCCGGTCCGGGTCAACTTGACCCTGATCTGCCCGGGTCTCGCGTCGAAGCAGGCGTGCCGCGCCGCGTGCATCACGAGTTCGTGGACGATCAGCCCCAGATGCCAGCAGCGCTCCGGCTGCAGCGCGAGCGGCTGGGTCGCGAATGCCAGCTGAATGTTCATCCGGTCCAGAACCGCGCGCCGCATGCCACAGCCCAGCTTGCGAATGGAGGTCGCGGCGTGGATCAGCGTGTCGCCCGCGGGCATGGCCAGCGCACGGTGCACATCGGCGTAGCCATGCAGCAGCTCGACGACGTCGCTCAGCGCGCATTTGGCTTCCGCCCCCTCGACCCGGATGGCCGCGGCGGAGACCAGGTCGATGGCGAAGGCAACGCCATTGCTGACCCTGTGGTGCAGCTCCCGCAGCAGCGGGCCTTCCTGCAAGCCGGACGGCCCTCGGTTCAACAGAGTCACGACATTCTCCTCATTTGGATCGAACGATCCGGCCAAAGTCCACTTTGCGGCCCGGATCATCCGGGGCGCTCGCCAGGCCTGCCGAGCAGGCAAATAATATACTATACCGTATATTTTCTTTTTCTTGCCTTTCTTTGCAGACCGTGTCAAGCGGGAAAGCGACATGCACGGACTCGTGATTTCGGAGGTCCAAAAATGAAGAAGACGAAGCGAGGCAGACCGCCCAAGGATCTTGCCGGCGACGCGCAGGCGCGCATCCTCGATGCAGCCCGGCAGCTGTTTCTGGAGAAGGGCTATCGCAGCGCCAGCATCGACGACATTTCCGAACTCGCGCCCGCGAGCAAGCCGACGATCTACGCCCACTTCCCCGGCAAGGAAGCGCTGTTCGCGGCGGTGGTGGCCCGCACGGTCGAGGGATTGACTGATTTCAAGGGATTCTCGCCGGAAGGCCGCACCATCGAGGATAAATTGACGAACCTCGGGACCGAAATCGCGGAACGCTTCGTGGAGGAATCGGTCGACTTGGTCCGCGCCACTATTGCCGAATCGCAGCGGTTTCCCGAACTGAGCCGCAACGTTCATGACACCGCACGCGATCGCTCTCAGGCCGCGGTGTCCCAGCTGCTGGACGACGCCACGCAGAAGCTTGCGCGCGCACCCAAGGGCCCTTTCAGCGCCAAGCGAAGCCGCGCCACCGCGCAGATCTTTCTCGACCTGATCGTGCTGCCAATGCTGTTCCGGTCGCTGGTTGGCGAGACACCGAAGGACCTGAAGAGGGAGCTTCCCGACTTCGTGCGCGAACGCGTCGGATTCTTCCTGGCGGCCTGCGAGACGGACTGGTCGTACTAGAATTGCGGCCAGCCTTGTCTTCGGCGCGAGCGACTCCTTCAGCCGGCCTTGAGCTGCCCATGAGGTATCACCTTGGCCGGCTGCAACGATGGCGCACGACGCAAAGCGCTCGTACAAAATCTCAACATCTCGTCGAAGCTTGGCCGCAGCGTCGCAGCGCCGACCCGCGATGGGTTGAGATGGACGTCCATGGCTTCCAGCAGGCAGCAGGTCAACGCCATCGGGCTGCCGCCCTGCAGTTCGCCGCGTGCTTGCCCCGTGCCGATGATTGGTCGCACCAGGCCCCGGATCTTGTCTTGATAGGCGAGGACGACCGTCCAATTCTGACGAACAGCCAACGCCACCAGATCCTGCGCGCGTCGGCGCTTCGCTGATCGACCTTCATTGCAGTCGGCAATCGCTTTCAGGATCGCCGCCAGACGCTGCAGCGCCGGCCCCTGGATACGGGCCGCCTCAGCTGCAGCACTGACCGTCTCGTCGAGCAGCGCTGCGACCACAGCCTCTTCAATCGACCGCTTCGAAGGAAAGAAGCGGTAGACGTTGGCTGAGGACATCGACAAGCGCCGCGCGATGTCGGCGACCGTGGTCTTGTGGTGACCGATCTCGCAATAGAGCTGGAGAGCCGCCTGCATCAGCCTGCGGCGGGCAGTCTCGTTCCCGGCCCTGTCACCAATCTGCTCGCTCATGATCTCACCGCGCCGGAAGATTCATGAGCTCGCTGCGGCAGGCTTCGCCGAAATCCCGCAAAGGGTCCATCTCTTCGATGAAGTCGGGCAAGTCGACGAACGTCCGGTTTGGCGACAGGTAGGTCTCGATGATGAGGCGACCGGTGCGCTCGGCGGCGTGCACGACCTCATCACTCGACAGGATCCGCATACGGCCCACCAGCGTGTACAGGCTGACAAGTTGCGGAATCTCGGCCCTGTCGCTGACCAGCGCGTCGGCATAGAGCCGCGAGGCTTCCTCGATGAAGCTGCGGTACAGCCGCTCGCGCTTCGAGAAGGCGCGGGCATGATGACGCTCGCGAAGGCGCCGGCGCCGGCTGAACCACCCGCTGACGATGGTCGAGACCGCTCCGAACGCCGAGCCGCTGAAGGCAGCCAGGGCCGGTATATACACCGCGCTCATGAAATCGCTCCTGTGTCCTGCCGCGATGCCGATGCAATTCAGGGCAGGAAGCCCGCGGCACCGGTTGCGGCATCAATCCTTATCTGCCCCTGGCCGAGCCGGTGCTGGCTTGGTCGAACACCGCCTTGCACGCTTCGCTCAGGTTCGATTTCCTCTGCCGCAGGCAGGCCTCGACACCCGACGGGTCCGGAATGTAGGCGCTGCACAGACGAAAGGCGTCCGGCGTACAGGCCGCCCTCTGCTCCGCCGTGCCCTGGTTCTCCTGAGCTGGTGCAGATGCGCTGCCAAGCGCGATCACGACCGCTGCGAACAATATTTGCGTCAATCTCGTCATGTCAGATCCTTTCTTTGCGCGAGGCTTCAGGTTGGGCGGAGCCTCACCGCCTTGATCCTGCACACGCGCTTGTGAGGTCCTCGTCTTGACAGCATCCGCGGCGCGTGCTTTATATGAACTATACGGTGTATTTTATTAAGGAAACGGAGAATGTCAACCGTGCTGTTCGCATTGATGCGCGAAAATCCGCTGCCCGGACTTGCCGCCGCATCGCTGAACATCGTCGTCGCCATGTGCCTCGTGGCGTTGAGCCTGCTGCTCGGCATCACCATCGCGATGATCGCGTGGGCTCATTCGCTCGCCACGCAGGAGCCCGCCTCGGTTCGCCTGCCGCGGAGGACGGTCGCATGACGCCTGCCCTGCTGATTGCCCGCGACTGCATCATCTATTGGGTCAATGTCTGGCTCGCGCCGGTCGAATTCGTCTTCGACGAGATCGAGTCCGAGCTCGCGCGCAGAAACGCCGCGGCTGAGGACTTCCAACGCCCTGCGCGACGTGAGATCACGACCGGTGACGCGACATGCTGAACTTCATCGAAGTCTTTGACGTGATGGAAGTGAATCCGATCAGCCGGGAGGCGGTATGGATCGGTCTTACCGGAACGCGGACGGCACTCCAGCGCGACGGATTCATGATCGACCCGAAGGCAGGCGCCTTTTGTCCGGCGGACTGGCTCGACGAGCGCGGCTATCTCGACGCCAGGCTTGCGCGCCAGCATCCGCGTCCGTGGGGCATCTGACGATGACACTGTGTGATTCCACCGCCGGGAGCGAGCTGTCGTGAGCCGACGATCTGCCATGTTCATGCGCGCAAGGCAGCCGATCGATAGCGCGCTTCCTCTGCGCGGCTATTTCCTGTCGGTGAGCGGAGCTCTGGTCTGCTTGTTATGGTTGGCGGACTGGGCGCTGCCGGCGCAACTGCCGGGTCGCTCTTCCGAGCCGAATCCCGCACGGCCTGAAATCCGCATCCACTCCGACGTGAAGGGACCGGAGCTGGTCACGATCGATACCAATCAGCCCCTGCCCTCGCCCTCCGACAAGGAGATCGTCGTCGCCCACGCGCCTGTCGCAGGCGACTGACCAACCCAATCGAGATTGATCCGATGTCCAAGAACCATTTGTTTGCAGCGATCGTGTGGTCCGCAGCGCTCGCCGCGACCGGAGCGGCCGCTGACGTGCGGAATTCCGCTGATGCAAGCAAGCAGGCCGTGAGCGAGCAGAGCGATGCCGAAGAGGCAGCCATCCGCCGCGTGCTTTCGGAGTTCCGCACCACCCGCGTCCCGCTCAGCCAGGCGATGGCGATAGCAGAGCGCCTGCATAGCGGATCGAAGACGGCCGACATCAGCTTCGAGATCGCAGGCCCGCCCGTCTATCGCATCCGCACGCTCAGAAATGAGCGCGTCTGGGAAAATGCCATCGATGCAAAGACCGGAGACGTCACGGGCACGGAGACGACATTTTCACTCAAGGAGCTCGATCGGGAAGATCTCGCCAAATTCGTCGCCCTGAAATGGATCAAGCAGGAATTGTCTGATGCCGTGCAGGTCGCCGAGAAGGCCGCAGGAGGCAACGCTCTTGCCGGCGGATTGATGCGACAAGACGGCAGGCTCAACTTCGTGGTCGTCGTCGCATCCGGGGACCACTTGAAGGAAGTGATGCTCGAGCCGCCCAAGATCAGTGGGCAGGCTTCGGGCGATCGTTGACACGGACCTTCCCATCAATCCTCAAAGAGCAAACTCCATGAACTTCCAATCCCGGTCACAGCTTTCATCCGCACAGCGGCAATTGCCATTCGATTGCATCGCCCTGCTGTTGCAGGGTGGCGGTGCGCTCGGTGCCTATCAAGCCGGCGTCTATGAAGCCTTGGCCGAAGCCAGCATTCATCCCGATTGGGTCGCCGGCATTTCGATCGGCGCGATCAATGCCGCCATCATCGCCGGCAATCCGCCGGAGTCCCGCGTCGACCGTTTGCGCGATTTCTGGACCCAGGTCACCTCGACGGCGCCGTGGGAATGGTCCGCTCTCAGCGATTGGGCAAAGACCGACAGCACGCGCAACCTCATCAACCAGATGAGCGCCGGTCTTGCGGCCACGTGTGGCGCAACCGGCTTTTTCTCCACCCGTCCCATCCTGCCCTGGCTGCAGCCCGGCGGAGCCAGCGATGCGACCAGCATCTATGACACGCGCGCGCTCAGGACCACGCTGGAGCGCCTGGTCGATTTCGATCGTCTCAACGCCGGGCAGACGCGTTTCAGTGCCGGCGCCGTCAACGTCCGAACCGGGAATTTCGTGTATTTCGACAACACGACACACACCATCCAGCCGGAGCACATCATGGCCAGCGGCGCGCTGCCACCCGGCTTTCCGGCCGTCGAAATCGAGGGCGAGCACTACTGGGACGGCGGCCTCGTCTCCAACACGCCGCTGCAATGGGTGATCGAATCTGATGCGCCGCAGGACATGCTCGCGTTCCAGGTCGACCTCTGGAGCGCGCGCGGTCAACTTCCCCGCAACATGGCCGAAGTCGTCACGCGCCACAAGGAAATCCAGTATTCGAGCCGCACGCGCGCCAGCACCGACCAGTTCAAGCGGGTGCAGCGCCTGCGGCGCGCGCTGACGGATCTGCTCGGCCGGCTGCCCGACGATCTCACCCAGCATGAGGACGTGAAGCTGCTCAGCACCGCAGTCTCCCGCAACGTCTACAACATCGTCCATCTGATCTATCGCGCGCGCAATCACGAAGGCCATTCCAAGGACTACGAGTTCTCGCGGCTTTCCATGCAGGACCATTGGCGCGCCGGCTATCACGATGCACTGCGCACGCTGCGTCATCCCGAGGTGCTCGCCCGGCCCACGAGCCCCGACGGAGTCTTCACCTTCGATCTCGAACATGACGGCCGCGAGTAGCCCCAACCCAACGCCTGGAGAGAACATCGATGCGCGAGACTGATGTGAAGCAACGCGCCTTCGCCATGCCGCTGACCAATCCGGCCTATCCGCCCGGGCCGTACCGCTTCGTCGATCGCGAATACCTGATCATCACCTATCGCACCGATCCAGCAAAGCTGCGGGCCGTGGTGCCGGAGCCGCTGGAGGTCGACGAGCGAGAGGCTCTCGTCAAATACGAGTTCATCCGCATGCCCGATTCCAATGGCTTCGGCGACTATACGGAAAGCGGGCAAGTGATTCCCGTCTCCTTCCGCGGACGCAAGGGCGGCTACACCCACTGCATGTTCCTCAACGACGAAGGACCCATTGCCGGGGGGCGCGAGCTATGGGGCTTCCCGAAAAAGCTCGCGCAGCCGACGTTGAGAACCGAGATCGACACCCTGATCGGCACGCTGGATTACGGCCCGCTGCGCGTCGCGACGGGGACGATGGGCTACAAGCACCGCGAGGCCGATCTGACGAAGGTCAACGCAGCGCTCAGCGAGCCCAACTTCCTGCTCAAGATCATCCCGCACGTCGATGGCAGCCCGCGAATCTGCGAGCTCGTTCAATACCGGCTCGAGGATATCGTGCTGAAGGGCGCCTGGACCGGGCCTGCGGCCCTTGCGTTGACGCCACATGCGCTGGCGCCCGTGGCCGAACTGCCGGTACTCGAGATTATCTCCGCCGTTCACATCCGCGCCGACCTCACGCTCGGCCTCGGAACGGTGGTGCATGATTATCTGCGGCAACCGGCCCGCGGCTCGATCCGAGCCGGTGAGAGGGCTCTGGTTTTTTGACGCCAGTTGCGCGTCGCATCCGGGGCGACGTACAGATCCTGCGCGCACGTTATGAAGAAGCATACGAGATGGAAATTCTGGGCATGTCTCCTGTCAAGCAAGCCAGCCGGAACGAGACCAGGCGCTGTTTCCAGCTCAACTTCGCGGAAGATAACCGTCTTGCGAACGCCCTGCGCGTCTGCGAGGCGATTTTCAGTGAGGATGTGCTGCCATGCCATGCCGAGCTGATGGCTCCGAGCGACTTCTACGCAGCGATTGCCTCCGGACCATCTCGCACTCGGCCAACAGCCAAGGACGAAGAGTTAACGTTGCTTCCCTTTCTCGCGGCCTGAGGGACCGCGCATCAAACGGCGAGGCAATTGACCCAAGTCAACACGAGCAAAGCCAGGCCCGGACATCATCCAGCTCGAACAGTTACGGAGACGATCATGTCAGAACAGAGCAGCATGCATTTTTACCTGAATTGGGCCAAGGAGCGCATCGACGAAATGGATGCCGCTCTCGCCTCGTTCGAGGTCAAGGCCGGCGAGGCCAAGGCGGAATCCAAGGTCAAGGCCGAGCAGATCATTGCCGACCTGAAGAAGCGCCGCGACGAATTTCAGGTGCAGCTCAAGGCACAGGCCGAAGCCGGCGAGGCAGCCTGGGCACGCAACAAGACAGAGCTCGAAAAGCAGTGGAACGGCTTCGAGGCGCAGATGAAGGTTTACTTCGAGAGCGCCGGCAAGCAGCTCGAGCAGCAGCAGGCTACGTTCAAGGACATCGCCGCCGCGCAGGCGAAAGCTTGGCGCGAGGCCGCCGACAAGTTCCGCGAGGCGGCTGGCAAGGTCGCCGCAACTCATACCGGGGATTTCGATGCCGCCCTCAAGCAGATGAAATCCGATGCGTCCGAGGCGGAGGCACGTCTGCAGAAGCTGAAGCAGGCCGGCAGCGAGTCGTGGACGGTGCTGGGCGCAGCGCTCGCCGAGTCTCGCAAGGCGTTCGATCAGGCCAATCAGGCGGCTTGGAATGCGCTGAAGGGCTCTGGCGCGAGGTGAAGCTCAATCACGGGCTGGCAAATCGCCCCGGGACATCTGCACCGATCGGCTTGCGAATTTCGGACGGCCGACATTTCCAGACGCGGATATCTCGGGGCGGAGGCCACGCGTTTCGGTATCAAACCGACACGAGGACTCCGCTTTCCGCCGCCCGCTTGACCGCGTCGATCACCCCGAGGGTTTTCAGCCCTTCGCGCCCGCTCACCACAGGCTCGGCCGTACCGCGGATAACCCCGCAGAAATTGGCGATCTGCAAGCCAAGCGGGTCTTCCTTCTCGTAGCTCAACCGCTCGCGCTCGATCGGCGCCCACCAGCTCGCCTTGCTTGGGTGATGCCATAGGTCGAGTTGCGGAATGGCCAGCGATGCCCTGGTGCCGCCGATCTGGTAGCACGCCTCCTGCGTATGGGTGTAGGCCGGGTTCTCACCGGCGGTGAATTCCCAGCTCCAGGGCGACTGGATGATGTCCGAGACATTGACCGTTCCAAGCGCGCCGGAGGCGAAGTGCAGGATGATCACCGCGGTCTCCTCGACCGCGTTTCCACGCAGCCGATTGGATTGGGCGGCTTGCACCGCGACGATGTCCCCGCACAGGTACCGCAGCAGGTCGACATCGTGGATGAGATTCAGGAAGACAGGCCCCGCCCCTTTCTCGCGGCGCCAGGCCACGTCGAAATAGTCGTCCGGCTTGATCAGCCAGAACATGCCATGCACCGACACGATCTGGCCGAGCCGGCCGCTGTCGATCTCCGCCTTGGCGCGCTGGATCATCGGGTTATGCCGGCGGTGATGGCCGGTGAGCAGCGGCACGCTCGCCCGCTCCGAGGCTTCGACCAGCCCCTGCGCAGCGACGATCTCATCCGCCAGCGGCTTCTCGATCAGCGCCGGGATGCGAGCTGCGATACAATCGATGCCGTTGGCCACGTGCATCTGGTTGGGGGTGGCGACAACCACCCCCTCCGGCCGATTTCCGGAGAGCATGTCCTGAAAGGACGGAAACCAGTCCACCTTCAACGATGCCGCCAGCTCTCGGGCCGCCGGCATCGGATCGACGATTGACGACAGCGTCGCCTCCGGCCGCGCGAGAACGTGCTCGATGTGTCGCTTGCCGATGAGGCCCGCTCCCATGACCGAGAGGCGGACGGGTGCGCTCATGCGATGCTATCCCTTCGTCTCATCAAGCAGCTTGGCCACACGCCGCAAGCCGAGCAGGTACCCTTGAGTGCCGAAGCCTGCGATGACCCCATCGGCCCGTTTGGAGATAAACGAGTGGTGACGGAATTCCTCGCGCTTGTGCACGTTGGAAATATGCACCTCGATCACCGTGCCCTCGAACGTGTTCAAAGCATCCAGGATGGCGACCGACGTATGGGTGAAAGCTGCGGGATTCATCACGATCCCGGCAGCCGTCTCGCGCGCCTCGTGGATCCAGTCGATCAGCTCGTATTCCCGGTTGGATTGATGGAAGCGAATCTCCAGGCCGAGCTCCTTGCCCAGCGCCCGACAGTCCCGCTCCACATCCGCAAGCGTCTCGTGACCATAGATGTGGGGCTGGCGTTTGCCGAGCAAATTGAGATTTGGGCCGTTGAGAACGTAAACTAGACGACTCATAAGAGAACTCCGTTCAGTGATGGGCGAGGATTTCGCCAAGGAACTGCCTGGTGCGGGCATGTTGTGGATTGCGGAAGAACGCCTCCGGCTCGCCTTCTTCGATGATCTGGCCTTCAGCCATGAAGATGACCCGGTCGGCGACCTGGCGGGCAAAGCCCATCTCGTGGGTGACGCAAATCATGGTCATGCCGTCATTGGCGAGGCCGATCATCGTATCGAGAACCTCCTTGACCATCTCGGGGTCGAGCGCCGAGGTCGGTTCATCAAACAGCATGACCTTGGGCTGCATGCAGAGCGCGCGCGCGATCGCCACACGCTGTTGCTGTCCGCCCGAAAGCTGAGCCGGATATTTCTCGGCCTGGTCGCCGATGCGAACGCGCTCGAGATATTTTCGCGCGGTCGCTTCCGCCTCGGTCTTGCCGATGCGGCGCGCGCGGATGGGCGCGAGCATGCAGTTCTGCAGGACCGTCATATGCGGAAAGAGGTTGAAGCTCTGAAAGACCATGCCGACGTCCTGACGAACGACATCGATGGCCTTGATGCTGTCGTCAAGCCGATGACCGTTCACCACGATGCTGCCCTGCTCGATCGCCTCGAGACGGTTGATACAGCGGATCAGCGTCGATTTGCCTGAGCCAGACGGGCCGCAGAGCACGATCTTCTCGCCCTTGCGCACGGTGAGATTGACGTCACGGAGAGCCTGGTACCCGCCGTACCATTTCTGCACGCCCTTCATTTCGATCAGGATATCGTCCTGCATGGATTCGGCTCCGCTATCGGGCGGCGGCCAACGCGGATCGCGTCGGCCGCTCGCAATGGCTACTGAACTGTGAAGGGAACGCCGGGGACCGAGTCCGGGAAGATCGGCACGGGCACCTTCATCCATTTGGCGTAGAAGCTGGCCAGCTTGCCGTTCGACTTGATCTGGTCGATGAACTTGTTGGCCGTCTCGTTCCACTCCTTGTCCCCGAGGCGGGTGCAGGCCCCGTTATACAGAGCGGTGAAGTGAAGCTTGGGCTCGAACCCGAGCTCCGGCTTTGCGGCATTCAGGCGCTGCGGGTAGAAGCTGTTCGCGCCGACGGCCTGCACCTGGCCCGAGAGCAGCGCCTGGATCGTGGCCGCATCATCATCAAACCTGCGGATTTCGGTGCCCGCCGGAGCATTATTGGTGACCTGGGTGTCCTGCGTGGAGGATCTCGGAACGCCGATCACGAACTTGGCCATGTCGGCGTTGCTATTGATCGGGGTTGCCTGGGCCGCCACCAGCGTAATCTCGTTGGCAACATATGGCTTGGAATATTGCACCGCCTTTGCGCGCTCGGGCAGCATGGCCATGGTCGCGAACAGAATGTCGACGCGGCCCGTGGTAAGCGCCGGAATACGATTGGCCACCGCGAGCGGAACGAACTCGGCCTTCACGCCGAGATAGTCGGCGAAGGCGCGGCCCATGTCGGCGTCGATGCCATCCTGCTTTCCCGAGCTGTCGACATAGCCCCAGGGCGGATTGTCGCCCTGAATGCCGATGACGACGACACCCTTCTTCTTCACATCGTCCAACGTGCCGGCCTGCGATTTGCCTGCGATGGCGGCGGCCGCCAATGCCAGCAGCGCGACCCCGAACTGGCGACGACTACGTGAAAACAACATAAGTATCTCCTCCTGATGATGGCTGTTTGTGATTGAATAGGTGCGCCGTTGCTACCTTTGACTGGCCAGGGCGAGCCTGGCCTCCATCCGGCTGCCCCACCATGACAGTGGCCAGCAGAGGATGAAATACATCGCGCCGACCACGCCGAAAACGAGCAACGGCTGGAAAGTCTGGTTCGATACGATTTGACCGGCGCGGGCGAGTTCGATGAAACCGACGATGGCGGCGAGCGACGTGCCCTTGATGAGCTGCACGAGGTAGCCGATCGTCGCGGGCAGCGAGATGCGGATTGCCTGTGGCAGCACGATGTCGCGCATGCGGGACGAATAGTGCAATCCGAGCGCCATCGCCGCTTCGGTCTGGCCACGCGGCACGGCCTCGATCGCGCCGCGCCAGATCTCGCCAAGGAACGCGGAGGCATTCACGGTGAAGCCGATCGCCACCGCGACGAAGGCGTCGAGCTTCAGCCCGGTGAGTGCCAGGCCATAATACACGACGAAAAGCTGCAGCAGCAGTGGCGTGCCCTGGAATATCCCGATGTAGATGCGGGTGGCCCATTCCACGCCCCTGTGACCACAGGTGCGCAGCAATGCGACGGCCAGCCCAGCCGTGCAGCCGCCAGCGAATGCGACCAGCGTCAGCAGCACCGTCCATTGCAGCCCACGCAGCAGGAAGCCGAACTCGGGAAGACCAAAATGCGGTGTCATGATCGCCCCCTCAGCGTGTCGGATAAGAGAAGAAGCGGTGAGAGATCGCCGCAAAGCCCAGCATCAACAGCCAGGAGATCGCGAGATAGAGGAAGGTGACGGAGAAATACACCTCGAAGCTACGGAAGGTATCGCTTTCGATGCGCTGGGCAACCGACGTCAATTCGTAGGCAGATACCGCCGAGCAGATCGACGAGGTCAGCGTCAGCATGATGAACTGCCCCGTGAGCGAGGGGTAGATCGCGCGAAGCGCGGGCTTGAGCACAATGAACCGGAACACCTGTCCTTTGTGCAGTCCGAGCGCGTAGCCGGCCTCCACCTGCCCTTTATGAATGGACTGCACGCCGCCGCGGATGATCTCGATGGCATAGGCGCCGCCATTGACACCGAGCGCGATAATGGCGGTCGCGGTTGGATTGAGCTTCAATCCGATCAGCGGCAGCGCGAAGAACAGAAAGAATATCTGCACCAGGAAAGGCGTATTGCGCACGACCTCGACGAATCCGATCACGACGGCCCGCAACCAGGCCGCTTTCGAATCGCGTGCCGCGACGCCGGCGACACCGATCACCATCGCGAGCGTCATGCCGGCGAGCGCCAGGCCCAATGTCCCCACGCACCCCCACAGCAGGGCGGGCATCGCATGCCAAACCACCGAGAAATCGAGCGTATAGCCCATTATGCGTTTCCTCTCGGGCGTTGTGCGTACCGCTCGCCCATCGGCCTGACGTTACCCTCCCAGGGATGCAAAAGTGGCGAAGAAGACGTCCGGATCAGGTGAGATGCCCGTAAACAGGCGAAATGCCTCGGTGCCCTGGAAGATCGCCATGCCGCCACCGTCGATGGTGCGGCAGCCGAGGCTACGTGCCGCGCGCAGCAGGGCGGTTTCCAGCGGGAAATAGACGATCTCGGCGACCCACAGATCGGGACGCAGCAGATCCGTCGGCAGCGGCGTGCCTGGATATTTGTCCATGCCGATCGGCGTCGCGTTGACGATTCCGTCGGCGGCAGCGACGTACGCGGCAACATCCTGGCCAGCCCTCAAGCGCCCCTCCGCAAATCGGGGAGACAAGCTATTTACCAAACTCTGTGCTTTGGCCAAGTCGACATCGACAATGGTCAGTTCCCGCACGCCGAGCTTCATGAGCGCGAAAGCAACCGCCACGCCCGCTCCGCCCGCGCCAAACTGGACGACCCGACCGAGCGGCGCACCCTGCATGTTGCGGCGAAAGTTCTCGGCAAAGCCGAACCAGTCGGTGTTGTGGCCGGTCATTCGACCGTTCCTGATGACCACGGTGTTCACCGCACCAAGCGCCTCGGCGTCGGGCGAAAGCTCGTCCAGGAGTGGGATGATGGCCTGCTTGCAGGGATGGGTCACGTTCAGCCCGTCAAAGCCCATCCGCTTTGCCGCCATCAGCAATTCCGGCAGCGCTTCGGCTCCAAGTTTCAACTCAGTCAAGTCAATCTTCTTGTAGAGATAGCGGATGCCGGCGGCGTCAGCAGCCGCTTCGTGCATGGGCGGAGTGCGCGACGCAGCAATGCCGCTGCCGATCAGCCCGACAAGGAAGCTGGGTTTGGGATGCATATTCGGTATCACCCTTCAGCTCAAGGGGATGGTCAGTTCGGCGATGACCTCAGCCGTGCCCGGCCGAACGCCGCGCCACCAGGCAAAAGCCTCGGCGGCCTGCTCGACCAGCATGCCGACGCCGTCGGCCAGCTTGGCGACGCTTTCGGCGCGGGCCGCTTGCAGAAAGGGAGTTAGCCCCTTGCCGTAGGCAAGTTCGTAGGCCAGTTTTGCACCGCGGAAGACATTGCGCGGAAGCGGCGGCATCTCGCCGCGCAGGCTGGCCGACGTCGCGTTAACCACGACGTCATAGCCCTCGGCAAGCTCGGCCAGCTCAGCGTAGCCGCTGACCATCAGGGGGCCGCAGCCCGCAAACTCTTCGGCCAATGCGACCGCCTTCGACAGCGTTCGGTTGACGAGAACCAGCTCGGACGGCTCCTGGCGCAGGAACGGCAGCAGCGCGCCACGCGCTGCCCCTCCAGCCCCGAGCATCAGGACGCGCCGGCCGGTCATCGAGACGCCGAGATTAACCGTGATGTCCCGTACAAGGCCGATCCCGTCGAAATTCTCGCCAATGATCCGATCGCCGACGAACTTCAGGCAGTTTACGGCGCCAGCTCGGTCGGCGCTCTCTGAAAGCTCGTTTGCGTAGGCGAAGGCATCGAGCTTGAACGGCGCGGTGATGTTCAGCCCCTTTGCGCCCTCTGTCCGGAATTGATCAACCCGTTCGCTGAAACCGTTGAGGGGACCCTCGATCGCCTCATAGACAAGGTCCTGTCCTGTCATCCTGGCGAAAGTGCCATGGATGAGAGGTGATTTGCTGAAGCCGATCGGATTGCCGATCACCGCATAACGGTCGCTCATCGCTCACTCCTGCACTGCGACTTCGTTGTAGAGCACGCCGTCACGCACCATCGCCTCAACGAGATCGGCCGACAGACCCAGCGACTGTGCAATCCGGCGATTGTCCTGGCCCAGCAGCGGCGCTGGAGTACGCACGGTGGTATCGCAATCGGAGAACCGGAACGGCAGGTTCGGCAACGTCACCTTGCCGAGCACAGGATGCTCCTGCTCGACCAGCATGCCGCGCGCCTGAATCTGCGGATCCTTCACGACCTCCTCGATGGTCTGCACGGGAGCCGACGGCACACCTGCTTCGTCGAGTGCAGCAAGACAGGCGTCCCGAGAGGGTTGCGACAGCGTCCAGGTGCGCACAATCTCCATCGCTTCGGCATAATGGGCGTTGCGCGCGGCAGGCGTGGTGAAGCGTTGGTCGGATGCCAAATTGTCTCCCCCGATCAGGCTCGCCAATCGTCGCCAAGCATCGTCGACCTGCGCAGCGATGACAAGATTGCCGTCCTTGGCCGGAAACACGCCGTAGACGGTCGAGTCCGGCTGTCCGCTTCCGGTCTGCTTCGGCAGGTCGGTACCGCCGGAGAGGAAGTAGCGCTGCACGGCATAGTCGTGCATCGAGACCATGCAGTCGTACAGCGCGAGATCGATATGCTGGCCTCGCCCGGACGACGCGCGGCCGACCAGCGCGGCATTGATCGCAGCCACGCCGTGAATGCCGGTATACATGTCGGCCAATGGCATCCGCAGCAGCGGCGGCGCTTCACCGGGATTGCCCAGTTGGGCCAGAGCGCCCGACATCGCCTCTGCGATCAGGCCGAAGCCCGGACGATCGGCATAGGGGCCGGTGTGGCCATAGGCGGAGACCGAGCAGTAGATCAGTTTGGGATTGCGCGCCGACAGCGCCTTGTAGCCGAGCCCGAGTCGATCGAGCGCGCCGGGGCGATAGTTCTCGATGAAGACATCGGCCGTGTCGACCAGCTTCATCATCATGTCCAGACCGCGCTTGTCGCGCAGGTCGATGCACAGGCCCTGCTTTCCCATGTTCTGCTGCAGGAAGTAGCCGGATTGTCCGTCCTTGAAATAGCCATGGGCGCGGCCCGCGTCGCCTTGCTTTGGACGCTCCACCTTGATGACCTCAGCGCCCATCGCGGCGAGGCAGCGCCCCATGAACGGGCCTGCCAGGAAATGGCTGTAGTCGATGACGCGAATGCCTTTGAGCGGCAGATCTTGTGCGGTCATGCCCGCTCTCCCGCGACGCTGGTCTTCGGGCGCATCGGAATCATCAGCCGGTGTTCGCCGAGTTGCACCACTTCGCCGCGCTGATTGATCAGCTCCGAGGGCAGCACCACGATGCCCCACCCTTCGCGCTTCGTGGCGCGCATCGAGCCAACGCGGAACTTGACGTGCACGGTGTCGCCGAGCTTGATCGGCAGCTTGAAATCCCAGGTCCAGCCCAGCGACATTCCCGGAAGGAAGCGGTAGTCGGCGCGGGTTTTCAAACCGTCGGCCAGCGACAGGCCAAACAGCCCGTGCGCGACGCGCGTGCCGAAGGGTGTGGTCTTGGCGTATTCCTCGTCGACATGAACAGGCGTGAAATCGCCTGTCAACTCGGCATAGGCATTCACCATTGCTTCGGTGACCGTCACCGCGGGGGTGACGCATTCGTCGCCGACCTTGGCATCGTCCCAGTAGCGCTCATCGCTCATGTCGCGTGTTCCTTTAGGCCCGTGGATTGATCGCCAGCGCCGCTTCCACGGCGCCCGCGCTGGCTTGCAAGATTTCGACGTTCAGCCCGCCCGGCAGCTCGAGCCAGTTCGGCCCGGCGGGCAGCGCTTTGGCGCCCCATGCAGCAGCACGGGCGAGCACACCTTCGTAGTCGTCGACCATGATGCCGAGATGGGCGAGACGCCCCTCCGGTCCGACGAAGTTCGGATCCTCGATGAGTTGCACGCTTCCGAGCACCCATACCTGGCGCGGGCGCGCGCCGTCGGCCGCTTGCTCGTCGCGGATATCGAGGCCAAGCACCTGGCGGAAGAAATCGACGTGGCGGTCGACATCCGGCACCCGGATGGCAACGTGTTCGATATAGGCGCGGGGGAGCGTCATCGCCTCAGGCCTTTCCAGGGTAGTCGGTGCGGGCATATTCCAGGCCCTTGACCAACGCGACGATGGTGGAATTCACAGGGGTCGGCATGTTGAGCTTGGCGCCCCAGCGCACGACCGAGCCGTGAATGTAATCGACCTCGGTCAGATTGCCCGATTGCAGGCTCTGCAGCATCGACGTCTTGAACTCGGGCGGCAGCCCGGCAGATGCCATGGTCCACGCGCGGCGCGGATCGGTGATCGAAATCTTCACGCCTGCGGCCTGCGCCACCATGATGCCCTCGGAAATCGCCGCGAGCGCGCACTCTTCCAGGACCGGCAGTGAATAGAGGCCGCCATAAGTCAGCCCGGTAACGGCGGTGATTCCTCCTCCGGCGACGTTGATGAACAGCTTGTCCCACATCGTGCCCAGGATGTTGTCGCTGAGCAGCGTGAGAATGCCGGCACGATTGAACGTCTCGGAAATCCGCTGTGCGCGTTCGGTCAAGCGTCCATCGAGCTCGCCGATGATGGTTTCCTTGCCGACCACTCCGGAGCGAACATGACCGGGGCCGAGCAGCACGCCGCCAACATAGGTCTTTCCTGCCATGACCCTGTTACGACCGACTTCCTCCGAAAGGATGTCTTCGTGGCCAAGGCCGTTCTGCAGCGACATCACGACCGTCTGCGGCCCGATGATCGGCGCGGCCGCCCGGATTGCATCCCGCGTGTGGTAGGATTTGACGAGGACGATGACGAGGTCCGCCACCCCACCGACCTCGGCCGCGGAGGTGCACGCGGTGACCTTTGCGATGCTCTCGACATCGCCTTCCAGCATGCGGAGGCCATGCGCATTGATCGCTTCGACGTGTGCACGGAACGGATCGATCAGGAAGACGTCCGCCCCGCCCCGCGCCAGCGTGCCGCCGATCGTCGAGCCCAAAGCCCCCGCTCCGACAAAGCAGATTCTCATCCGAACGCTTCTCCCTGCGCAACTTTTGGCGTTGGAAGCCCGGATATCAGCCGACGGAACATTTTGATATGCTATGGGACTTATATTGATTATTGTGAATCGCAATGACCCACCATGACCTGCCCCACACCAACCTGCTCGACCCCCGCCTGCTCAGGCTGTTCGACGCGCTGTTCACCACGGGCAGCGTCACCAAGGCGGCCGAGAGGCTGGGTCAAAGCCAGCCGACGGTGTCGATCTGGCTTGCCCGCCTGCGGCAGGAACTCGACGATCCGCTGTTCGTCCGTTCGCCGGAAGGAATGCTGCCGACGCCTCGGGCCGAGGCGCTGATCGGCACCGCAAGGCAGGCACTGGAAATGCTGCGCCGGCTGGCCGAGTTGCGCACGGACTTCGATCCTGCCACCGCCAAACGGCGCTTCAGCATCTGCATGACGGACGCGAGCCATGTGACGTTGCTTCCAGCCATCCTCGCCCATGTTCGCCGCGTCGCGCCGGGCATCCGGATCGAGGCGGCACAGATCGGCATGGATACTCCTCGCATGCTTCAGTCCGGCGAGGGCGATCTCGCGCTCGGCTACATCTCGGATCTTGATGCCGGCCATTTCCAGCAGGCGCTGTTTCCGCAGGATTGGGTCTGTTTGGCGAACGCGCATCATCCTCGCATCAAGGACCGCGTCACGCTAAGAGATTTCAGGTGTGAGGCTCACGTGCTCATTCGGTCCGGCACGGGGCATCAGCTGCTCGCTGACGCCTCCCGGGAACAGGGGATCGTGCCTGATATCGCGCTGGAGCTGCCGGGCTTTCTCGGTCTGCCGGCGATCATCGGAACCACCGACCTGATCGCCACGCTGCCGCGCCACATCGGCGAAACCCTGGCACACTATTACGGGCTGCGCGTGCTCGCGTGCCCGCTACCAATCCCCAGCTTTACGGTCAAACAATACTGGCACGCCCGATTCCATCATGATCCCGCGAGCCAATGGTTGCGCGGCGTTTGCGCCGAGCTTTTCCAGCAACAGGACGTCCGCGGCCTGCATCGCTCAAGCCGATCGCGGAGACGCAAGCCGAGTTGACTGGCGGCCGTCGTGCTGATCGCGGAATGGGTCGTCTAGCATGGGAATTGCATAGTTTCTGAGCAAAACGGATTGCCCCATGAACCTGATCAGTCTCGATATCCGTATGCTCAGATCGTTGATCTCGGTTGTCGAGACCGGCAGCATCACCGAGACCGCGCGCCGGCTCGGCCGCACTCAACCGGCCATCACCTTGCAGCTGCAGCGGCTGGAGGAGCTGACCGGCAAGCAGCTCTTTCTCCACGGCGGGCGCCGGCTCACGCTGACCGAGGATGGCACCACGGTCCTGACCTACGCCAAATCCATCCTGCGGCTGCACGACGAGCTGATCTCGCAGCTGGCTTCGCAGGAGATCGAGGGCCAGGTCGTCCTCGGCACGCCGGATCTCTACGCGGCCTTTATGCTGCCGTCGATACTCAGCGTATTTCGCAAATCCTTTCCACGTGTACAGGTCGAGCTCAACTGCGCGCTCTCGACGCCGCTGGTCGGCCTCGTCAAGCGCGGCGACGTCGACATCGCGCTCGTCACCCGCATGAATGATTTCACCGGCGGCCAGGTGGTCCGCCGCGAGCAGCTCGTCTGGATGACCGGCGAGCAATCCGCCGCGCATCAGGAACGGCCGATACCGCTCGCTCTGCTGCCCCCGGGCAACATCTATCGCGACTACGCGATCGACACGCTCGAGCGCGCGAACCTGCGCTGGCGCGTCGCCTGCGTCAGCGAAAGTGTCGGCGGCCTGCAGGCCGCGGCCTTCGCTGGCATGGCCGTCACCGTGCTCGGCCGCAGCGCGCTGGTCCCGGCGATGCGCGAGATCGGCCCGAACCAAGGCCTGCCGCCGCTGCCGAAAATCGAGCTGCTGCTTTACAAATCCAGCGGCGCCACCTCAAAGGCGGCGACCGCGCTGCATGACTACCTCGCGCATTATCTGCGCCTCGACGAAGAGCTCAGCGGCCGCGGCATTCCGATCGAGCTGGGCTAGGCCGCCCAACGCTCGAAAACAACCCCATGCACAGTAGAACGGCCCTTGATTGCAAAGGGGTTTTTCGTGCGCTGGCGCTTCCTTCTCCGACTAGCGCAACGCTACCCGCGGCCAGAACTTTGCCCAGGGCTGCGCCTGCTCGAAGGCGGCCGCGATCCGGAAGATTGTCGGCTCGTCGAGCCAGGGCGCGATGATCTGAAGCCCGATCGGCATGCCGTCGCGGTCGAAGCCGCAGGGCAGCGTCGCCGCCGGGAGACCGGCGAGATTGATCGGCCAGGTGAAGGGCGACCAGCCGAGATGCGGATCGACCTCGCGACCGTCGATCTTGCCGACGCCGATCTTCCCAGCCTCGAAGGCGGTGACAGCGACGGTCGGAGTCACCAGGGCATCGACGCGCTCGAACAGCTTGACGAAGGCACCGCGCGCCTGGCCGCGGCGGTAACTCGCTTCGATATAATCCGTGCCGCTGTAGCGGCGGCCGGCGCTGACGACATTGCGATAGTCCGCTTCGGAGCTGGCGAGATCCGCGGTCGTCTTGGTCGCGACTGCGGCGGCCTGTTCGGTGAACGCGATCGGCTTCAGCGTATGTTCGAGGATATCAGGATCGAGACCTGGCCCGTCCATGGTGACCTGCGCCCCGCAGGAATCGAGAGTGGCGAGCGCTTTGCCGAAAGCCGCGCACACGTCAGGGCTGACGGCAGCATAGCCGAGATCGGCGCTGGCGCCGATACGAATGCCATCGAGATGCCCTGCATCCGTATTGAAGCGTCGCGCGGACACGGGAAGGCTTGCCGCATCGCGCAGATCGTAAGCAGCGATGATCTCCAATGTCAGCGCAGCGTCCGCAACGGTACGCGTAATCGGTCCGGTATGCGCGAGCGAGGCCCAGGACGGCGGCGAAAAACCAGGCGAGCGCGGCACGAGGCCAAAGGTCGGCTTCAGCCCGAACACGCCGCAGAAGGACGACGGCACCCGGATCGAGCCGACACCGTCGGTGCCGATCGCGATCGGGCCGCAGCCGGCGGCGACGCACGCCGCCGCGCCGCCGCTCGATCCGCCGCTGGTACGACCGGGATTCCAGGGATTGCGCGTGATCCCGGTGACGGGGCTATCCGCCGTCAGCTTGTAGCCGGACTCACAGGTCGTGGTCTTGCAGGTGATGATTGCGCCTGACGCCTTCAGCGCCGAGACCACGGCGGCGTCGGCATCGGGCACAAAGCTCCTGTTCATCGGCGAGCCGGCATAAGCAGGCACATCCGCGACGAAGACGAGATCCTTGATCGTGACCGGCACGCCGGCGAGCGGCCCCCTGGCTTCACCTGCGCGCATCTCCCTGGTCAGACGATCGGCTTCCGCCCTCGCCTGCTCATACATCGGCGTCACCACCGCATTGCAGGCTTCATCCGTCGCCTCGAGCGCGGCAATGGTATCGTCGACGACGTCGCGCGGGGTGAATGCCTTGCGTCGGTAGCCGGCCATGATCTCGGTTGCAGAAAGCGCGCCAAGGCCAGTCGGCGCCGGCGGGAAGGCCGCTCGGCCGGAACCATCAATCATCATCAACCCTTAGAGAGCTAGCTGAGCGCCGCGTCGACGGCGCGCTTGGCCATCACCGTGACGAGATGCGCACGGTAATCGGCTTCGGCATGGATATCGGAGGTGAGGCCGTCGGTGTTGATCTTGATCGCCGCAATCGCGGACGGATCGAAATTCTCCGACAACGCCGACTCCATCGGCGGCACGCGGAACACGCCCGGGCCCGCGCCTGACACGGCGACGCGGACGCCATCGGCGAATTTCGCGACGAACACGCCGACCAGTGCATAACGCGACGCCGGTGCCTTGAACTTTGCGTAGCCCGCTTTCAGCGGCACGGGGAAACGGATTCCCGTGATGATCTCGCCCGGCTCGAGCGCAGTCTCGAACAGGCCGAGGAAGAACTTGTCGGCGGCGATCTCGCGCTTGCTGGTGACGATGGTGGCGCCAAGGCCGAGCACGCCGGCGGGATAGTCCGCCGCGGGATCGTTGTTGGCGACAGAACCGCCGATGGTGCCACGGCTGCGCACGGCGGGATCGCCGATCATCGAAGCCAGTGCTGCAAGGCCCGGGATTTTCGTTTGCACCAATTTTGAGGCCGCCACCACCGCATGCGGCGTCATTGCGCCGATGGTGATTGTGGTGCCGTCGTCGGCAATGCCCTTGAGGGAGCCCAGCTTCGACAGATCGACAAGTGCCACGGGACTCGCCAGCCGCTGCTTCAGCGTCGGGATCAGCGTCATGCCGCCGGCGACGAGCTTGCTGTCCTCGATCGAGGTCAGCAGCTTGGCGGCATCCGGGATCTGATCGGGCTGGTGATAGGCGAATGGTTTCATCGTTGCTGTCCTCCCTATTCCGCCGCAACCGGCAGCGACGCGTTTTGCAGCAGGCGCCAGATCCGGTTCGGCGTCGCCGGCATGTCCACGTGAGTCACGCCGAGATGCGACAGCGCGTCGACAACCGCGTTGATGACGGCGGCCGGCGAGCCGATGGTGCCGACCTCGCCGCAGCCCTTCACGCCCATCGGGGTGTGCGTGCAGAGCGTGGAGTGGGTCGCAACCTTCATCATCGGCAGATGATCGGCGCGCGGCATGCAGTAATCCATCAGCGAGCCCGACAGCAGCTGGCCGGAACCTTCGTCATAGACCGCGTTCTCGAACAGCGCCTGGCCGACGCCCTGGACAATGCCGCCGTGAAGCTGCCCTTCCACGATCATCGGGTTGATGACCGTCCCGACGTCATCGACCGCGGTGTAATTGACCAGCGTCACCGTGCCGGTCTCCGGATCGACCTCGACCTCGGCGATGTGGCAGCCGCCGGGATAGGTGAAGTTCACGGGATCGTAATAGGCCTGCTCTTCGAGTCCCGGCTCCAGCACTTCGAGCGGATAATTGTGGGGCACATACGCGGCGCCTGCGATCTCCTCGAAGGTCTTCATGCGATCGGTACCGGCGACGGAGAACTTTCCGCTTTCGAAGTGAATGTCGGCTTCCGCCGCCTCGAGCAGATGTGACGCGATCTTCTTGCCCTTGGCGATCACCTTGTCGGTCGCCTTCGACAGCGCGGCGCCTCCGACCACGAGGGAGCGCGAGCCATAGGTGCCCATGCCGAACTGGACGCGATCGGTATCGCCGAACACGATGTCGACATTCTCGAAGGCGACGCCGAGCTTGTCCGAGACGATCTGCGCAAACGTCGTCTCGTGGCCCTGGCCGTGATTGTGGGTGCCGATCATGACCGTGACCTGGCCGGTCGGATGCACGCGCACCGTGGCGCTCTCGTAGAGGCCACCGCGCGCACCGAGGCGTCCAGCGAAGCGCGACGGCGCCAGGCCGCAAGCCTCGACATAGGTGGAGTAGCCGAGCCCGCGGAACCTGCCCTTGCGCGCGGAAGCTGCCTTGCGCGCACCGAAGCCCTTCACGTCGGCCGCGACCAATGCGCCGTCGAGGCAGCCCACGGGATCGCCGGAATCGTACTGCACCAGAACAGGCGTCTGATAAGGATACGCCTCTTTCGGGATCATATTGCGGCGGCGGATCTCGACGCGGTCAATCCCCATCTCGCTGGCGGCGACATCGACGATGCGTTCCAGCACGAAGGTTGCCTCGGGCCGGCCCGCGCCGCGATAGGCGTCGACAGGCACGGTGTTGGTGAAGACCACCTTCACATTGCAGTAGATCGCCGGCGTGGTGTAGACGCCGCTGAGCAGCGGGCCATAGAGATTGGTCGGAATATTCGGCCCGAAGGTCGAGAGATAGCCGCCCATATTGGCGAGCGTGTTGACGCGGAAGGCCAGGAATTTTCCGGTCTCATCCAGCGCCAGCTCGGCCTCGGTGACATGATCGCGGCCGTGGCGATCGGAGACGTAGCCCTCCGAGCGGCTCGCGACCCATTTCACCGGCCTCTTGACGCGCTTGGCGGCCCAGGTGATCACGGCCTCCTCGCCGTAATGGAACTGCTTGACGCCGAAACCGCCGCCGACGTCGGGTGCGACCACGCGCAGCTTGTGCTGCGGGATGTTCAGCACCAGCGCGCCCATCAGGAAGCGCACGACGTGCGGAAACTGGCTGGTGGTCCACAGCGTGAAGCGATCGGTGCCCGGCTCGTATTCCGCGATAGCTGCGCGGGGCTCCATGGGATTGCCGATCAGGCGGTTGTTGACGAGGCTCAGCCTTGCGACATGCGCGGCCTTGCGGAACGCGGCCTCCACCGCGGCCTTGTCGCCGAGCTCCCAGTTGCAGCAGATGTTATCAGGCACGTCGTCGAACAGCTGCGGCGCACCGGGCCTGACGGCCTCGAGCACGCCGACCACGGACGGCAGCACCTCGTAGTCGATCTTCAGGAGCTCGGCTCCCGCATTGGCCTGCTCCGGCGTTTCCGCGATGACGAAGGCCACCATGTCGCCGACAAAGCGCACCTTGCCCTGCGCCAGCATCGGGAATGGCGGCTCCTTCATCGGGGTGCCCTTGGCGTCCGTGATACCCCAGCCGCAGGGCAGCGTGCCCAGGCCGTCGGCCTTGACGTCATCGCCGGTCAGGACCGCGATGACGCCGGGCGAAGCCAAGGCCGCGCTCTTGTCGATGCCACGCAGCACCGCGTGGCCATGCGGCGAGCGCACGAACACGCCTGATGTCATGCCGGGCCGTTTGATGTCGGAGACGTAATTGCCGCGGCCGGTGAGGAAGCGCTGGTCTTCTTTCCGCTTCGGTGCAGCGCCGATGCCGATCACATTGCCCATGGTCACTCTCCCTTGGCGGCGTTCATGGCGGCAGCGCCCGCCATCACCGAGACGACGATGTTCTGGTAGCCGGTGCAGCGGCAGATATTGCCTTCAAGGCCATGGCGGACGTCGGCCTCGGTCAGATCAGGCTTCTCGGTCGCGAGTGCGACCGCCGTCATCAACATGCCCGGCGTACAGAAGCCGCATTGCAGACCATGATGCTCGCGGAATGCCTCCTGCATCGGATGCATCTGGTTCGAGCCGGGCGCGCCTTGCAGGCCCTCGACGGTGAGCAGTGTCGCGCCGTCGAGCGCGGGCGCCAGCAGGGTGCAGCTCTTCACCGGAAGCCCATCGAGATGGACCACACAGGCGCCGCACTGGCTGGTATCGCAGCCGATATGTGTTCCCGTGAGATTGAGCTGTTCGCGCAGCAGCTCGGCAACGAGCGTCGCTGGCTCGACATCGACAGTGGTCGGCCGGGCGTTAAGTGTGAAGGATATCTGCACGGTCATACTCCTGTGCGCGACGGGGCTTTAGGCAAGTGGCAACGCGCTGCCGGTGGCCCATGTGGCCATCACGACATCGCCGACGGTGAAGGGATCTGCGAAGAAGGTCTTTTCCGGCACGTACGCGACGAACTCGTCATCGGGCACGGTGTCGAGCATGACCTTGACGAAATAGCCCTGGTATTCGATCGCGAGCACGCGGCTCGGCAGCGAGGTGGTAAAGCCCGGCGGCAAGTCCCTACCCGGCCTGACAAGTGCGACATCGTCGCGGCGCACTGCGATATCGACCTGGTCGCCGACGTTGACGGTGGGTCGTGCCTGGAGCGGCACCTCGATGCCGGAAGGTGCCGCGAGCGTGAAGCTCGCACCATTGACCTTCTCGACCCGGCCCGACAGCACGTTCTGGCCACCCATGAACTCGGCGACGTAGCGGTCGTGCGGATGGGCATAGACGTCGCGCGCGGCACCCGCCTGCTTGATCTTGCCCTGCTCCATCACCACCACGAGGTCGGCAAGCGCGATCGCCTCGAGCTGGGTGTGTGTGACGTGGATGAAGGTGATGCCAAGCTCCTGCTGCATCCGCCTGAGCTCCTGGCGCATCTGAACGCGGAGCTGCTCGTCGAGCGCGGAGAGCGGCTCATCCAGCAGCAGCACGCGCGGCTCGGTGATGGCAGCGCGCGCCAGCGCAACACGCTGCTGCTGGCCGCCGGAGAGCTGCGCCGGCAGACGATCGGCGAACTGCGTCAGCCGTACCTTTTCGATCATGGCATCGGCGGCGCGCAGGCGATCGGCCTTGGACTGGCCGCGGACACGCAAGGCAAAGGCGATGTTCTCGCGCACGGTCAGATGCGGGAACAGGGCGTAGGACTGGAACATCATCGCAGTGCGGCGCTGCACTGGCGCGAGCCCCACAACGTTCTGCCCGCCGATCACGATCTCGCCGGCTGTTGGGTCCTCGTGGCCGGCAATCATGCGCAGGATCGTGGTCTTGCCGCAGCCGGACGGGCCGATGAAGCAACAATAGGCACCATCGTCGATCCTGAGATTGACGCCGTCGACCACGTTAGTCACGCCGTCAAAGCTCTTGCAGACACCCGCCAGTTCGATATCGCCGCGATCATTCTTCATTCCTAGCCCTTTGCCCGGCTGCCGCGCTTCTTCTGGATCAGGACGATGGTGCCGAGGCTTGCACCGATGACGATGAAGGAGACGACTGTGGTCACCGTGCCCAGCGCGTAGAGCGAGGGCGAGGTGACGTTCAGCGTCATGCTCCAGATCTCCAGCGGCAACGTGTTCAGCGAGCCCGCGGTCTGGAGACTGCGTGCGAATTCGTCGTAGGACAGCGTGAAGCCGAACAAGGCCACCGCGACGAGGCCGGGCGCCAGCACCGGGATCATCACCAGCCAGACCGACTGCCAGCGGCTGGCGCCGAGATCATAGGCCGCCTCCTCCCAGACATGGTTGAAGCGCGACATCACCGCGAACATCACCAGCACCCCGAACGGCAGCGTCCAGGACAGTTGCGCGCCGAGCGCCGAGGTGTACCAGCTCGCATTCAGCCCCAACGCCTGGAACAGCAGACCCGTGCCGAGGCCGAGCACGAGGCCGGGCGCCACCAGGCTGCCGATCATCATGTAGAAGACGACGGTGTCGCCGCGGAAGCGCTTGCGGAAGCCGAGACCGGCCAAGAACGACACCACCACAGTGATGATCGTGACGATGACCGCGAGCTTGATCGAGCGGTCGAAAGAGCCTTTGACGTCTCCGGTCCGCACCTGGGTGAAGAGATCGACGAACCAGTGCAGCGATTGTCCCTTCATCGGGAACACGAGCCCGCCGCGGATGTCCTGGAACGACAGGATGTAGATGCAGAACATCGGGCCGTAAAGCGCGAACACGTAGGCCGCGAACAGCGTCGCCAGCACGTAGAAGGTCCAGGGACGGCCGCCCTTGCTCGGCGCGATGGCCTTGGTCGAAGCCGGCGCCATGGTCTTGGAGGTCTCCGTTTTGGGCATGTCGGCAAGAACCGCGCTCATCGCGTGATCTCCTGCCTGATGTCGACGGTGCGCAGGATCAGCGAGACGATCGCAACCAGCACCAGTGTCAACAGCACGGCGCTCGCCGCCGCGGTCGGATATTGCAGCACGCCGACGTCCTCATAGAACGCGCTGACCACGGAGGCCGAGCCGCCGCCGGACATCACCTTGACCACGAAGAAATCGCCCATCACGATCGAGACCACGAAGATGGTGCCGAGCGCGATGCCGCTCTTGGACATCGGCATCACGATCAGGCGCATGATGTCGAGCCGGCTGGCACCGGCGTCGATCGCGGCCTCGATTAGCTTCTTGTCGATCCGCGCCATGGAATTGAAGATCGGCACGATCATGAAGATCGTGAGCTGATGGACATAGGCGATGACGACAGCGAGGTCGGAGAACAGCAGAACTTCCAGCGGCTGATGGATCACGCCCATGGCCAGCAGCCCCTGGTTGATCAGGCCTTCCTTGCCGAGCAGCGGGATCCAGGAAATCATTCGGATGATGTTCGAGGTCCAGAACGGCACGGTGCACAGCAGGAACAGGCCGATCGCCAGCAACTGGTTGCGGACGTGAAACACCAGGAAATAGGCGACGAAGAAGCCGATGATCAGCGTGAAGATCCAGGTCAGCACCGTGAACTTGATGGTCGCCAGGTACAGCTTCAGCGTCAGCGCCGAATGCAGCACCTCGACATAGCTTGCCAGCGTGAAGCCGGGCGTCAGCCCGCCAAAGCCATCGGTGGCAAAGAAGCTCGCGGCCAGCACGACCAGGATCGGCGCGACGAAGAACGGCACGAGCACCAGGACCAGCGGCGACACATAAAGCCAGCCGGCGAGATTGGCGCGTGATGGGGTTTGACTGGGCTGCATCTCGACAAACGCCTTCGGTCCTTGCCGCCGGCGCGTCGCCGCGCCGGCTCTCGCTTACGTCAGGGAAAGCAGGTTTCAGGCCACTTTGAAGTCGTTCCAGCGCTTGTTCATGTAAGCCGCCTCGTCCATCAGCGTGTTCCAGCACGAGATGTTCTTGACGCGGTCGAGGAAGGAGCCGCCGTCACGCTTGGTGCCGGCCTTCTCCATCGCCACACCGTAGGGATCATTGACGACTTCAGGTGCGGGCTGGCCCTCGTACCAGAACGCCCATTCGGCCGGCGTGAGGAATTTCTTCGCGGTCGACGGCACCGGACTGTAATAGCCGTAGCGTGCGACGAAGCCGCCCTGCCAGCCGGACAGATACCAGTTGAGATATTCGTAGGCGGCGTCGAGCTTCTTGCCGGAAAGGTGCTTCATCAGGCCCATGCCGTTGCACCAGCCGCGATAGCCTTCCTTGCCGTTCTTGACGTTCACGGGCGCGTAGACGCAGGGGATTTCCTTGACGCGCACCGCGGCGACTGCCGGCGACCACATCGACTGGATCACCACCTCGCCCGCGGCCATCAGCTGCACCGACTGGTCGAAGGTGGTCCAGGTCGCGCGAAACTGGCCCTGCTTCTTCAGCTCGATCAGCTTGTTGCAGGTGAAGTCGATCTCCTCCTTGGTCATGTTGCCCTTGTTGCCGTACTTGATCAGCCCGGCACTCTCGAAGCAGAGCGCGGCATCCATGATGCCGATCGCGGGCACGTCGAGGATCGCCGCCTTGCCCTTGAATTTCGGATCGATCAGGTCCTTCCACTCGGTCACTTCGTGGCCGACGAGGTCGGGGCGATAGCCGATGGAGTCGGCGTTGTAGACCTGCGGCAGGAAGGTCGCCCATTCAGTGACGCCGTCGTTCAGGTCGGTCGCATCAGGCTTGGCGATATACATGGCCTCATAGGGCGAGATGCCCTGGCGCGGGATCTTGTGGCCGTCGATCTCGCCCTTGGTGAAGATCGGCAGGATGTTGTCGAATTCCTTGATCTTCTTGACCTCGATGCCCTGGATGACGGCGCGCTTGGCGGCGAGCTTGGCCTGCCAGCCTTCGAGGTCGGCGATGTCGACCGTATTAGGCTGGCTTATGAAGCGGTTGATGGCGGCTGAGGTGTCGAGGTTCTGCATCGTCACCTTGAAGCCGAGATCCTTGGCGGCCTGGTCGCCGATCGCCTTCACCACCGAATAGGAGACGCCGACATGGCGCAGCTCAATGTCCTTGATCTCCTGCGCCCAGATGGTCGGGAATCCGCGGATCGCGTCCGACCCCGCGGCTGCGCCCGCAACCGCAGCCGCACCCTTCAACAGCGTGCGCCGGCTCAGCTTTTTCGCAGACTTGACGTTCGTCTTGACCCCCGTTTTGGCCCCCGTTCCCGCAGGATCGGAAGTGAACGTCCCCTTCGTCTCATCAGACATGGCAACCCTCGTTGGTTACGATGAACGCTCGCACCGATCGCCATTGATCGGCTGCGGATGTGATCCATACGCGCGAGGCTAGGGGCGGGAATTTGCGAAGTAAAATTGGAAGTAAAAATTCGCGGCATAAGCGCCACTAATGACTCAACACTCTGCACGTGATCACGGCACGCGGCCCACGAAGGCAGCAGCGGTCGCATCGGGTCAGCGGGTCGTCGACCACTCGCTCGCGATTCGGATGCGAAGCTCGCGGCCCTGGCGCCTTACTATGCCTCGATCCAGATCCCAGGCTCGGAATGCTCGCGGATGTAGCCGACCAGAAAGTCAGAAAACACCCTGATCTTGGCAGGCAGCCCGGCGCGGTTCTGATAGGCGATGTTCATGGTGAGCAGAGGCAGTTCCCAGTCGATCAGGAGAGGGACAAGGCGGCCGGCTGCGATGTCGCTCTGAACGATGTAGAACGGCTGAATGAGAATGCCGAGGCCAGCCAGCGCCGCGCCGCGGATGACCTGACCATCATTGCTGTCGAGTGTCGGCGTGATGCGAACGGTCTGCGCACCCTGGCCTTTGCGCAGGCGCAACGAATACGGATCGTTGGCGAGATTGTAGACCAGCATGTTGTGGCGCGCGAGATCGGCCGGCTGCTCCGGCGCGCCGCAGCTTGCGAGATATGACGGCGAAGCGGCGAGCACGCGCCGCATCCGGCCGATGCGGCGGATGATGATGTTCGAATCCGGCTCCTGCTCGCGCGTGCGGATCGCCACGTCGATGCCGGCCTCGATGAAATCGGGATAGCGGTTGGCGGTGGTGATCTGGAGATTGAGCTTCGGGTATCGCGCGCGGAAGGCCGGCAGCATCGGCGCGAGATAGATCACCGCAAAGGACAGCGAGCTTGTGACGCGCAGCGTGCCCTGCGGCGACAGTGCGCGATTGCTGACGATGTCCTCGGCTTCCGCCAATTCGCTCAAGACCCGGCTAGAGCGCTCCAACAATTCCTGCCCCGCCTCCGTCAACCACAGCCGGCGCGTGTTGCGCTCGATCAGGCGAACGGCGAGGCGCTCCTCAAGCGCGCTGAGATGGCGGCTCGCCGCCGCGTTCGACATGCGCAGCGCCTCGGCGGCCTTGGACAGGCTGCCGAGCTCGGCGGTTTTGGAAAACACCTCCAGTTGGAGCAGGCGGTCCATTCTTTCGCTAACAGGAAAAGAGACTTGCAATTATTGATCTTTATTTCCGTCTCTCGCAAGTCAAAATGCCCAGGACACAAGCAGGATAGCAGGCGAGGACACAGGGAAATGTCGGGCCCGATCAGGCACATCGTGATGTGGCGGCTGCGCGGGGAGACCCCAGAGGAGCGCACTGCCGCCCGGATCAAGGTCAAGGTCCTGTTCGAGGGCCTCAAGGGCCGGATCGACGGCCTCACCCACATCGAAGTCGGCATGGATGTCAGCGCCGTCGACTACGCCTGCGACGTAGTGCTGTTCTCCGAGTTCACGGACCAGGCGGCGCTCAGCGCCTACGCCAACCACCCCGAACATTTGCGCGTGCGCGAGGCGCTGGGCGACTTGCGGATCGGACGCTTCCAGGTCGATTATCCCATCAAAGAGACCGGCACATGATCGGTTCGTTCACCTTTGAAAACCTGCCCTGCCGCGTCGTGTTCGGCAGCGGAACGCTGGCTCAAGCCAAGGCCGAGGTCGAACGGCTCGGTGGCAAGCGCGCGCTGGTGCTGACGACGCCGCAGCAGGAGGCCCAAGGCAAGAGCCTGGGGACAGCGCTCGGCCCGCTTTATGCCGGCATCTTTCCCGGCGCGGTGATGCATACGCCGGTCGAGGTCACCGAGCGTGCGCTCGCGGCGATGAAGGCGTGCGAGGCCGACTGTGTCGTCTCGCTGGGCGGCGGCTCGACCACCGGCCTCGGCAAGGCGCTGGCCTTGCGTACCGGCGTCAACCAGCTCTGCATTCCCACCACCTACGCCGGCTCGGAGATGACGCCGATCGTCGGCCAGACCGACAACGGCCTGAAGACCACGGTGCGCGACGCGGCGATCCTGCCGGAGACCGTGATCTACGATGTCGACCTCACCCTGACGCTGCCGGCGAGCCTGGCCGCGACATCAGGCATCAATGCGATCGCGCATGCGGTCGAGGCGCTCTACGCGCGCGATGCCAATCCCGTGACCTCGCTGATGGCGGAAGAAGGCATCCGCGCGCTGGCGCGCGCCCTGCCGGCAATCGCCGCGAAGAGCGACGACCGCGAGGCCCGCACCGAAGCGCTCTATGGCGCCTGGCTGTGCGGCGTCTGCCTCGGCACCGTCGGCATGGCGCTGCATCACAAGCTCTGCCATACGCTCGGCGGAACCTTCGACCTGCCGCACGCCGAGACCCACACCATCGTGCTGCCGCATGCACTGGCCTACAACGCACCGGCCGCGCCCGACGCGATGGCGCGGATCTCGCGCGCGATCGGTGCCGCCGATGCATCGCTGGGACTCTACGAACTCGCCAAGCGGCTGGGCGCGAAGCTGGCGCTACGCAATGTCGGCATGCCCGAAAGCGGCATCGACAAGGCCGCAGATCTCGCCGTCACCAACGCCTATTGGAATCCGCGCCCGCTCGAGCGCAATACCATCCGCGACCTGATCGCACGCGCGTGGGCCGGCGAGCCGCCGGGCGCGGCCAAAGCGGCGGCGTAACGCGATGCGGCGCACGCTGATCAGATCGGCCACCGTCATCAGCATGGATGACGCGATCGGCGACCTCGGCACCGTCGACCTGCTGGTCGAGGGCAACCGTATCGCCGACGTGCGGCCATCGATCGAGGTCGCGGCCGACATGGAGATCGTCGACGGCAAGGGCCGCATCGTCATCGCGGCCTGATCGACGCGCATATGCACACCTGGCAGTCGCGTAGAGTGTAAAGTCGTAATACTCGATCATGTTGCCGATGGCGCTAGCCGCCGCAACCTTGCGGATGTCGCTGGACTGACGCGCCGTGATCGCAGCAGCCGATTGATCCGCGACTCTGCCGGCCTCGATCGATCCCACCAACTCGCTCATGCCTCCGCTCGGCAAGGCTGAGCCTCGCTCGTCTTTTTGTCCGTATTTCGGACATCATGACCAGCATCTTATCCCACATTGTCAAGGGAATTCTTGGCGAGGGTTTGATGTTTGCATAACAGCTTTAACCATCGGAATTGAGCCAATGAGGGCCGCCAGCCTTGACGCGACACGGTATTTTGTCGTAGGCAATTGTTCACATTCCGGACAAAAATGGAGGAAGAAGAGATGCCAGCAAAGATCACCGGGATCATTCCGCCCCTCACCACACCCTTCGACCAGAACGGCGATATCGACGAGAAGGCGTTTCGCCGTCAGGTGAAGTTCCTGCTCGACAAGGGTGTGCATGGCGTCTGTGTCGGCGGCAGCACCGGCGAGGGTCACACGCTCACCGCCGACGAATTCCGCCGCCTGATCGAGGCCTGCGCAGAGGAGCTGAACGGCAAGATCCCGCTCATCGCCGGCATCATCGCAAACTCGACCCGCGAGGCCATCGCCCGCGCCCGCGCCATCGAGCACGTCAACGTCGCCGCGCTCCAGATCACGCCGGTGCACTATCTCTTCAAGCCGGACGAGGATGCGACCGTTGGACACTTCAAGACGCTGTCGGAGTCGGTCAAGCAGCCGGTCATCATCTACAACGTGGTGCCCTGGAACTATCTGAGCCCCGCGCTGCTCCTGCGCATCATGAACGAGCTGCCCGGCGTGATCGGCGTCAAGCAGAGCGCCGGCGATCTCAAGCTGATGGCCGACCTGCTGCTCGACGTGCCCGCGGGCAAGGCAGTGCTGACCGCGGTCGATGCGCTGCTCTACCCGTCCTTCGTCCTCGGTGCGCACGGGACGATCGCGGCCAATCCGGCCGCCGTGCCCGGCGCCTGCGTCGCCCTGTGGAACGCGGTCCAGCGTGGCGACCACGCCACCGCGCTTGAGATCCACAAGCGCCTGCTGCGGTTCTGGAACACCATCGTCGGCGACAATCTGCCGGCTTGCGTGAAGCATGCCCTCACCCTCCAGGGCTCGCCGAGCGGCCTGCCGCGGCAGCCAATGCCGGCGCCGACCACTCGGCAGAAGGAGGCAATCGCGGCGGCGCTCAAGCCGTTGATGGAGGTCGAAGGCGGCGTGAGGCTCGTTGCGGCCGAGTAAGCATGCGAGAATGGGCGCGGCCGCATTGCCGCCGCGCCCGATTCCGTCTAGGTCGGATATGGTCCGCATCCTGGATGTTGCATCGTGGCGCCGCCCGAAAGGTCCGACATGACGAGCGTCGACAGCAGTCGACAGAGCGTGAAGTCGCTCTTCAAGATGCTGGAGGTCTTGGAGGCATTTTCCTCCACGGATCCCGAACTCAGCGTGGTCGAAATCGCCCGCCGCACCAGCCTGCCCCGCACCACCGTTCATCGCATCGTCGACAGCCTGCGCAGCGTCGGGTTCCTGGAACAGGACGCGAGCCGCGATCGCTACCGCCTCGGCATAAAACTGTTCGAGCTTGGCGGCAGCGCGCTCACGAACCTGCCGCTTTATCGCGAGGCACCGCCCTTCGTCGATACGCTCGCCAAACTGAGCGGTGAGGACGTGCATCTCTGCATCTTCGATGGTGCGCAGATGGTCTTCGTCAACCGCCGCAATCAATTCGCGCGGCCCCACAACACCGTCATCACGATGGAAGCCTCGCCCTGTCACTCGACCGGCGTCGGCAAGGCGGCGCTCGCCTTCCAGAGCGAAGCGGTGATCGAGCGCGTCATCCGCGCCGGCCTCGCCCGCTTCACGCCGAACACCATCGTCGAGCCGAAGCGCTTGAAGACCGAACTGGCCGCGATCAGGACACGCGGATATTCGATTGACGACTGCGAGCACGAACCGGAGTTGCGGTGCGTGGGCGCCCCTATCCGCAACAGCACCGGCCGCGTCTTCGCGGCGATCAGTGTGAGTGGCCCGACGCGCCGCGTCACGCCTGAACGGGTGCCCGAGCTCGCACGCGCCGTGATGACCCATGCCGAACTTCTATCGATCCGACTGGGTTATCAGCCCGACTTGCAAAGCCGGACGGCTGCCCCTCTGCCGGAGCGCAACACGGCCAAAAAAAGTCGGCGGCGGACCACAGCAGGCGCAACCCACGATGAACGGTCTGTTTGATGGTACGCGACTGCAGGTGCTAATCGCGAACTTTCTTTCTGAGCGTTGAGACCTTGCCGTCGGCGCCCTCAGTGCCATCCGCGCGACAAGCAGGCCGGATAGCACCAAGCTTGATGCGACCACGACGCGGATTCGCTTAAGCCGCCTCACGCGCGAGCGACGGAACCGAATGGCCAGGTCGCAACTGCCAGTGCACGACAAGGAGACAGAGCCCGCCGATCGCCGCCAGCGCGCCGCCGACGGTGGAGAGAGCCGAGCCGAGAGTGCCCTGGAAGAATTGCGCGGCAACAACGGCGACCAGCGTTGGCGCGATTGCCGTTCCCGTAATGCCGACCCAGGCGAAATGAACCGCCGTGATCTTGCCGATCGCAGCTCCCGGCGACAGATGCACGATCGTCGATGTGCCGATGGTGAACAGGCTCGCGGCCAGAAGATTGAAGACGGCGAGCAGCATCCAGACCGCAACGATGGACCCCGCGAGCGGAACAAGGACTGCCGGAAGGAAGATCAGCGCCGAGATCCCCACACCCAGGGCCGGGATCGCCGGCAATCCGAACCGGCGATAGACGGCATCGACGAGAAAGCCGGCGATGAACTGGCTGGCTGTGCTGAGAAACAGGACGATGAGACCATAGGTCAGTCCGATCTCGCCGGCCGGAATCTTCCACACGCGCCCGAGAAAGGCCGGTATCCAGGACGAGTACGCGACCGACAACATGATCGTTGCGGCATTCCCCAGAAACAGCGGGACGAAGACGAGCCAGCGATCGCGAACGGCTTCGAAAGCGTCCCTGAGCGCGATGGGTTGACCCGTTCCGACGGACCGCCTCGCCGGCTCCTTGAACGTGTAGACGAGCAAGGCGACCGGTAGCGCAATCGCGCCGCACATGATCAGCACGAGCTGCCATGAGCGAACGGTGATCCCCAGCAGGGGTAGAACGTAGCTCCCGCTCTCCCCCACGAAGTGAAGAATTGCGCCGCCGCCCAATAGCGCCAGCCCGCCGCCGATGCTCGCGCCCATGGCCCAGATCGCGACGGCCCGCCCGCGAAACCGGGGATGGAAGGCGTCTCTGACCAGCGACATGCTCGAAGGTCCGCAGGTGGCTTCACCTGCTCCAACGCCGCAGCGGCCAAGAAAGAGGCCTGCATAGGTGGTGACGGAGCCGCATAGCATCGTCGAGATGCCCCACACGGTCATGCCCATGGCCAGGACCCGTCGACGCGGGAAACGATCGACCAGCATGCCGACGAACCATCCGCCGACCGCGTAGGTGATGATGAAGGCCGCTCCGATCAGGAAGCTCATCAGCGTGTCTGAAATCTGCAGGTCGCGCTTGATCGGCTGCACCAAGAGCGGCAGTGCTGCGCGATCGATGAACGCAACAGCATTCACGAGACACAGGACGCCAACCAACCACCAATCACCGAGTTGCGGCCGCTCGACTTCTTGTTCGGTTTCCATGCGTTTCCTTCTCCCTGACGTCATTGCGCCCGTTTCACTTCGCTTGAGCGGCCATCTCGCGAACGACCGCGTTGAATTTCGAGGGAGCTTCAAGCTTGAGAATGTGACCGCAATCCTCGAATGGATACGATGTCGCCCGAGGCGCGGCGGCGAGGAGCCGTTCGGCGTGATCCTGCTGCGGCGCGACCTGATCGCGCGTGCCGGAGAGGATGGCGATCGGGCAGCTCACCTCCGAGATGATGTCGGGCGTGTAAACGGTGAACGTTGACCGGATCGCCTGTCGCCAGCCCTCGGTCGTCATTGCGTCGCGCAGGCGCTCAACGTGCTGCCGGACCAGTGGCGGTGTATCCGGGGTCAGCAACCTGTCCGCGATGGCCGCACGCGACACCGGCATGCTGACGTCCGCCGTACGAAGCCAGGCGTTGAGCTCGGCGGTACGCGTCTCGCCGGCGAGATGACCTCTGGCGACGTTGGGTGCCGAAAGAACAAGGCTCCCAACCAGCGCGGGATATCGTCTGGCGAAAGCCGTCGCCACGATGCTCCCCCAGGAGCTGCCGACCAGCGCTGCAAGCCGGCGCACGCCGAGCGCACGCAGCAAACCTTCCACTGCGCTCGCGTAGTCGTCGATCTTTGCGTCCTGCCCCGGGATTGGTGAGCTTCCACCGAAGCCGGGGGCGTTCCAGGCGATCACGTGGAAATCTCGCGATAGCCCGGCGAACTGGCCGCGGTATCCTGCCGAACTGGAGCCCAGCCCGTGAAGCATCAGGACCGCAGGATTGTTCGGGTCTCCGGCGGCGCGATATTCGATCTGGCCCCGCTGCCCGGAATAGATCGATGACGTAACATCGACCCGGGCGAGGGCCGGCAAATCCTGTGTAAGCAGCTCGGCATCGGACGGAGACAAATCAGCCATCGCTCAAGCTCCGACCGCGAGATCGAGCCGTCTGGCGGGCTCGCGAGAATGCTCAGCTTCATAGCCAAGCCGGTGCGACAGGTCCTTCGCCGTGTCGCGCAAGGCGCGGGCGAACGCGCCGTCGAGGTCGGCGCGGAATCGACCCGCCTCACCCACCGCGGTCAGCGCCAGCACCGCGCGGCCATCCGCATCGAGCACGGGCGCGCTGAGGGCGTTGATGACAGTCTCGCTGCGATAGAAGGTCGCCAGTCCTTGCCTAGCGACTCCCTGGCGGCGCACCTCCGCGAGGCGTTCGTTCCAATTGCCCTCCGCAGTCGCCACGTCCTGACCCGGCAAGGCCGTCTCAACAATTGCTTCGGGAGGAAGGTACGCAGCGAAGGCCAGACCAGTCGCGGTCGATGTCACCGGGAGGATCAACCCCACGGGAAGCGCTTCGCTCACCGGAGCGGATGCCGGCTCCCAGTGGGTGATGGTCGGACCGTGGGCGCCCCAGACGGCGAGCGCCATGGTCTCGTCGAACCGTCTGACCAGACGCTCGATCGCCCGCATGCCAAGCCGCATCGCCGAGAGCTGGACCTGCCTGCGATCGGACGACAGCGTGCTGTCGGCCAGATCATGCGGATCCGCCAGCAGATACCTGCCATTGCCGAAGACGAGCGGCTTCCGCTCGGCTTGATCGATCGCAACGACCTCGCCGACATAGATCGTGTGGTCGCCGCCCGGCACCCGGGACACGACCCGACATTGCAGCCGGGCGCTGCAATCGCGAAGCAGCGGCACGCCGCCGGCGCCGAGATCGACCTCGATGCCGGCGAACTTCGCATGCGAGGATTTCGCAAACCGCTTCGACAGCTCGATCTGGTCCTCAGCCAGGATATTCACGGCAAAGCGCTCGGCCTCAAAGAAGGCCGGATGACTGCCGCTCTTCACGGCCTGGCTCCAGAGCACCAGCGGCGGATCGAGCGACACCGAGCTGAACGAATTGGCCGTCACGCCTTGGAATTGGCCGGCGTCATCCACGGTCGTGACAACAGTCACGCCCGTGACGAAGCTTCCGAGCACACGCCTGAGGTCGCGGCTGTCGAACAAAGGAGCATCGGGCATTTCCACCTCCTCAGCGTTCATCCGTTCTTTTGCGTTTACGCGGCAACTGCTTCGGCCGATTCCACCGCCGGCACGACATTCTCGGCGAAGCGGCGGATCGAGGCCGCGGCTTCGGCGTGCGGCATGGTCCCGAGCATGAAGCTTCCGATCACATAGTTCAGCCCACCCGACGCGACCTGGTCGGACAGGATTTGCGTCACCGTGCGGGCCGAGCCGGCAATCGCATGGCCGGATTCGACGAGTTGGTCGAACGCGGGCGGCAGCTTCGCATTCACGGGCTGCGTGCCGTGCTTGCGCCAGAGCTTGATGAAATTCTCGTAGAATGTCGGCCAGGCCTTCCGACCGAGCTCATGGGCCTCACGGTCGGTCTCGCCGACGATGATGTAGCGATTGACGCCGATGAGCGGCGAGCTGTCTTGCGAGCCGGCCGTGGCCATTTCCTCGCGATAGCGATCCGAAATCGCACGCACGCGCGAGACCTGGCCGCCGCAGACCACGTTCACGCCGTTGCGCGCCGGCCAGACCACGGAATCGGGCGAGCCGACCGCGTACCACATCGGCGGACGCGGCCGCTGCAGCGGCTTCATTTCCACCGTATAGCCGTTCAGGCTCCAGAACTCGCCCGTCGTCGTGACGAAATCCTGCGCAAAGCAGCGCTGGATCGTCTCAAAGGCCTCCGCATACATCTTCGCCGCCTTCGCCGAGTCGATCCCGAGTGCGTCGAGCTCGTGCGGTGAGGCGCCGCGCCCGATTCCGAACTCGAACCGGCCGCCGCTCAGATGATCGAGCATGCAGATCTCTTCGTAGAGGCGCGCCGGATTGTAGGTCGGCAGCAGATAGACGAGCGGACATAGCCTCAGCCTCTCTGTGCGCTGCGACAGCGCGGCCATCCACACGCTGGGCGACGGCGTCGTGCTCAGCGGCGTGCCATGATGCTCGCTCATGTGGAAGCAATGGAAGCCGAGACGATCGTAGAGCTCGGCGAGCTGAAGCCGGTTCTCGTACTGCTCCGCCAGCGGAAGGCCGGAACGGTCATTCTGGTCGAAGACGCCGAATTTCATGATTGATCTCCTCGTTGATTGATGTGCGCAGGCCGCGTCAGGCCGAGGGGCCGGGCCGAACGTGAAGCTGAAACAGATTGCCTTCGGGGTCGGCGAAGGTTGCGACGCTGCCGTGCGCGCCCATGTCGCGGCTTGCCAGATGCCGGCCGCCGAGCCGCTCGATCCTTGCTGTAACGGACGCAAGGTCGGCCGCGTCGAACACGATCACGCTGCCGCGCGCTTCATTCGCCGCCTCGGCTGCCGAACTCAGTGCGAACGCAAGCGGCCCGGCCTTGAACTGGCACCATCTGTCGCGATCACGAAACGACAGCGGCAGCTCCAGCGCCTCGGCGTAGAAGGCCTGCATGCGATCCATGTCATTGACGACCGTGTAGACGCTGCTGATGGCACCAAGGGGCATCTCTTTTTCCTCCTCTCCAGATATTCAATATAGTTGAATATATACTTTATTGTTGTATGATGCTCCCCGGCTTCATTCCTGTCAATCTCGATTCCCTGAACCGGTCGAAGGAAGCAGATGCTGGAGAAGAAGCCGCGCCGAGGCATTCAGTCGGTCGAAATTGCCTTTCGGAGTCCGCGCGTTATGCAGGCGAGCCAGCAGGCCATGGCCTCAAAGGAAGATCGCGCCGCTGGCGGGCCTGACGGCGAGCGCGGCACATCTGATCGAGCGGGAGTGGGGCGCGGTGTTCGGCGGCAAGACCGAAAGCCGTGACTAACCGACCCGGCTTCTAGTTGGTGCCCTATCTCTTGGAGCTGCCCTTAGAGCAAGTTCACGCGGCGGCTTGGAGCCTTTTCCGTTCCGATTGATCGGATCCTCGGGTACCCTGTTCTGGCCGCGTCGGCGGAACTGCTGAAGTCGACGGATGGCTGCATGAGAGCGGAGATGGGCAGGCTCGATAAGCAGATGGATCCCTTCCACCCTGCCGGTCATCTGACGGCGGCGGATCGCGACCCTGAGAACCCAGGTGAGCAAGTCGACGCGGCCTCGTTCGTTGACGCGGCCCGAGAAGAAGCCGCCTCGTGGCCCGCGCATTTTGGGTCGGGCCAGGCGGCGACCGGCGTCACGGGCTCTACCAATTGGATCGACCGAGCAGCTCGCATCTGGCGACGCCATCTCCAGCGCGATCAACTCCCCCGGACGACCGGAGGGTCGATGGGAAACCTGGAGCGGTGGTTGATCGCACTGCTGAGCGTCGGCTTCGTCGTGAGTTGCGTCTGCGCGATCATTGTCTTCATGCAGGTCAACGCGCACAAATTGGAGATCGCAACACTGCAACGTGACATCATCGCGCTCAAGCTCCGCGTCGCCAGGCTCGATCAGATCGCAAGCACCAATGAGATACGCGAAAAGGCAAGCAGTGGAACACCCAAGCCGCCGTTGGAGACCCAACCTGACCAGGCCCCGCTCATCCTGTCACGTGAAGAGATTCAGCTTGTCCGGGACCATATCAAGCCCGCACCGGTTGCTGGCCCCGCAACAGAGACGATAAAGGTCGGCGATCCCGTCGTGGGAGAAACCGTTCCCTTTTCCTCTCCGATCACGGACAAGGTGCGGAAACTGCTCGGCGCGCGATTTACCGTTCGCAACGGCGTTGTTGTCATCGTCCGCAGCGGCAGCCGTCGAGCTGACGCTGTGATTGGGCCAAATTGACGAGAACTGGCCGCGATCGCAGGAGCCGATCGCCCCCTTAAGGCTGATTGTTTGGCGGCCTTTCGATGAAGCGCCGGCTGCCGTTGAGAAGCTCGAGGTTATTGGCGATGACCGGGTTGCCTGGATCGAGCGAATAAGCCTTCTCGAACTTTCGGCGCGCCGCACTCAGATTGCCGCGCAGCATGTACGAGTATCCCTGGTCATTCAGGATCTGAACCGTCTCGCCTCCCAGCCGGATCGCCTGAGCATAGGCCTGATCGGCCAGGTCGAAACGACGCAGCTTGTCATAGCTCGCTGCGAGCCCGATCCAGGCCGTGACGTCCTTGGGTGATTTCTCGACGGCATCCTTGAAATAGCGCTGTGAGAGTCCGTAACTGCCGCGATTGTAATGCTCCAGGCCCAGCCGCACAGGCTCGTCCGACGGATAGTACTTGACGTCGGTCGGCTCCTGCACGGGGTCCCCGCCCGGCGGATCGACGGGAGCCACGATGGCGGCTTCCCGCGTGGTATAGTCACATGCCGCAAGGCCTGGCGCCAGCCAGCAACAGGTCAGCAGTAGAATGGCACGTCGCATAAACCCTTGTCCCCCGGCCGGTTCAGCGCATTCACTGCACCAAGCGCAAATACCCGTTGCTCAACTCACTTGCCAAAAAACCACTACCTGCTCCCTGCCGCTGGCCCGCCGACCGGCACTGAGATTCCCGACGAAGTTCCCGCTCCCAATCCTTCCACGCTGATGTTCTGGGTTGGAGCAGTCCGCACGCCCATCTGTTTCGTCGGATCGCCGTTGTCGGGAAGCTGATCCACAGGCTGTTTCGTGTTGCCATAGCGCGTCACGGCGGCGCCCACACGTCGCGCATCGTATGCGATCCGGCGATCGCCGACGTATCGCGGCCAGGGGTGGATGGTGTGGGTGACGGCATTCACCTGCTTGGCATCGCCGGCGCTCATCGTGATGGTGTCGGATCGCTGAAAATAGCGGTCCACCTCATCATGACCAGCGAGACCGTAGCACCCCCCAAGGAGGAAGGGCGCGAACAGAGCCAGATACCTGATCGTCATCTCGCGCGTCCTCTAGTTGAGGGTTTTCACGACCGGCTGATCGACAGCAGCGGCCGGAGCCGCAACGGGCGCCCTGACTTCAGGAGCGATGATGTGCCCGTACGGACCCTTCACTTCGCCACCCGAATTGACGTAGTCATTGTAACGCTTGCGAACTTCCATCTGGCCGTTGAGGAAGAAGTCGACATCGTTCGCCGGCAGGCGGGAATCAAGCGGCGATGCCAATTGCTGACCGGGCGCCGCCGGTGCGACCAGGCGCGGGGTCACGATGATCACCAGATCGGTTTCCTCCTGTTGGTACGACTTGCTGCTGAAGAGGGTTCCAATCACCGGAACCGAGCCGATCCATGGCAATTGCGAAACATCCTGGCGATTACGGGTCTGGAGCAGGCCGGCAATGGCAAAGCTCTGGCCATCGCGTAGCTCGACCGTAGTCCTTGCGTCGCGACGGCTCAGCGCGGGAATGGTGGTGCCGGCAATTTGCACCGCATTCGTGAAATCTAGCTCACTGACGGACGGTTCAACGCGCAGATTGATCACGCCGCGTGACAGGACTGTGGGAACGAAACTAAGCTCAACACCGAACTTCTTGAATTCGATGGTCACGGTCGGCAAAGCGCCGGCAACCGCAGTCGAGGCAATCGGCACCGGAAATTCACCGCCCGCCAGGAATCGCGCTGCGTCGCCTGAAAGGGCGATCAAATTGGGCTCCGCCAACCGGCGAACCAATCCTTTGGTTTCCAGCGCAGAGATCAACAGGTCCACCGAGCCACCATTGCTGGTGCGGATGACGCTGGTCAACAAACTTCCGAACGGTTGAGGAGCTACAACATTCGCGGCGGTGTTTAGGAGCGATCCTGCCGTTCCGAGCAGCGGGAGGCTCCCCGTCGGCGGAGCACCAACAGCACTGCCGCCAGCACCGAGGGGGCCAGTGCTCGTATTAATGCCACCAATCGGGGATCGACCGGCGGCGGTCACGCGACCAAGCCCGGTATTGCCAACGTTGGTGCCATTGGCATTGGCGGCATACAAGTTCATGCCGAGCTCGCGACCGGCGTTGCGGTCCGCCTCGAGAAAGCGCACCTCAAGCATCACCTGCTGCGGTGCCGCTACGCTCATCGCGTTGACGATTGTCCCCCCTTTGCCAACCGTGCTGGTGGCGATCGCCATGGCCCGCTCGGCGGTAACCGCGTCCACCGCGGTGCCGCTAAGCACCACCTGCCCCTCGGAGGCCGACACGCGAATACCTTGGCCACCGGTGCTGGTCCGGATGTTCTGCTGTAGATTTCCGGTATCGATCACGACCTCGACGTCGAGGATCCCGATCTGCTTCATCGAGGAGTCAAATAGTATGACGTTTGTCGTACCGGTCTGCTTGCCCTGCACGTAAATGAGGTGATCGCTGAGCGACTTCACGTCCACGATGTCAGGCGAGCCGGCCACGATGGTCGCGAAAGCCGTATCGACCTTGAAGGTGCGTGACTTGTTGACGACCACCTTGACCCGCTGGACGTCGTTCATTTCGCTGACGAAGACGCCGCCGGAGGATCCCCGCCGGTCTGCAGCCGTCGCGCGGTCCGCAGACGCAAAGGAGGCGAGCGCCGCACCAAGACCCATCGCGCCGAAGGCGAGAAGCCTCCCTACAGTCCTACCCGAAACGCGATCACCACCCATTCGAGCCCCCCACCAGCAATCCGCAGCATCCCCGCAAACCTGCGTGCTCGATGCCCCAGCAATTCTCCTCCGCGCACCACGTCGCAGAGCTTACAGTTTGTCCCACTACAATTCGTTACTACGTGCTTCCAAGATCATCCTCCCTCATATAGCCTCCTTGCAAGAAGAGACCCTGATCGCACAACCTCAAACAGCAAAGAAAACTTTGCAATGTTGCCAGCAAGCATCATTTTCTCTTCTTCCGTTGTCGAATCTTGAGGGCTCGACGCATGGAAGTGCCCTCGCACGCGCCGGCGCGCTGCGACGAATCGCGGGCAAAAACACGTAAGATATACTGCCATATTCAAGCCGAGTTGAGCTGAGCCCGTGCTCGGCATCATCGCCGGTTCCCTCGGGGTGCCTCATGGGCTGATGCTCGGGAGAGCTAAAAGGGAATTTGCGTGGACGCGCTCGGCGCATTCAATTTTGTGCCCCATATCGGCATCAGCATTTTAAAGGCTGTTTGAGAAGCTGTAATGGTCAGATTGGTGGGGCTGGATCCAGCGGTCATTGTCGGCGTAAGGCCGCCGAAATACAGGAAAGGCGCAATATTCTGCCTCTGTGCGACAGGCAGGTAGGTATTGATATCGATACAGCCGGAGGGTGACGTGTTGTTGGTCACGTCAGGTGTGTAGCACCTGATCATCGTTGCCCGGGCGCCCGCGCTCGCGAGCGTCCGCAAGGACTGCAGGGTGATCGCATAGCGTCCGAGATCGAAGATGGCGAATATCAATGTGAAAAACGCTGTGAAGATGAGGACAAATTCGAACGCCGCGACACCACGATTGTCGAGCTTTCTCATCACAGCACCAAAGCGATAACTTGGGTGTAAGCGACCGGACCACATCCTTGGGTGCTCAGGAAGCCGCCGCCGCTCATGGTGAGTGTTTTGGCGATCACCTCTGAACACGTCGTGTTTGCACTTTGAGTTCCTCCGTTCCAGGTCACGTCGACATTCGGGAAGTAGGCCGCCCCCCCTAATGCGACGGCACCACCGCCATTGATCGTGACAGCATTTTTGGACTTCGTCGGCGCCTGATCATCGATCAGAACGCCGTTGAGATCAGATGAGAAAGTGTTGGTGACGGGAGCAGAGAGCGTGACCGTGCCGCCGCTGATGGAAAGACTAGAATCCCCGAGCAATACGAAGGTTACGCCAAGACCCGTGCCAGCAGGCGGCCACTTTGTGCAGGCGTTGCAGGTGACTGCTCCCCCATTGATCTTTATTGTCGCGTTATAAAAGACGTACGTGCCTGGAGCGAAATCTAACCAGTCTCCGGTCGTCACCGACAGGTTTCCGTACGCCCCGGTGGCAGGGGGAGCATTCGGGGACGTCGTATAACAAGTCTTGGTGCCGGCGGGCGGCGCTGGCGAGGTGGGACATGTGATTTTTGTTTCCGGATTGGAACTGCCGGTCCTGCTGTTGAACGCCTCACTGTTCAGCTTGCTGAGCGGATTGGTTGCGTATGGCATAAAATAGTTGTGCGGCACGCCAGGATTGCTACAGGTGCTTGAAGGGGTACAGCCACTTGCACCGTAAACCGCCCATCCCGACCCCGTGAAAGTTGGTGTGCTGGCAAACTGAACAGTGGTGTCCGACATCATCCCGCAGCCCGTTCCGTTGTTGCTGAGGTGACCACCAAGCTTGAGTGCGCCTGTGTCAGGCCCAAGTGCCAGTGCACATAGCTTTGTCGGGTTCTGAACCAAGGCAATGGCTTGGGCGGGGATGGTGACGGTTTTGAAACCCAGGACTGCTGCCAAGGAGGCCGGCTGTTGCTGCTTGACTATGGCGCGAACCGCGTTACCCGTGCCCTTGGGTGGGGTTGTGAACGTGCCCGCATTGGAGTCGCCGAAATAATCGCCGACATCGATTTGCACGACCCGCGAGATTCCGCTCGGAAGGGTCGCCACACACTTGCTGTCAGGATAGAGCGTGCTGTCCTTTGGATTTGAGTTGCAAAACGCATTCTGCGCCGCGAATTCCCTTGCGCGATAATCCACCGATTGCGTATCGCAGGTCGCACCGGCGATCGTGCATGAAAGTCGCAATGCGCCCGAATAGGCCGCCGCATCCGCGGCGTTCTGTGCGTTCTTGTGGGTGACGTACCACGATCCGGCCTCGGCCCCGAGTGCGACCACTCCGATGAGCGGCACGAGCGCGATGACCGTTGCGAATGCGACCGAGCCTCGCCGTGAATGGAGCAGGTCACGCATGGAAACACCTATTGGAACCGTTCTGAGTAGCGCAGCGTGTACGTACAAGACGGGCTACACAACACTGCTCGCCACACAATTGGGGTCAAAGTGACGGTTGTCGTGAATGTAAAATACTTCGGAGTAGCGATATTGCTCGACGAGCAGGCAACACGCGCGTCTCCGCATATCACCTGGATGTTGCTGATCGGATAACCGGCCACTGTTGTCTGTAGCCCCGGCCTCCAGTTCAGAGTGCCGTCCGGGCCGAGCGGATTATAGTATTGCAGATATTGCCCGAAGCCACGGAGCGCCGACCAGGCCGAGCTAAACTGCAAGCCCGCGATGGCCAGCTCGGCGAGCGACATCAGCAGGAACGCCACCAGGACAGGATAAACGATCAATGTCTCGAGCGCGACTGCACCGCGTTGATCGACGAAGAGAGATTTGCTGTGGCTCATGAGCCCACCTCGACCGATACTCACCGCTCCGGTCATGGACCGGATCAACAACACTCACCAAACGTAAGGGATCACCCGCCAGCGCGAGGCCTCGTAGCTCGAATATTCAGGGCAGTTGCGCCGAAGCAGGTCCTCTTCGTAATGAATTCGGCAGATCTGGACGCCGATATGCAGGACGAGCAGGATGGCTGTCAGCAGCGACGGGTTTTTCAGCACCACACCCAACACCGCGATTTCTTCCGCGAGGTAGAGCGGGTGCTTGATCCACCGATACGGACCCGTTTGCACCACGTTACGCGCCTGCGGCACCAAGCTGAATGACCTGCCAAGATGCCTGATGGTGACCAGCATCATGATCATGCCGATCAATACGCAAGCGGTGGATGCCAGGTTTGGTAGCGCCTGGTCGGTCTTGCCGAAGAGCGCGATCGTCCATGGCATGTAAGTGCCGACGAACGCCGCTATTCTCGGGAGAAGACCTTCCGCCTGCGCCTTTGCCGGCGGCCGTGTGATGGTCAACAGCGCCAGCAGTACGTAAAAGACAGCGAGACAGAAACTCGACAGAAGCGACGGCCAAGGATCACCGGCCGATGAGCCAATCTTGATGGCGACGCCAAGAGCCAGCAACATGAACCACATGCCGCCGAACAGCTGCATCGTCCGATCGTAGGAAGAGGCTTTCGACAGGGCAACGGTGCTCATGGCTATTTACCGAAGCTGGCAAATGAACGTACGAGATGCAGAATGGGACTTCCTCCCAAAATCACGAACATGGCTGGGAGCAGGAACAGGACCATGGGAATGGTCAGCTTGGCGCCCAGCTTGTGTGCTCTTTCTTCGAGCTTGGTAATACGTTCTCGCCGGAGGTCGACGGCGATGCTCCGCAGCGCCTGGCCGACCGGCGTCCCGTATTGCAGACTTTGAGCGAGCATGGTCCCGAAGCGGCGCAGCCCATCCGACGTAGCTCCCAGCTTCTCGAATGCCTCGCTGCGGCTGGGCAATATCCGGAGATCATCAAGAAGATTCCTCAACACCCCTGCCATGGACGGATTGGTCTCGCTCATTTCCTGCGCTACCCGTGCCAGCCCGCTCTCCAGGCCCATTCCCGCTTCGCTGCACACAACCAGCAGATCGATCATATCCGGCGTGCCCAGACGAATGGCCGCATCAAACCGCCGCTTCAGCATCCCCAGTATCAACCGCGGTCCCACGATTCCGACCGCCATGCCGATCAGCGTGAAGACCAGCACGTCCAGCAACGGCTTCCCCAGGAGCTCAGCGACCCCTCCGGCGATGATGGGGCACAAGAACATGCTGACGGCCTTGACACCGATCCAGGTCGGCAGGGCTCGACGATGATTGAAACCGGCTGATTGAAGAATCGCTCGTAGCTGATCCAGATTTTCCTCCGCGTAGAAGCGGCGGTACCGCATGCCGAGCGACGAGAACCAACCGGTCATGTCTTGGAACGGCGCCGACCGTCCGGCAACGCCCATCACAGCGTTCGAGACCCGCACGTCCAAAGCGCGAATGTGCATTTCGCGGATGATCAACACGCAGCTCGCAGCACCGGCTGCGAATGCGAGGGCCACCAGACCAAGACCAAGCGTCATAGTGCCGTTTCCCGTCTGACCATCCAACTTATAACCAAGGCCCCGACAAGCACCGAGACCACTGCGTAGGCCAGCAGCTTGTTTCCAACCGGATCAGTGAACAACAGATCGACCGTTTGCGGATTGGCTGCGTATAGCGCCCCGCCTCCAAGCAAGGGCGAGATCGTCAGCGCCCGCGAGGAAAAGATCACCTCTCCCGCCAGCGCCTTGGCCCGCGCGGCCAGTGCAACGCGTTGCCTCACGGTATCTCCCAGGTTCTGTAAGGTCTCCGCAAGGCTGCCACCCGACTTCAACTGAACCGCAAGGGTCACCGCGAACATCGCATATTCCGCCACTTGAGTTCGCCGATAGACACTTTGGACGGCGTCCTCGGGAGGTCTTCCAAGATTCACCTCGCTGCATACGATGGCAAACTGCCCAGCCGTTGGTTGCGGCATGTCGCGCGCGAGGGCGCGAAAAGCTTCGTGCACAGGCAGCCCCGATCGAACGGTGCTTGTCACGAGTTGGATCGCATCAGGCAGCTGTCGAAAAAGTTGCCTGGTGAAGCGACGTTGCTGCCATCCGAAGAGGCCTCGCACGACAACTATGGCGGCAATGGCCGCCGCGACGGACACGTAAAGAATTGAGAATCCCAGCAGGAGATTGGTGTAAAGGATTGCTGCTGCTGCGATGGCACCGGCAAGCAACACATAGGCTGGATGCCAGGTGTAAGGTATCTCGCGATTGTAATTGGCCACGCGATGGAGCAACCGTGACGAAGACCCGGCCTCCAAGCGGCGAATGGATGGTAGGTTGACTGGATGGGAAGCTGGCAGAGCAACCGCCAGCCGGCGATTTATGCGTCGCTCCCGAGCGTCGAGCCACAGCGAAATGGCTGCTGCGCAGATCGCGAGCACCAGAAACGATGCGATTACAGACTCCGGCATCATATTTGCCTCATTGCCTCGGCCCACGCTCCATCCAGCCCGTAATAGACAAGACGGCTCTTGAATTTCGGAGTTGCAAGGTTGCACCTGTAGGTGCCCGATAGACGACCCTGCTCATCCTCCTCCTTGTATTCGAAGGCTGCGATGTCATTGGTGGTGATCACGTCCCCTTCGAGGCCGATCACCTCGCTGATCTGAACGATGCGACGTTGCCCGTCCCGCATGCGTTCGACCTGCACAATGAGATCGAGTGCAGCGACGATCTGAGCACGAATGGCCCGCGACGGCAGATTGACTTGTCCCATCTGCACCATGTTTTCGATGCGGGTCAGGGCGTCCCGGGTACTATTCGCATGGACCGTGGAGATCGAACCGTCGTGGCCGGTGTTCATCGCCTGGAGCATGTCGAAGGCTTCCGCGCTGCGAACTTCGCCAACGACGATCCGGTCGGGACGCATGCGCAGGGCGTTCACCAGCAGATCGCGTTGCGTCACCTGCCCTGTGCCCTCCAGACTGGGAGGCCGGGTCTCCAGGCTGATCACGTGCGGCTGCTGAAGCTGCAACTCTGCCGCATCCTCGATCGTTACGATGCGTTCGCTGTGATCGATGAATTGACTCATCGCGTTCAGGAGCGTCGTCTTGCCGGACCCGGTACCGCCGGAGACCAGAACATTGAGCCGAGACCGGGCGGCGATCTCCAGCAGTTTTCCGATGGCCGCGGTCATTGAGCCATTTTCGATCAATCCGGCGATATCCAAACGGTGGCTTGGAAATTTCCGGATGGAGATGCACGGACTATGGATCGCCAGCGGCGGGAGAATGATGTTGACGCGGCTGCCATCCAGCAGGCGGCAGTCCACCATCGGGCTGGATTCGTCGACGCGCCGGCCAACCTGCGCGGCAATCTTCTGAGCGACGGAGGCGATATGATCATTGTCGCGGAATCGCACCGCAATTCGTTCCAGCCTGCCGCTCCGCTCCACGTAGACGTTGCTGGGACCGTTCACCATGATATCGCTGATCGATTGATCGAGCAGCAGCGGACGGAGCGGGCCGTATCCGGTCATGTCGTCGGCAATCTCGTCCGCGAGCTGAAGCTGCTCGCGCCCCGACAGCTCGAGCCGCTCCTGGTTGGCAATTTGATGGATGATTTCCTCGATCTGCCGCCGAAGAACTTCGCGCGAAACGGTTGCCGCCACCGCTGGCTCGATCTGCTCGATGACCCGTTCACGCAAAGACTCCGGTATTATCGGGTGGTGGATCGAGGGGTCGTCGCGCCTGGACGCGGATGCGGGCCGGTTTGACACAGGTGGAGGCGCGCTTGGCGCGGATACAGCAAGGTTGGGCATCGACGGAAGCGAACCTGCCGCGGGACCAGGCAGCTCAGCCCCCAATGCAGCTACAAGAACGGACGCCTCTTCCTCACGTCTTCCAAATATTTTCATCGCAGATGTGCTGTGAGCACCCTCCTCCACCAGCTCTTCCGCTCGGCGCCGACACCGCTGATCTCCCGTACAATCGGTGCCAGGTGACGTCGCAATTTCCTGACGTGCTTCAGAGCGGGAATTCCGAGATTGAGCGCCTCGGTCATCCCCTTGCCGAGATCGGGAACGACGATGTCCGGCTCTGCGCCCATCGCCTTGACAACTGCCTCCCTGGGGAGTCCACCGGGACGACCGGCCCGGTTGAGCAAGGTAAAGACCCGATCTTTGCCGGCTATGTTGACGACGGCGGTGCGCAGCGCGTGGGCATTGCGAAGCCCGGTCACCTCGGCTTCGAGTAGCACCATCACGTGACGGGAAAGCTTAATCACCGGATAGATCGACGGGGGAAACGGCACGGGCACATCGACGACGATGTAGTTGAATCGTTGACGGAGCAGGCCCAGCACGTGTCGTACGCCGGCTTCCGTGATTTCGAGCTGCGCATCGAGATCCTCATCGGCCGAGACCAGACAGACCCGCTCGTTGACTTCGATTGCCGCGCGCTCGAGGAACAGTGTGTCCGCCCTCATCGGATTCTCCAGGGCGATGCGCAGCCCCGCCCCGGGACGGACACCCAGCATCACGGCGGCTTCGCCGCCCTGCAGATGAAGGTCGAGCAGCGCGACCTTGGCCTTGGTGGTTTCGGCGAGCTGCAGTGCCAGATTGATCGCGATACTTGTGGCGCCGGCCCCGCCCTGCGCCCCACAGATCGAAACGACGTGACCGCCGCGATCGATCTGGTTGGGGGCAACATCACCCAGCAGCTTGGGGCGCAACTGGTCCAGCACCAAATCGCGCGTGAGCGGCCGCGGCAGATACTCGGCCAGGCCGAGCTCCAGAAGCTCACGGTAGAAGGTGATCTCCCTGTTCTCGCCAATCACAGCTACGCGGACATCGGGCGGACAGACGCCGGCCAGCCTCTCCAGTTCAGTGAAGGGATCATCGATGCCGCTGATGTCCGTTACCAGCGCGCACAGGTCTGTGTCGGATTCCAGCATCCGTATCGCATTGCGGATCGTGCCGCGCCTGATCGAGAGGTTGGCGCCTTCGAGCCCCTTGCGCAGAGCCGCCGCGCTGATCTCATCATTCACGAAGCAAACGATGCGGTTACGTGCAACGATCGATGTCGCTTCTTCGGGCGGAGTAGCTATGGCGATGTTCATCAACGTTTCTCCGACAGCCTGTTTGTGTAATCCATAGCCGTTGCGGTCTTTTGGATAACCTCGGGCGCTCCGTCGCAGCTGACGAACGCGCCTTCGTCCTCTCTCCTGACTGTGTATTGCTTGACCTCGCGGCCCGAATGAACGACCACTGCCGTTCTCTGAGCCGCGATAGCATTCTGCCGGGCAAGTTCCGGCGACACATCGCAACTCGACGTCGCGCCAGTGTCCGCCTGGTCCCACTGATCGACCGCCGCGCGCACGGCTAGCGACAGCGTTCCGAGCTGCTTTGCAACCGTGACCCTCTTGACCTGCTCCTGCGCAAGCTCAAGCGACACGGTTTGCGTTTGCTTCCCTGGCATGCCGCCGATGGGTCGCGCGCCCTGCACGATTTCCTGGTCAATGGCGATGACCCGAACATTGCGCAAAATGGTTTCGCTCAGGGCGCGCTTCACTGGATCGGCCTTCTCGAAGACCTGGGTCAGCACGACATCGACATGATCGCCGGGCCTGATGAGCCACGAGACGCCCGACTCCTCGTCAACCTTGATGCTGATCGCACGGCTGTCCGGTGCGAGCACACTTGCGAGGAAACCCCGATCCCGCGGGCGCAGGATGTCCTGCAACGTGACAGGACTGCCCGCTTCGACGAACTTGCGGATTAGCGAGCCGGGAAGCCCGGCCCTGGACTCGGGCGTTTCCAGGATGGCCCCTTGTGGAACGCGCTCCGGCGGCACCGACTGAACCTTGAAATCCTCCTCGCGGACCAATGTGCCCTTCGGCAATGGATGTGCCGCTACAAAGTACCCCGCGGTTGGGGCTGGCGCCATTGCTGGTGCCGGCGCCGCCTCGGTGACCTGCACGGGCGCCGGAGGCTCCGCCTTCGGCAGGTTCATGTTATAGGCGATCAGCCCGAACGCAGTGGTTGCCAGCAGAAGCACCATGATGATCGACAGACGCAAGGCGGATGACATCTCACAATCCTTTGCTCAAAATCGTCCAAATACCCCCGCAGGCTATTGCAACCCCGTAGGGCAGCGGGGCGTGTCGCAAATGGCGCCAGCGTTCGATCGCGTAGACCCGGCGCGGGAGTGACGATCTGGCGGGCGCCAGTTTGGGATGAGGCAGGTGGCGCATCATCAGATGCACCAGGGCAAGAACGCCGCCGGCCAGCGCAGTTATGGTCAGGAGCTGAATCTGGCCGGCCAGTGGAAACCCGATCGCCAGAGCAGTCAGCAATTTGACATCGCCGCCGCCAATTCCTCCGCGGGTGTAGAGGACGAACAGCAGCAGAAAGAGGATCGCGGCCGATATCAGCGACTCAGAAATTTGCATTGGATTGGGCAATTGACTGGCGATCCCGAGCGCCGCCAGCGCGAGACACATTTCATTTCGGATCAGGCGCGTCGCGACATCGATCGTTGCGACGTAGAGCAACAACAGGATTTCCAGTATTGAGGCGATGTATGAAACCGAGCTCATGAAAATGCATGCCTCGAAGAGGTGGGAAGGCACACTAGGAATGCAGAAAGAACATTCGAGAGGGGGGACACATTTCGATGCCCCCCTCTGGCGTCAAATCGCCGTTTCAGCCAGCGATGGCGGTGGCGAAGGCTGTGGTGATAGCGGTGATCCCTGTGGTCAGGGCGGCCCCGATTTGGCCACCAGCTCCACCGCCGAACACGGCACCCACTGCGCCAACGATGCAAACCGCGACGATGATGTACTCGAATGACACCACGCCGTCCTGGTCCGTCCGCAGACGCCTCAACGCTTCCTTGGTCTCGATGAAATGATGCAACATAGCAGGAATCCCTTGTTTAAAGATGGATTTGCAGACACCTCGGCAACTTCAGCGGCTGCCGATTTATGTCCGGCCCCGCCAGCGATAAACTATTCATTAAATATTTATTACCGTCAACATTTAATGTATTAATGCCTGATTTGAATAACCCATCACAAAACGAGCCCGGCGCGACCATCCAAGAATCGACAAAAACGTTGCAATACAAATACGATAGCTAACAAAACAACCGCATCCCGGGCAGAGCACCGGGCTGGAATCGGCAAGAGTCACCGGATTATTACGGATGAGGAGCTCTATAATAATATTAATTGATGCTGGCCTGCATCGAGCAAATTCACGACGCGCGAAAATTGCAACTGGAGCGAGAATCGCTCAGGCTCAACGAGATGCCGGCCACTCAGAACCGGCGGGGTGCATCAGGGCAGTCAGCAAGGCGCCAGGATCTCCATGCGAACCAGGTACCGACCTTGCAGTCGGCACCTTTAGCCATCTCCTCGCAACGCGTCAGACCAGATCCCCGTGGTAGCTGATCAGCGTTCCCATGTGCTTGTCTGCCTCGGTCTGGAAGCTCGCGGGATCGTACTGGCCCAGCAAGCTGATATTGGCGGTATGAACTCCGTCAGTCACCGAAAGGATTCCGCCAGTGCCGGCCTGATTTGCGACATAACTTGTGGTCGTGCCGTCCCCGAATGAGACGTCGAGCAGATCCAGGTGGTCACCTTCGTTAAACCCGGACACGACACCGCTGAAGTCGAAGGAGTCATGGAGCACGATTGTCCCGGTGGCCGCGGCATCAAACGCAACATGCGCAGATGAAGCCGCTCCGAACTCGATCGTAGCCACGCCATCCATCAGTGCGGTGCCGCTGCCGCTAACGATGCCATTGAGAGTGATGTTGGCTCCATGCGCCCACAGCAGCCCCGAATTGTCCAAGTTACTGTCGATGACCAGACCGCCGCTGCCGCTGGCCGCAATCGTTCCGGAATTGACGATGATGTTGCTACCGGTGTCGATCTCGAGCGCGTTGGTGCCCGTAGCGTCGATTGTACCTTGGTTGACAAGGCTCAATGTCCCCTCGCCAAGCTGTCCGGCTCCCGAAATGGTGTTATCGATGTTGGTCAGCGTGACGTCGGAAACAGCTCCACTGATAGTATTCTCGCTATTGTCGGACAACAGCACCTGACCGCCACCTTCTAGCAAAATGCCGTGCCCGACAAGTTGGAGGTCAGTCTCCGCGCCGGTCGAGTTCAACGAGATCGTGCCCGTATTGTGGATGTTACCGGACAACGGCAGCATTGCGCCGTTGCCGATCGTCATTGTGGCGACGTTGTCGACCATGGGCTTAAAGTCGAACACGAAGTCGTTCGCTGCGAGCGAGGCGGCATCGACGCCATCCAAAGTGATCGTTTGACCGTCGGCCAGCGCAATGACGGCATCACCGTCGTCGTCGGTAGACAGATGCGTCTGGACATCGGCGAAGGTCTTGAAGCTGGCGTAGCCGATCAGATCGATCTGATCATGCGCAACGTCGAAATTATAGATGACGTCGTGGCCGATCGGCCGTGAGAATACAAGCAGATCGCTGCCACCTGACGCTGTGAGATAGTCATTGCCGGAAATGGCGATGATGGGGGAGCCCGTTGCAAAAGCTTCAACATTGTCGGCGAATGTCTCGATGACAGCCGAGCCGTCCGGCTGCATCCAAGTCACGGTCACGTCAAGGTGCAAAGCGCCGGCGAAACTGACTGGCGATGTCACCATGAGCGAGCTGACGTCGGCCGTCTCGATCGTCCACTTGCCATCGGGGAGCAGCGTCCCACCATTGAGTGTCCAGCCGTCGGGCATGCTGGCGACAGTGACCGTGGCGAGTTGCCCCTCGTTGGCCGGCGAGTCGGTCAGGCCCAGATTGATGGGCTGCCCCGATACGCCCGCAGGAGCAAGCGCCGTTCCAAACGCGAAGTCCGCTGCGCCGAAGGTACCGGTTATGCTGGCCAGAGTGGTCAGATTGTCCAAATCTGCAACGAGTATCGCGCCGCCCGCCACGCTCGGATTGGGATCGTAGTAGACCTGCGCGTGGCCCACTGTCGAATTGTGGAATACGAACAGGGCCCCAGTCGTGATATTCGAGTAACCGTTGATCGTTGATTGAACTGTTGCTGTCGTCACGGATGCGTCCGTTTTAATGCCGACCTCCGTGTTGGCGAGATTTATCGCAGCGTTGTTGCCCGTTCTGACGTTTTCAACACTTGTATCGACATCACCAATGACGAATCGCCCGGCGGTTACCGTGAATTCCAGCTTGTCGCCTGAGGTGCTGAAGTCGGTTATGTGGTCACCGGCGTCGGTGACGGCGAGATAGGCGAATGTATCGTTCCCACCACCGCCCGTCAGCGCATCTGCGCCACCACCACCCACGATCCTGTCCGCGCCAGTGCCTGCGCCACCGTTGATCGTGTCGTTACCTGAACCGCCCTTGAGGGTATCATCACCGCCGTTTCCCGAACTGCCCATGATGACAAACGATCCGGACGTGACTGCGCTGGCATCCACGACCAAGTCGCCGTTACCAGTGATGCCAGATCCGTCGATCGCGAGCGTTCCTCCGTTTTGGAATGTCGAAAGGAATGTCAAAGTATCAGTGTGATTTCCGCTGTTGCTGTCACTCAGACTTATTGTTTCGAAATTTGTCAGGCCAATGCTTCCTGTACCATCTCCGATGGTGAATGGCCCCAAACCACCACCACTGACGACGAGAGTGTCCGTCCCGCTTCCCCCTGTCAGCAGGTCGCCGTTGTTCAGCGTTTGGGGAGATTGCGTGCCGGTCACGGTATTGGTGCCCGATACAAAGAAGACCCTGTCGGTGCCGGTCGTGAGAGCGAAAGGGCTGGGGCTCGTGACCGAAATTGTCACCGTATCGACATCGGTCAATGCACCACCCGCTCCGGTGTGGCCATTGTCGCTTGTTGTCACGGTCAGAGTGCTCGTTCCGGCAAAGTTCGATGTCGGAACGTAGTTGACCGTCGAGGCCAGCGTAGAATTGATGGCACCGACTGCTCCGGTCAGCGTCACCGTCGACGTTCCGCTGCCGCTGATCCCTGCGGTACCTCCTGAAACGGTCAAGGTGCCGTTGGTTACGGACAACGTGATCGTTTCGCTGGCGCCGTCCGAGTCGGCATCGAAGATGCTAAGTCCACTGATCGCCTTTGTCGTGTTGACGTTTGTCGTCTGTGCTCCCGGAACCGTATTCACCGGCGCGTCGTTGACCGGGATGACCGCGACTGTCGAGCTCACGATATTGCTGGCGTGGCTGACCGTCTGGCCGTCGTCAACCTGGTAGCTGATGGTGCGGGTCGCGCCCGACGGATTGTCACCCGAGTTCGAGTAAGTCACGGAGCGCAGAGCCGCCTGGTAGTTCGCCACACTCGACGCACCCGTGAGGGTCAGCACCCCGGTGCTGGCGTTATAGCTGCCGGTGATGCCGCTCTGATTGGTAAAACCGAGCACATCCTGGCCGGAGGCGAAGTTACCTGTAATCGAGACCGTCGCGCCGGTCAGATTCGTGCTGTCAACATCCGACACGATCAGCGCTGCATCGATCGCGGTCGCCGCCTGACCCTCGGTATACGACAGTGAACCGCCGTTGGCATTCAGGACCGGCGCATCATTGCTGCCGGTGATGGTGACCGTCACGGTCCCGGTGGCCGTGCCATCCTGGCTGGCGACCGTGAACTGGTCCTTCACCTGCTGGCCCGCGGTGAGCTCATTGTGCGCGCCGTTGCCGGTGTAGCTCCAGACGCCGTTGGCATCGATGGTGAAGTCGCCATAGGTGCCGTGCGCGTTGGTCTGCGCCACGACATGGGCCTGGCCGGTGTCGGGGTCGGCGATGCTGAGCTGACCGCTGGTGTTCAGTGCCGTCGCGGTGTCGCCCTCGCTGACGGACTTCGAGTCCGAAGAGACCGTAGCCGCGTCGTTGCTGCCGGTGATGGTCACCGTCACGAAGCCGGTGGCGGTGCCATCCTGGCTGGCGACCGTGAACTGGTCCTGCACCTGCTGGCCGGCGGTGAGCTCGTTGTGGGCGCCGTTGCCGGTGTAGCTCCAGGCGCCGTTGGCAT